>NZ_JBDZDJ010000016.1:0-129173 GCF_040049135.1 Gordonia sp. VNK1 | reverse complement strand
CGTCTTGGAGCGGTGGCCGTTGCGGTGGGTGGATCGTTCCGCGGAACGCTCGTAACGGCCGGCGCCGATCTTCTCGGTGGCCTCGGCCTCGATCAGAGCTTGCAGGCCGGCGCGCACCAGTTCGGCGAACACCGCGCCGGAATCGGCAGAGGTGAGTGCATCAAGCTGGGCGAGCAGGGCAGAATGGTCGTGGGTCATCGCGTGTGTGTCCTTACTGTGAGTCACTTTGGTAGGTAACTCATTGACCACTACGCGATGGCCCACCTCCAGCCGTCACGACACGCCGCAACAGGGCGTCCTGCCGTGGCTGACGTCAGGCCCGAAACCCCACCACTCCAGGGGACTTACCCTTCCGTGCAGTCATGACGCGCTCGACGCCCTAGATCCCTCCAAGACAGTCGAGCACCTCCGCTCCATCCTCGAGCAGCACGGCCTGCTGGAGCGCCGTGACCATTATCTGGCACTGTTCGAAAAGTGGCTGGCCGCCAAAGAAGCCGCGGCCGATACCCCGGAAACGTGGGCGATCACCCACCGCTTCGCCACCTGGCATCACCTGCGACGCATCCGCGCCAACTCCACACCCGGGCAATCCAGCGAGGGCGCGGTCCGCAACGCGAAACAGGAGATCACCGAGGTCATCAAGTTCCTCAACTGGCTCCACCACACCCACGACCGCACAGCGGAAACGGCCACCCAGCACGACATCGACCAGTACCTGCACTCCGGGCCGACCACCAGACACCTCATACGAACCTTCTTCGTGTGGTGCCGCGCTATGCAGATCAACACCACCGTCACGATCGAGCACCGCTACGCCAAGACCACGCCCTCGTTGACCGATGACCAACGCCTGCAATGGATTCAGACGCTGATGCGTGGAGATGTCACCAGCCTGCACCAACGTGTAGCCGGCCTCCTGATGCTCCTTTACGCCCAACCGATCGGCCGAATCGTCACCCTACAGATCGGCGACCTGGAACTGACCCCCACCGAGCTGCGGATTCGCCTCGGCACCGATCCCACACCCGTTCCGGCGCCATTCGCCGTGTTGATCTACGAACTCCTCGAACATCGCCCCAACCTGCAGACCGCCGGCGCCGACACCATGTATCTGTTCCCCGGATACCGACCCGGCCGCCACCTGCATCCGCAGACCGTCATGCACACCCTTCGCCGCCTCGGGATCAACGTGCGCGGCAGCCGAAACAGCGCCCTGGACAACCTCGTCGCGCTCGCCCCAGCGCCCATCGTCGCTGACATGCTCGGCTACAGCCATCAGGTGACCGCGCGCCATGCAGCACTGGCCGCAGCCACCTACGCCCGCTACGCCCATTCAATTGCCACCACCATCGCCACTCTCAACTGAGAGCGCCACAGCAGCGTCCAGTCTTGGCTCAAGCTTCGCGATCCCAAGGTGCGCGGCGGCTGGAACAGCTGCCTGGGACGGGTGACTTCTGTCGGTAAGGTGCAATGCCGATATCGGATTCGTCACTGCAAGGGGGGTGGACGGTGCGGGAGTTTCAGCGCGGCGCTGTGCGACTCCACATATTCATCACGGGTCGTGGACGGTCGTACACGGCAGGTCTACGGTGCAACGAAGGCGGGCGAGCAGACACTGGCCGAAGATCGTGAAGCGTTTGCGGAGTTGGCCCGAGAGGGTCCTTCGTAGTGAAGAAAGAACGCTGCGCCAGTCAACTCGTCGAGGGGGGTGAGGTTCGGCTGTCAGGGGTTCTCCGAAGCCAGTAGAACACCGCACCTGCTGCGATGACAACGGCACCAATGATGACCGAGACCAGCGGTAAAGCCGCCGCGAGGATCGCGCAGCCCGTGACACCGATCACCGGTACCCACCGTGGGGGGCGGGCCTCATCTCGGGTCAGGGTCCAGGCGGCGGCGTTGGCTATCGCGTAGTAGATCAGCACCCCGAAAGAGGAGAAGCCGATCGCGCCGCGAACGTCGACCGTTGCCGCGACCACGATGACGACCGCCGCCACCGCCAACTCGGCGCGATGGGGCACCTCGAATCGCGGGTGAACTGCAGCCAGCATGTGCGGTAGGTGGTGGTCGCGGGCCATCGCCAACGTGGTGCGGGAAACCCCCAATACCAGAGCCAGCAGTGATCCTAAAGCCGCGACCGCGGCGCCTACCTGCACGACGGGGACCATCCACGCCACCCCGGCACTGCGGACCGCGTCGGTCAGCGGCGCGGTCGAGGAGCTCAACCGGTCGGCGCCCAGCACCGACAACACCGCTACCGCCACCGCCGCATAGACGACCAAGGTTATCCCCAGGGCCAACGGGATTGCCCGAGGAATAGTGCGGGCCGGCTCTCGGACCTCCTCGCCCAACGTGGCGATCCGGGCGTACCCGGCGAAGGCGAAGAACAACAACCCCGCTGCCTGCAACACCCCACCCACGGTGATGTCGGAACCGATGTCCAATCGGCCCACGACCGCCTGCCCCGAGGTCAGGCTGACGACCACCACCAGCGCAAGTACCACCAGAACGACCGAGACGATCACCCGTGTCAGCAGCGCCGACTTCTGCACGCCGCAATAGTTCACCGCGGTCAAGGCGACCACGGCCGCGACCGCGACCGCATGGGCATAGGCGGGACACACATAGACCCCGACGGTCAACGCCATCGCCGCACACGATGCGGTCTTGCCGACCACGAACGCCCATCCAGCCAGATAGCCCCAGAAGTCACCCAACCGCTCGCGCCCGTAGACGTAGGTGCCGCCGGATTGCGGATACCGGGCGGCGAGCCGTGCCGAGGACGTCGCGTTGCAATATGCCACGACCGCGGCCACCATCAGCCCCACCAACAACCCGGAACCCGCCGCTGCCGCAGCCGGTCCCAGCGCAGCGAAGATGCCCGCCCCGACCATCGATCCCAAACCGATCACCACTGCGTCGAACACCCCCAGGCGACGCTGCAACTGCGGTCGATCGTCCCGTGACTGCGTATTCATTGCCCTCCCCGCCCTTGTGCGATCCCGTCGACGATCAGTAACGATAGGCAGTATCGATGGCCGCTACCGATTCAATCTGGTACTCGAACGGCGCTGGCCGACTCCGACACCTTCGACACGAGCCCAAAGCTGTTGGAAGTCAACACCACTGAAACTGAACCGCAGGATTCTGTGTGTTGTGTAGGGCGTCCGCGCACGAAGATCCACGGTCGGCGTGTTGCTGATCAGATAGGACGCCGAGAATGCCGTCCTCTACTGCCCGCTGCGTTCGACGAGATCGCGAATGCGGGTGGTGATGTCGTCGCGGATCAGCCGCATCCGGTCGAGCCCGTCGATGCCACGCAGCGACGGTTCGTCGGTGTCCCACACCTCGAGGGCAACCCCCTCCGGTGTGCTCACCTGTGCTGACGTGCCGACCACGACGACGAGGTCGGCAGCGCGCATCATCTCGTCGGTTAACTGGCGGGTCGGTGATCGCTGACGTCGACATCCACCTCGCCCAGCACCTGCACGGACTGAGCATTCGGCGCGGCGCCGAGCTTCGCCTCGGTCCCCGCCGACGACGGGTCGAGCATGTCCGCGGCGAAAGCGCGGGCGAGACCTTCGGCCATCACCGATTTGCCCCGGTTGCTGACGCACACGAACAGAACTGACCACCGGTTGCTCGTCATCGTCGATCAGCCAGCGGGAATTTCAGACATCTCGGATTCGACTCCTTCGATTCCTTGGATTTCGACACTGCGTCGGTGAAGTGTTGGCGAAGTGCCAGTGACACATACACCAGGCCCACCAGCACCGGTACCTCGATGAGCGGGCCGATCACCCCGGCCAGAGCTTGTCCTGATGCCGCGCCGTAGGTCGCGATGGCTACGGCGATGGCAAGTTCGAAGTTGTTGCCGGCCGCGGTGAACGCCAGTGTCGTGGTGCGCGCGTACCCCAGTCCCATCACGGCGCCGAGAGCGAAGCCGCCGCCCCACATGATGGCGAAGTAGATCAGGAGCGGGATCGCGATGCGCACGACATCCCATGGGTGGGAGGTGATCTGATCGCCCTGAAGAGCGAAGAGGATCACGATCGTGAACAGCAGCCCGTAGAGCGCCCATGGCCCCAATCGCGGTAGCAGTGTGTTCTCGTACCAGTCGCGGCCCTTGGCGCGCTCGCCCAGACGTCGGGTCAAATAGCCCGCCAACACCGGGATGCCTAGGAAGATCAGCACCGACTTGGCGATCTGCCACGGAGAGGTATCGATAGTGGTTCGTTCGAGCCCGAGCCAGCCCGGCAGGGCAGAAAGATAGAACCAGCCGAGCACAGCGAACATGGCCACCTGGAAGATCGAGTTCAACGCCACCAGCACCGCCGCGGCCTCGCGATCGCCACACGCCAGGTCGTTCCAGATGATCACCATCGCGATGCAACGCGCCAACCCAACGATTATCAGCCCAGTCCGGTACTCCGGAAGGTCCGGCAACAGCAACCACGCCAACGCGAACATCAGCGCTGGCCCGACGACCCAGTTCAATACGAGTGACCCGACCAGCATCCGACGGTCGCCGGTCACCGAGTCGAGCCGGTCATAGCGGACTTTGGCCAGCACCGGATACATCATGATCAACAGCCCGAGAGCGATCGGCAGCGAGTTACCGTCGATCTCCACCCCCGCGAGGCTGTCACCGAGGCCGGGCACCACACGACCGAGTAGCAAACCGGCTACCATCGCCGCAGAAATCCACACAGGCAGGAACCTGTCGAGAACGGAAAGTCGGCCGGCAACACCGCTATTCATGCCGCTCACTCCAGAGCCTCGCACGACTTCGACTCCCCCACCACCGCTGCAAGGACACCCAACAACTCCGACAACTGACTCAGCACACCCGTGTTGACCCGGTAGTACACCCACGTGGCACGCCGCTCACTAGTGACCACACCAGCTTCGCGCAGAACCTTCAAATGGTGCGAGATGGTCGGCTGGGACACCGCAAACGAGCCGGAAATGTCGCACACACACGCCTCACCGCCGGGATGCGTGGCCACTTCGGAGACCAACCGCAATCGAACCGGATCCGCGAGCGCCTTCAGAGCCGCCGCCCACCTCGCGGCATCGTCGGTACTCAGACCTTGGCCGGCGCCTACCGCCAGCAGATGCTGTTTCGACACACATCAATATTGACACTGATCTAATCAGTGACGCAAGCTAGTCCACCCCTCACCAGCGGAGGATCGCTGCATGCCCACCAAAGCTCTTGCACGGGAATATGATCAACTCGATATTGACGGTATCCAGTAAAGCACTACGTGTTACGTTGCGCGGCAAAGGAACTCAAGTAAGCGCCCCACCACCACCCCAACCCACGCTGTACGCCACTACGCATGACGTCATCGCGCAAGTCCCAGAAACGCCATCAACGAGCGTTCGACTTCAATGAGCTGTTCGGATGTCAGACGGCCGACGCGCGTCTGAACATTCGACCGTCGTACCGCGGTTAGCTTGTCAACCATCACGTCACTGTCCCGCTCGAGGCCCGAGATCGAATCGGGATCACCCGGGATACGAATCCGCAACAGGGGCGCATCGATGAGCTGGCTCGTCATCGGCGCAACTACCACCGAAAGAGTTGAATCGAACAGGTCATCCTGCACGATGACGGCCGGCCGCGGTTTGGATGTATACACACCACCCGCGACGGTCCAGATTTCGCCGCGAATCACGCCTCGTCGTCCCAAGGCGCGGCGACAGCCTCGACGAAATCCTGCTCATCCCCATCGGCGTCGGCCTCTGCCACGAGAACCGATTGCTTGTGGGCTTGCGCGGCAAACTCTGGCGTTCGTACGTCAGGAACCCAGACCTGCAACGGTCGCAAACCTCGCTCACGCATCCGGCGCCGGTACTCGCCAACCCTGTCCCTCACTGCCATGCCCACACGTTACATGTAACACTCCGGCCTGGCCAGGGTGCGCAGCCCCGAATTGGTTATGCAGGAATCGAATATGCAGGGTTACCAGTAAACCACTGCACAGCCCTACCACTCCAAGGGACTTACCCGCACCCGCCTACAACTCGAGAACCACGCGGAGCGCGGCGTCTACGCGCCGCAACTCTTCATGGGTCAGGTAACCCGCACTCTCTCCGAGTCGCTGTGGATCAACGGCCGCAACCTGCTCAGCCAGGACGCGCGTTGTTCGACCTGCGACCTCCACTTCGGGTCTGAATGTCGCGGCCCGTGCCGACGTTGATGTCGGCGCGACCAGCCAGGTCGAAAGCGGCAACTGGTCCGATTGCACAACCACCGCGTAGCGGGCGCCCGACTGTTCGTGACCGTGGACATCCTTTGGAGCGCGAAGCCGGTACACCTCACCTCGCACGTAACGCCTCCATGTCCCGAAGCACCTGCGCGGCCTCAGCTCGATCGATCGGGTCCTCGGCTAGCGCTTCCGCTTCTTCGCGGAGCGACTTGGCAGCCTTGTGTCTTGCCGCGTCGATGAGCGCAGCGCGGACGGCAGCAGATACCGGCGTTCCGTCTTCCGTCAGGATCGACAGTGCCCGAGAGGTGTCCTCGTCGGGTCGAAATGTGATGGTGTCAGCCACGGTTCCAAGTGTAGTACAAATTGTAAGACAAGCGTCGCGGACGCTTGGAACGCTTTGAGTATCTGAGGACTGTGCAGGAATCGAAGACGCAGGTTTACCGGTAAACCACTGCTTAAGGTGTTGCACAGCAACGGAACTCAAGCCCAACAACCCCGACCCATGCCATTCCATCAGATGGTTACCAGTACAGCGTTGGGTACTCCTCTGCCGCCCATAGCGTTTCGGACGTCGTCGGCTGTCGATGACAGCGTAGCCGGGAGCTTGACACCCAACTTGGGAGCGAGTGTCAGATATGTGGACCAAATCGAAGGCGTTGCCCGGCTCGGCAATGATCGCCACGGGACACCGAGCGCCGAGGCTCCCGCAAACCCTATTTGAGACCCAGTGACAC
Organism: Gordonia sp. VNK1; assembly: GCF_040049135.1. Classification (NCBI taxonomy): domain Bacteria; kingdom Bacillati; phylum Actinomycetota; class Actinomycetes; order Mycobacteriales; family Gordoniaceae; genus Gordonia; species Gordonia sp. VNK1. The sequence goes on along the minus strand of NZ_JBDZDJ010000016.1, from coordinate 122,224 downwards.
TCAGGCTCCAGCGTCCGGATGTGTCACCGAACGTAGCTCCAGTTGGGGTATGCCAACAAAGTCGTTGGGGTTGCACGTGTACAGCGGAATGCCGTTCGCGATGGCACTGGCCGCGATCAGTGCGTCATATGCTCGCGCACTGGGCTTTCGCCCCGACGAGCGCAATGCCGCCGCGACGCCGCCGAAAGCTCGCGCACTGTCGGCGGTGAATGCAAGAACCTCGAAGTCTGCTTCTGCCTGCTGAACGTGCTGTTGCCTGGCACTTCTCTCGTGGTCGGTGCGCGCCACGTGCGGGCCAACCGAAAGCTCCGCAAGAGTGATTGCGCTGATCACCGACTCCTCAGGCAGCTCGTCAGGATCGGTCAGCCTGCCGAGCAGAATCACGGTTGAGGTGTCCAGCATCCCCCGCGTCGTCGCAACCCGTCCTGTCATAGGGACGAATCCAACACGCTGTCGATGTCAGATCGCAGGACGTCCGGATCGATCTGCGGAAGATTGACGCGCCGACGAATCAACTCTGCCGCGCTCACACTCCTCCTGGGCAAAGACCGAAGTTCGGCCACCGGCTCGCCATCGCGGGTAACCACGATCGTCTCACCACGCTCGACTCGGCGTAACACCTCACCCCCGTTGTTACGCAGATCCCGCACACTCACAACGTCGGTCATGCCGCCCAGTGTATCACCGGTGATACACGAGTCGGTAGCAATTACGCAGCAATCGAATATGCAGGACTACCAGTACGCCACTGCGTATTAATCTGCCGCCCAACGGTTTCACACTGATGCCGGCCGTTGTCGGCAGTCTCATTCATCGGCAGCCGACGGTGAATCGCCCCTTGGCCTGATCTGCGCATCCAGCTACCAGGCGTCGATGAGCCGGATCGCCATCGGCACAACCCCGCAACCCGGACCGGTGGCGTCACCTTCGGGAATTGATGTGATGCCGCAGCTTGCGGATCTCAGCTGAGACCCGACGGCACGACCTTCCCGTCGACGGTCACGGTGACCACGCCGGTCGTGGTGTTCTCGGTGATCTTGCCGTGCTCAAAGGTCACCGTCTCCACGTCGCCCTCGGTGGTGAGGTCGCTGGTGGGAACTCCCAGAGGTCCGGCCGAACCGTTCTGACCGCTCAGCGACGGCGTGCCGTCCGGAGCACGCTCGGTGTTCCACGCGTCCCGGATCTTGCCGGAGGTGACGATGTACGCGGGCGTCCCGGCGTCGTCGTTCTTCGCGATGATCACGCCGCCCTGAAACTGTTGGAACACGACGCCGCTGTCGCGGGTTCCGGCATTGTGGTCGCCGGTCAGCGGCTTGCCGAGGGCCGTCTTCTGCGCGGCGGTCGCCGAGGAGTACTTGGCAGCGATCGGGCCGGTCAAGGTGACCTCGACGTCACGCTCCCCCATGATCGTCACCTGACCCGAGGCGGCCGACGTCGACGACCCCGTGACAGACGAAGTGCTCGTCTCCTCACCGGACGCTGACATCGACGTCGTCGTTGACCCCGTCGACGATGTCATCGACCCTGACACCGACGAGGCGACCGACGATGTTTGCGACGCGGCGTCATTCGCATCGTTGCCACCGCACGCAGAAGCGATCAGCGTGACGGCACACAGTCCGGCGACAACTGTCGTGCGGCGGGTTGCGGGCTGACTCATGTAGTCCTCTCGAAACGTCGAACACCGGCCCGTTCAGGACACGCGAACCGGACATCCCGACCGACTCTATAGGCACAACGGCAGGAACGGAGTTCGAGAGCGGGACCGCTGTCGCGGTCACGCATCTGCACCCGGGCCCGATGCCTGCGACCATGACGGCACCGCCACCGCGAGGGTGTCGGGGTCACCGCCGAGACGTCGAACTTCGTCGAACCACGAACGCATGTTGGGATTGACCGCCCGAACCACGGCAGAACTCTCGACCCGCACATCGTAGGCACGCGAGAGGCCGCTGCCCGGAATCTCCACCGTCGGAGCGAAGGTTCGCCACCCACGGGCGAACCGCGGCACGAACGGCGCGGATTTGCGTCGGAGCGCACCACCGATCACGCTGAACACGTTGGAGATTCGATACGCGAATGTCAGCGAGTTGTGCTGCTCGATCGCGTCCGCTGCCTGACACTTGTTGGTGGACAACCGGTCCCAGTCAAAGCTCAGACCGTGCCGGATTCCGTAGCGCCCGGTTCCCATTGCCTCGCGCACCATCCACAACAGCGATTGATCGGAGTAGAAGCAGTCCTGATACCCACCGCCGACGTCGGAGTGCACGCCGTCGAACCAGACCTGGGCGATGTCGAGGTGGTGCCCGCCCCACAGGCAGGGGGCGAAGATCCGCCGGCGTTCGGCGATGGCGAGGGCCTGGCGAGCGCACGTCACCGTGTCCGACAGAGTCACATCGTGGAACTTGTACTTTCGTCGCGCGATTCCGGGAACCCCCAGCGCACCAACGGTATCGAAGAGCCCCAGGAAGTCGATGGTCACCTCCGCCGCCGGATGACAGTAGGTGCCGAGGTCGGCGACCGCCCGGTCGTACTCGGGCTCCACCGGGGTCGGCTCGGCGGGATCGGCGCTGTACGGCCGGTTTCGGTACAGCGTCATCGCCGTGGGCAGCTTCCCCTGCGCCACCCCCATCGGGGTGAGGAGGCCGACCCGCGCGATCATGCCGCACAGGCTGCGCGCGGTGTAGGCGCCGCGACTGAACCCGAAGACGAACACCCGGTCCCCCGGCGCGTAATTCAGGGCCAGGAACCGATAGCAGTCGGTGATCGCCGCGTCGAGACCGATGCCGAATGCACCACCCAAGAGCCGTTCGACACGACTTCCTCCCGAACCCACGCCACGCGAGTAGTGAACGATCTGCGGTTCACCGTCGGCACCCGAGGACGCGACCGAACGCGCGATCTTCTCCACATTGGAGACGAACTGGTCGTCGGCACTTTTCCATGTCCCGTCGCAGCACACGACGAGGTTCTTGGTCATGGCACAAACCTACGGTGTCGGGAGCCACAATTCAGCGGAAGGTGACCGTCCGACGAGCCTCGAGCGCAACGACCTCCATCATGCGGCCACGGGCACGTCGCCTCGCGCGAGCAGCCGTGCATAGCGACCACCCTGTGCCAGCAGTTCGTCGTGGGTTCCCCGTTCGACGACACGTCCGTGATCGAGCACCAGGATCTGGTCGGCGTCACGAATCGTGGACAGTCGGTGCGCCACCGTGATGGTGGTACGTCCCCGACTGGCGGCGTCGACGGCGGCCTGCACCGCACGTTCGGTCTCGTTGTCCAACGCACTGGTGGCCTCGTCGAGCACGAGGATCTTCGGGTTGCGCAACAGTGTGCGCGCCAGCGCGATTCGCTGCTTCTCACCGCCGGAGAACCGATGCCCGCGGGCACCGACGAGGGTGTCGTAGCCGTCGGGCAGCGCGGCAACGAGATCGTGCACCTGTGCGGCGCGTGCCGCCGCCTCGATCTCGGCATCGCTCGCGTCGGGCCGGGCATGGCGCAGGTTGTCACGGATGCTGGCATGCAGTAGGTACGTCTCCTGCGACACCACACCGACCAGCTTCGCGAGGTCGGCGAGGGAGATGTCGCGGACGTCGACTCCGTCGATGCTCACCGATCCGTGGTCCACGTCGTGCAGTCGCGACACCAGGGAGGCGAGAGTGGTCTTGCCCGAACCGGTTTCGCCGACCAGCGCCAGTGATCCGCCTGCGGGCAGGTCGATGTCGATTCCGTCCAGTGCGTTGGTGGCTGCACCCTCGTAGCGGAACACAACATCGTCAAACCGGACAGCACCACGTGGATCCTGCAGTGGCACCGGATGTTCCGGATCGGCAATGGTGACGGGAAGGTCGAGATACTCGAAGATCCGGCTGAACAGGGCCAGCGAGCTGGTGATGCTGACACCCACATCGAGCAGACCCATCAGCGGACGGAACAGTGCCGCCTGTAGTCCGGTGAAGGCGACCAGGGTGCCGATCGTCATGCCACCGGAGGTCGCCGGCAGTCCGGCCACCAGATAGAGCAGTGCCGGGATCGTCGCGAAGATGATGTTCATCGTCGCCATCCGCCACCGCCCCGACAGCTGTGAACGCACCTCGAGATCGACGAGGCGGTGCGAGGTGTCGGAGAATCGTTCGGCGAGCACGGGTCCCGCACCCAGGGTCTTGGACAGTTGGATGCCGCCGATCGACAACGATTCCTCGATCTGGGTCTGCATGTCGGCGAGGGTGCGCTGCCGTGCGGCGGTGACCTCGCGCCGCATCCGGGCGACGGTGCGGGTCAGCCAGATCGCCGGCGGCACCACCACCAGCGACAGCAACGACAGCTGCCAACTGAGCACCACCATCGCGACGACGGTACCGACGACCGTGGTGAGATTGGCGGCCACCGACGTGGCGGTCGTGGTGACGACGGTCTGCATGCCGCCGATGTCGTTGGTTAGCCGGGATTGCACCTCTCCCCCGCGAGTGCGCGTGAAAAAGCCCAGAGACTGCCGCTGCAGGTGCGCGAACACCCGGGTTCGCAGGTCGTGCATCACGCGCTGCCCGACTGTGGTGGAGATCCAGGTCTGCAGCACACCGAGGACGGAGCTGACGACGGTGATGCCGATCATGGCCACCACCGCCCACACCAGCAGGGTCACGTCCTGTTTCGGGATCGCGTGATCGATCACGGCGCGGACGAGGAACGGATTGGCGAGCGTGATCACCGACGATACGACGATGAGAACCATCACGACGGCGATACGCAGTCGGTAGTGCGTGAACAGCGCCGCGACGCGGCGCAGACTGACGGGACTGTTGTCCAGTTGAATGCGGTCGGCCGGATTCACGCGCGCCGGTCCACCACGTTGAGGCATCACAGATTGAGGGGCTGTCAGGGCACCCACCTCCTTTGATCATGCTGAGGTTCCCTCATGGTATCGCCAGTACCAACTGAGGTAGCATCCCTTTTATGCCCGAGGCACCCGACCACGCCGACGACGCCGACCGCGAATCACTCCGGGACTTGGTGATGACCACCTCCCGCGCCCTGCGTCGCCGATGGGTCGGCACGCTCGATCCCTGGCACCTCTCCCCGCACGAGGCACGGGCCCTGCGGGTCGTCGCCCACAGCGAGAATCCACGCCTGGGCGAGATCGCACAGCGCCTTCGGATCGCCCCCCGATCGGCGACGGAGGTGATCGACCGGCTCGAGGACCGGGGACTGACCGAACGGGTGCCCGACGAACGTGATCGTCGCGCACGCTGTGTGCGCACCACACCCGAAGGCCGACGCGTGCTCGCCGAACTTCAGCAAGCGCAGGCCACCGACGCCGAGGACTTCTTCGCGCTCCTCACCGAGGATCAGCGCACGCAACTCGGCACACTGCTGCGCCGGCTCACCACGGCACACGCCGACGACGATCGGTGCCGGTCGCGCTCCGCACCGACATCGTCCTAGTCACTTCGAGGTCTCATGACATCGGCTTGTGCCACGTCACGGCATACCGGAACAGCGGCAGCAACTTCCATTGCGCACCAGGTAATTCCCGCATCGCACACTGACGTACCTCGGTATACGAGTGCGGCGGCGGCCACACCGTCGGCGCCGAATGCTCCCAGTGGCCACGCCGCAGTGACAGCCACCGATGCTGCGCAACACCGAGCAGACCGAGACCATGTTCCGATATTCGAGTCGGCCGCGCAAGGCCCACCGTGACCAGCGTTCCCCCCGGCGATGTCAGGTCGGACAACCGCCGAAACGCCGCGGACAGGTCGGGGAGGTGATGCAGGGTTGCCACCGAGGCGACGACGTCAAAGGTCCGGCCGAACCGATGGTCCATCACGTCGCCCCGAATCCATTCGATGCCCTTCGCCTCGCTCCGCGCGCGGTCCAACACAGATTCGTCGATGTCGATAGCGACCACCTCGGGAATCCGTTCGCGCAGTTCGACCGCGAGCAGTCCGTCGCCGGTCCCGACGTCGAGCGCGGTGCGCGCATGTGGGGGCAGCGCAGCCATGATCAGCCGATGGTAGTGAATGTTGTGATTCCATCGCGCGCCTGCCCCAGCACCCACGCGACGAGCCGACCAGCCTTCTACTCCCACATCTTTCGACCACTTCATCGGAACGTCACCGGGGTCGATAGGTCAACGCCACGGCTCCGGAACCGAGTTCCTCGCGTCCGGTCAACTCGAGGTCGAGCGGCCGGGACAGCCCGGAGAAGAGCGTCGGCCCATGACCGATCACACGTGGATACACCACGAACTCATACTCGTCGATCAACCCCAACTCGGCCAATGCCAGGGGCAGCGTGACCCCGCCGACGTACAGTCCCCTACCCGGCTGCTGTTTGAGTCGGGTGACGGCGTCGGCGAGATCGCCACGTAGCAACTCCGAGTTCCAGTCGAGCGTGGTCAGGGTAGTCGACACAACGTATTTCTTTGCGGCGTCGATCGTCTCGGCAAACGGTGCGGTCCACTCGGGCATCGTCCCCCGCGGAATCGGAAGTCGCCACGCCGATTCCATCATCTCGTAGGTGATGCGGCCGAAGATGAGAGCGTCGGCACGCGCCAGCGTCGCGGCCGCGCGGCGATGCAGTTCCTCGTCGGGAATCCCCTCGCGATGGTCGCAGCATCCGTCCAGCGAGACGTTGATCGAGTATCGGAGCGGTTGCATGCGACCGATGCTAATGCCAGCCACCTGGTCAGGCGGCCGTGCAGCTTCCGTCGCAGAACACGTCATTGGCGGTCTTGCCGCAGCGACAGGCCGCCATCCGCGTTTCGTGTCTGTCGACCTCCACACCGTCACGGACCTCCACGATGGTGAGGTTGCCGCGCAACAACAGGGGTCCGCCGTCCAGAGGCGTTGCCGTCGTGGATGAGTCGGGCGATTCGCGTATGCCGGAGTCCAGCCGGTACTGCAATGCGCCACTGGGACAGCGACGCACGACCTCGGCCACGACATCCGCGTCGGCCTGCGCGGGATCGATCCACGGCCGGCGTCCGGTGTCGAACACCGCGGGAAGTCCGCGAACGCATTCGGCAAAGTGCCGGCATCGTGCGGCATCGAAGCTGACGGTGATATCCGGTGCCGCGTAATGCTTGCCTTCATCGAAGGGGTCGATATCGTCGGCCATCACGTCTCCTGGGCTGGTGGAGGATTTGCCTTGCCCGGCCCAGTATTCGCGTCCGGTCTCCACGCCGCCACCAAGGGTGGCCTACCCGGCCACACACTCAGCGGGGCCCGATGAGAAATACTGAACCGATGAAGGCGCACGTGAGGCCGCTGGCCGCAGACGACCACGATTCCTGGCTGCCACTGTGGTGCGGCTACCTCGAGTTCTATCGTCATCATCTCAGCGACGCGCAGACCGAGCTCACCTTCCGACGACTGCTCGACGACGCGGTCGACATGTGGGGTGCGGTGGCCGTCGCCGACGGCGTCGTCGTCGGCATCGTCCATTGGCTTACCCACGCATCGACGTGGAGCGAGAAGCCGTACTGCTACTTGGAAGATCTCTACGTCGCGGTCGATGCACGATCCTCTGGTGTGGGGGCCGCACTGATCGAGCATGTGACGGCGTGGGCCGCCGCGCATGACCTTCCCAAGGTGTACTGGCAGACCGCGCAGGACAACTCGACCGCGCGTCGACTCTACGACCGGCTCGCCACCAGCGAGTTCGTGGTCTACGAGGTCGAGGTCGACTGAGGGTCGTCGGGCGTCCCGAGCGTTCCGCGGAACGCTCGGAGGCCGATTCTGTCGGAGAACAACGCACCACCGAACTCGCCCACGCCGCCTGACCACCGGGGCAGGCGTTCCGCGGAACGCTGGAGACTGCAGGCCACCGACCTGCGGCCCACGCTCAAAGCCCGGTCGCGTGCCGAGCGACGACGACCACCCGGACGTCGTCGGCGACCTTGAGCGCACCCATCATCAGTGCGTACGGCTTCACTCCGAAGTCGGTTTGAGTGATCGTCGTGTCGATACCGAACTCCCAGCCCTCGGCGGACTCGGTCACCGTCACCTCCAGTGGATGTGACCTGTCCCGGCCGAGGATGGTGAGTGCTCCGTCGATGCGATACCCGTTGTCGGTCTTCGCAATCGAGGCGGATCGATAGGAGATCGCCGGATTCTTGTTGGCCTTCAACGACTTCAGTGCATTGGCGCGGGCAACCAGCTTCTCCGGACCGCTCAGCGGGGTCACGCCGCCTTCACCCGAACGCACCTGAAGTGAGTCCACCTCGATATGTGCCGCCAGACTCACCGGTTCGTCGTCGTCCAGGATCGCCGTCGCCGACCACTTCTCCCACTCGATCGTCAGGCGATGTCCGGTCCGCGCCGCGGGACCGGTGACGCCGGTGTGCGCGGTCACCGAACCATCGTCGGCGGTGAAATCCCAGGTGCGCTCGCTCATGCCTGCGACTCTAGATCGCGCGGTCGGCAATGTCACTGGTGCCGAATGCCCCTTGCGGCCGTGAAGGATTCCTGCCATCCTTGGTCACCATGACTCACGGAAAGGCGTACTCCGCCTCCATCGCATGAGGCGCGGTACCACTCGGGGAACCACGATTTCCCGAGGTTCGCTCGCCGATTCCCTTCTGACCGATCAATCACACGCGGTCGTGTGCGCCCGCAACCGGTGGCTCCGTATCGGGATGTCCACCGAGCCCTCGGATCGGTCGGCCGCCGAAGACACAGTCGCCGAGCTGTATCACCTCTGCAACCGCCCCCGACCGCACTTCACCTGGACCGACTCCCCGGAATCTGGGGCCGGGATCGTCAGTGGTGCAACAGATCACGCATCGCGGGACATCGCCTCGCTGATCACCGGGACGCGATCACGGATCGACCAGCGCATCCGCCTGCGGATGAATACCGAACCGTACCCCTATCGCCGGGCGCCACAGGCCAGGTTCCTGTCGATCGATATGGCCATCCGGGAAGGTATCGGTGTCGACGACGTGATCCGCGCCGCCCTGCACGACGCACTGCGCACGACGATCTTCGATTCGATCGCACCGGCGATCCGCACCCTCGTGCCCGCACAACCCAACGTCGTCACGTGGTACGGACAGCACGAGGCGCATCGTCTGGCGTGTCATGACGTCTATCGTGCGCTCGGACTGATCGGATTCACCCGCCGTGAACTTCACGTGCTGGACCTGCAGATTCGGATCGCCGAGTCCACAGGCTGGTGGTGGCCGCTCGACGGCGTGTGCGTGATGTCCGAGCGGCCGACCGGGCTGCGTACCGAACCGACCCCGGGCGCCGTTCACGACGAACGCCGTCTCCATGCCAATTCTTCACAGGCTGTCGAATTCGCCGACGGGCAAAGTGTTTTCGCGATCCACGGGACGACCGTGCCGCACTGGGTTCTCGACGATCCGTCGCCCGAACGCATCGCGGCCGAACGCAACATCGAGATCCGACGGTGCGCCATCGAACGCATCGGCTGGGACACCTACGTGGCGTCGGCCCGACTGTCACTGGTCGACGAGACCGATGACCCGGGCAACGCGGGCCATCCCCTCCGCCTGTACGCACCACCGCCGGAATGGAGACGTCGTGATCGAATATTGCTGGCGACCAACGGTTCTGTGGAACGCGATGGCACTCGTCGCTGCTACGGACTCACCGTGCCGCAATGGTTGCCGACAGGCCTCGCCGCCGCCGGATGGACCTACGGCCTCAGCGCCGAGACCTATTCACAGCTCACCCGGCGCACCTGACCGACCCCTGATCCGTCACTCCCCCAACCACTCCCGACCACACACAGGTGACCTCATGACCACACCCACGCTGACCCAACTCACCGCGCGATCCGGACTTGACGTCCTCGATCATCTCGACCGCTACATCGCCATCCCGGTGACCGCCGGGATGCAGGCCCAGGGCGACCTGATCGTCATCCCATTCGACGTCGTCGCCGACGTCGTCATCGTCCACCTCAGGGCACGGTGGACGACGGTTCCGCAGGCCGGGATCGAAGTGCTGCGCAGCGGTTCCGGCGGGAATCCGCACACCCTGATCGCCGACGACGACCGATGCGAATGGACCACCGGTCACCACGATTCCGAATTCCTCACGCTCGGCGTCCTCGACACTCGCACAACGGCCTATCTGATCCACCCCGAACACGGGGCGAGCGGTATCGCACCGGGCCGATATGTCATCCGGCGGCAACGCGAAGGGGGCGTCGGCACTCGCCCCGGCGGACGATTCGTCGTCGACTGAGCCCCGCGGCGAACGGTTCCGCGGTCAGGCGGAAGGCTGCGGCGCCGGCACCAGTCGGGGAACCACGCGTACCAGCACCACCATCCCGATCACCTCGACCAGCGTCTGGGCGACCACCACGACCGCCGCGGACTCCAGCCCGGCCGGCAGCGCGAGCGCCAACGGAAGCACCACAAGCGAATTGCGGGTCACGCCGGTGAACACCACGGCGCGCCGAGCCGGCACGCCGAACCCGAACCACTTGCCGACACCCACACCGACGAGTGTCATCACGACGATGAAGGCGACGTAGAACGGGATCACTTCGGCCACCGCACCGAGACCGTCGCGCACCGCCGGAATCTGGCAGGCGACCACGACCGCGAGGACCACCATCATCAGCGGCACCATCAATGCCGATGCCCCCGAGGAGAATCGCCGACCGGACCGATGCGCCGACGCCCACCACTGAGTGAGCCACGCCGCGGCGAGCGGGATCACGATGAGGGTGAGAAAGGCCATCAGAAACGGTTGCGCGTCAACCACATCGGCAAGGTCGGCGCCCATGAACGCCCACAGGAACACCGGCAGCATCACCATCTGCAGCAGGAGCAGCAGCGGCGTGGCCGACAGCAACCGGCGACCGTCACCGCCGGCCAGTCCGCTGAACACGATGACGTAGTCGACACACGGACACAGCAGGACCAGCAGCACACCGACCCGGATGGCCTGATCGACCGGCAGGAAGTGGTACATCGCCGCGACCACCACCGGGACCACCACGAAGTTGATCACCACCACGGCGAGCAGAAATCGGCCGTCGCGCAGCGCGGTGAGCAGTGCCCGCGCCGGCACCTGGAGAAAGGTGACGTAGAGCAGCGCGGCGAGTGCGGGGCTGATCAAAAGTTCGAGAGTGGGCCCGGCGTCGGGAACTCCGAGTCCGACGATCATCCCCACCGCGATCGCCACCAGATACAGCGGCACCTGATGGCGTTCCATCCGGTCGACCACGCCGACTCACCACTCCCCTCGCGTGCCGGCGCGCGCCTCCGACGCCGGATCAGCGCAGTTTGGCGCCGTAGACGCGAGTGATGTGCAAGGTCATCAGCACCCGGCGGTCCGACACCATCACGCTGCGGTACTCCGCCCAGTCGGGATGCTCGCCCGCGCCGAGCCGATAGTAGTCGACGAGTGCGTCGACCTCCGGTCCGTCGGGGTCGGTGCCCGGTCCGGTCAAGGTGACCGTTCCCTCGGCGGTCGCCCAGGTGTACCCGTCGGGGCCAGTGAATTCGATCGCCGCCCGGGGATCGCGACGCAGATTCGCGGTCTTGGCGCGTCCCTCGGTCATCGACACCTGGATGATGTCGGCGTCGGCGTCGAAGACGGCCGTCACCGGCGACAATTGCGGCATTCCGTTGGATTTGATGGTGGCGAGAATCGCCAGCCGGGTTTCGGCGATAAGCGTTCGGGGGTCGAATTCGGAGTCAGCCATGTCCATGGCCAACTCTGTCGTCCGTTCGTGCATTTCGAGACGCTGCGCCCGATACTGTCGGCGGCACCACGTAGGGTTCTCGAGGGACATCGAAAACGGACAATTCGGAGGATGCCGCACCATGGCTGCTCGCTCACTCGGGCGCGGAGAGAACACCACTGTGTCATCGCCATCGCTGACCATCGCGGTCAGCGGAGCGCCGGTCGACATCGTCGCGTTTCTGCTCGCAACCGACCGACGCGTGCGCACCGACGCCGATTTCGTGTTCTTCAACAATCCGCGGAGTCCGGAGGGCGGGGTGATTCTCACCGGACCGTCGACCCTCGCTATCGACCTGGCGGCGTTGCCTCCCGAGGTGGATCGCATCGCCATCGGTCTGTCGATCGACGCTCCGGCGACGCTGGGTGCCTCGTCGATCACCACCACGATCACCGACGGCGCCGACACCATCAGCGCCCCGGCGCAGGGACTGACCGTCGAGCGGGCCGCCGTCCTCGTCGAGGTGTACCGACGTGGCGCCGGCTGGAAGGTCCGCAGCGAATCGGCCGGCTGGGAGGGCGGATTCGCCGCGCTCGTCCGCGAGCACGGCGTCGACGTCGATGACGAACCGACTGCGACACCACCTGCGGCGCCCGCAAACCCGGGCGTTCCGGCCGCACCGGCCATTCGCATGGTCAAGGGCGAAGAGAAGCTGTCCCTGGAGAAACGTCAGACACTGAACCTGCGAAAAGAGCAGGTGCACAAGGTCCTTCTCACCAAGGGTGCCGCCGGCGCCACCGCGCGGGTGATCCTGGTGATCGACAAGACGATGTCGATGCGCAAACTCTACAAGCAGCGCACCGTCCACCGGGTGGTGGAGCGCATGATCCCGGTGGCCACCCAACTCGACAGCGACGGCAACTTGGAGGCCTACCTCTACGGCAGCGGGTACGCGCAACTCCCCGACGTCACCGTCGCCGACGCCGACCGCTGGATGGACACCTACGTACACCTGACCGGCCGGCACGGACCCCCGCTGGGTCCGGAGATCGACTACGACCGCCAGATCGGTGGCGTCAACGAAGAGCTGCCGATCATGAACGCACTCCTCGGTGACGTCACCGATCGTCAGCCCGTGTTGGTGCTGTTCTTCACCGACGGCGGATTCCATTCGAAGGTTCCCAAGATCCGGTCGCTCATTCACGACGCCGCCCGCCTGCCGGTGTTCTGGCAGTTCATCGGTCTGGGCCGCAACCGTTTCGGAATCCTGACCGAACTCGACACTCTCACCGGCCGGGTCGTGGACAACGCCGGATTCTTCGCCATCGACGATGTCGACAGGATGAGTGACGCCGAACTGTACGAGCAACTGCTCTCCGAATTCCCGGACTGGTTGCGTGAGGTCGTCCGGCTCGGCATCGTCGACGCGCGATACGGTGCGCGGTAGCCGATGTACGACGACGCTCCGGGATCACCCACCGACGATCCCGTCCATCCCGACCTGAGACTCGCCGCCCGACTGCTTCCTCGAACGATCGTCACGGGCGCCACGATCCGCCCCTTGAAGGCGTTGAGTCGCCGACTCGCCGGCCGCCGGCCCGCGGGTGTGGACGTTCACGATCTCGGCGACGGCGTCGCCGTCCGTGTTCATCGTCCCGCCGACGACGATGTCACCACGGCGTCGTCCGGTGGCGCGATGCTGTGGATGCACGGTGGTGGGTATGTGATCGGTTCGGCGGCCGGGGACGACCAGCGGTGCAGTGAGTTCGCTCGGCGCCTCGGCATCGTCGTGGCCGCGGTCGAGTACCGTTTGGCGCCCGGACATCCGTATCCGGTACCGCTGCAGGATTGCCACCTCGCACTGGAATGGCTTGCGCGACAATCCGACGTCGACGCCGACCGCATCATCCTGGGCGGTGCGAGCGCGGGCGGCGGACTGGCCGCGGCACTGGCCCTGCGGTGCCGCGACGTCGGCGACTTCGCACCACGCTTTCAGCTGTTGGTCTACCCGATGATCGACGACCGCACCACCGAGGACCCGGCCGGCGATCCCGCCCGGCTGCGTGTGTGGAGTCCGCGCTCCAATCGCGTGGCGTGGGCGGCCTACCTCGGCGGCGCCGACCCGGTTCTCGTCGCCCCGGCCCGTCGCGACGACCTGCACGGTCTACCACCGACGTGGATCGGCGTCGGCACCCGCGACCTGTTCCACGACGAGGATCTCGCCTACGCGCGCCGCCTGTCCGACGCCGGTGTTCCCGTCACGTTCGACACCGTGCCCGGCGCCTTCCACGGATTCGACATCGTCGCACCGAAACTCCGGGTGTCCCGCGAATTCCTCGGTCGGCAGTGCGAGATCCTGGCCGGGGTCATCGGCACCTGGTGACGCGCCGGGGAGAGTGTGAGTGCCGGGAGTGAGACGTGCTCCCGGCTCTCGGTGGGCTCTGGCGAGTTGTATTCCCCCTGTGGGAGGGGTTTTTCGCGTGTCCACCGCCTCTCGACGGTACCCACCGTGTCCAGTGCCGTTCGTGGCACCACGCGTATCGGCGACCGCTTCTCCACCGCTTTGGTGTCACGACGGGACTGGCCGGTCCCTCGCTACCACTACTCACGCATGAACACCGTCCGGCCTTGCGGGCCGTGCGATGCCCCGATTCCCGTTGCCGGGTCAGGGATTAGGACACTGTCACATGTCGCCGGGGAAAGGCTTTCGCTGGGTATCGCATATCGGATTCGAACCGATAACCTGTCGGTCTGCAACCAACTGCTCTGTCCAATTGAGCTACTGCATTTCTCGACGGAGGATGCGCTTTCCCTGCGGCTCCGTCCCTTTGGAGGACGGAATACCGCACACCCTCGATCCTTCGGCTGTCGGGCCTATCAGATCTCTTCCGCTGCAACGAAGCCGCCACGCCCCGTGTTCACGGTCATGGGACACGCCCTCGACTGACGATCTCGGACCGATGTCCCTTCCTCTGTCGCACACACCGTTGCCACCGACATCGTCCTGGCGTGACGATGGGTCACCGATTGGCTCTCCCGACCCTGCGGCCGTCGGATTCGCTTCGGGTGTGCCTCCACCCGGAGGTGAAGGTTCCGACTCGGAGTGCATGGGGTACCGGAAATCTCTCCCCGGCGACGGATGTCACCCGCCTTTCACCGGGTTGCCCCGGCTTATGTGCCATGCCACGAAATACAGACTGTAGAAGGCCACAACGTGGTGGCGCAACGGAATTAACGCCCGGGCTTGTCAGGCTTCGGGCAGGCGGTCGAGCACCTCGCGTGCGGCGGCGACGGCCCGCTCGGCAGAACGGAGTTCGCCGGCCGCGGCCGTGGCCGCGTCGTCGGCGGTGGAGTGCCGTCGCCTGGCGAAGCCCAACTCCTGCTCGGCGCGTGCGAGTTCGGCTCGGAGCCGGTCGGTTTCGTCGGTCAGCGTGCCCACCTCGGCGGCGGCGGCCGAAACCGATTCCGCCGCATCGCTCACCGCCTGCTGCGCGTCGTCGCGGCGGGATTCGGCACGTCGCAGTTCGGCTTCGGCGTGGCGACGTCGCGTCTCGATTTCGGCCGCTTCGGTGGCATCGTCCGCGCCGGCATTCGCCTGGTCCGCCGGGTCCTCGGTGGGCGCATCGGGCACGGCGACGATGCCGGCCGGACCGAATCCGCTGTATTCGGCGGCGACCACCAGCCGGCCGCGGCCGAGTAGGCGCGCGGTGGCCTCGTCGGCGATCGCCGCCCGCAGGGTCTGGGTGATCTCCCGTTCGGTCGCCGGCGACATCCGGGCACCGAGGTCGGCGGCCACCTCGCCGATGCCGGCGGCCGCATCGACGATGACGTGCCGCCGTCGGTCGGCGAGGTCGCGCAGCCGCCCGAGGGCACCGCGTCGTTGCGCCTCACGCAGTGCGGTGCCGAGTTCGACGATCGCGTCGATGCCGTCCGGGTGGCGTCGAATCCACTGGTTGAGGATCCAGGCGGACTGTGTGGGGCGCCGCAGCGCGGTGATGGTGGCCGCGAGGTCCCGATCGCCGCGCTGCCGTGCCCCTTTCGCATACACGTTACGCCGCGCGGTGAAGTCCGCCGGTGTGAGCCCGTACAGTTCGTCGGCGATCTCATCGAGATCGGCGGGGGCGTCGGTCATGACTCGATCACACCATGCCCGGCGCACACCGTGCCCGGATCGGGCGGCTACTCTGACGCGACGTGTCGTGGTCCACCTGGGTGACGTTGCTGCTCGCCTGCCTTCTCATCAGTTTCACGCCGGGAGCGGGCGCGGTGAACACGATGTCGAACGCCATCGCGGTCGGCCATCGGCGTGCGATCTGGGGAGTCCTCGGTCAGCAGGCGGCCCTGATCATCCAACTCGCGATCGTGGCCGCCGGCCTCGGTGTGATCATCGCCCGCTCCCCGACCGCGTTCGAGGTGATCCGCTACACCGGCGCCGCCTATCTGGTGTATCTCGGTGTACGACAGATTCTTCAGCGACCGGTGGCCACCGCCGATCCCACCGCCAGCACCCGCACCCAGACGGCGTGGGCGATGTTCGTTCAGGGGTTGTGGGTCAATCTGCTCAATCCGAAGGCCATCGTGTTCTTCCTGGCGTTCATCCCCGGATTCGTCCGACCGGAGACCGGATTTCTGCTGCAGTACCTGATCATCGGCATCACGATCGTCGTCGTGGACATCGTCGTGATGTGGTTGTTCTTCGCCCTCGTCGGCCGTGGTTTCGCCCGGGCCACGCGCAGCGAACGTGGTCAGCGCCGCCTCAACATCTTCTTCGGCACCCTGTTCATCGGGGTGGGCATCTTGCTTGCGGTGGCCTGAGTGTTCCGTGTGGGTCACGGGAGCGGAAGCCACGTCAGCCGCCGTTCGCCGTATTTGACGAATCCCAGCCGCTGCAGAATCGGCGAGGACGTCTGCTCCGCGTGGACCAGCGCGAGTCGGGCGCCCACATCGTGGGCATCGCGGAGGCGCGCGGCGATCAGCGCCCGGTATGCGCCGCGGCCTCGATGCTCGGGCAGGATCGCCGCACCCCAGAACCGGGCGACGTCGCCGCACAACTGGTAGCCGCCGATCCCGACGGCAGTCCCGCGCTCCGAGGCGGTGAAGAGCCGGATGTGCGGGTCGTCGATGCGGAAATCCGGCTCGGCGAGAATGTGTGGTGGGAAGCCCCAGGCGCGCTCGGACACGTCGGCGAACTCGGTGACATCGTCCGGCGTCATCACGCGGCGCACGGTGATGCGCTCCGGCACCACGATCGCGGCATCGGCACCGTCGCCGAGCGTAAGCGCGACGATGTCGACGACGGCCACGGTGCGTGCGCCGCGGCGCCGCAGAGTGTCCTCGTCGAGGCCGGCGAAGGTTCCCACGCCCACCGTGATGCGTGCCGACGAGGCGCCGCGCCGCGCCATCACCGCTGCCGCGGAGTCGAGGACGCGCACGGGATCGGTGTCGCCGCCGTGATAGTGCAGCAGCGTCGCCTCACCTTCGAGGACGTAGAACTCGAAGGGGCCGTCGCGATGGTGCTGCGACCCCTGCGGATGCCACGACGATCGCCACGCCAGCGACTCCGAGATCACCTCGTCCGACGTCGCGCGCATCGTTCCAGCTTGGCATGCGGCGCGTCGGACATCTGCGCGGGCAGGACGTCGTCTCAGTTTGCGAAAGTCCTGAATCATTCCAGAAAGGCGCGCATACTGATCGCCGTGACCTCACCGTCGGACTTCGCGGGCATGTTGCGTTCCGCCGAACTCCGCGTCACCCGCCCCCGGGTGGCGGTACTCGAGGCTGTCCATGCACGACCGCATGCCGACACCGAGTCGATCTTCCAGGCCGCACGCGCGGACCTGCCGGACGTCTCACGGCAGGCTGTGTACGACATCCTCGCCGCACTCACCGACGTCGGGCTCGTCCGCCGTATCCAGCCATCAGGTCATGTGGCTCGATACGAGGCGCGCGTCGGTGACAATCACCATCACACGGTGTGCCGTTCCTGCGGCACCATCGGCGATGTGGATTGCGCGGTCGGCGAACGTCCATGTCTGACGCCGTCCGACGACAATGGTTTCGTTCTCGACGAGGCCGAGGTCATCTACTGGGGGTTGTGCCCCGAATGCGCAGCCTCTTCCAGCCCCGGGTCACGACCGTGATCACAGCCCGGATCACCCCACACCGAAAGGAATGTCGTGTCTGACGAGAACATCGCCTCCCCCCCGATCGGAGAGGCGAACACCGATGCCGGAGAGCCTGCAGGCTGTCCGATGCACATCCGGCCGCCCGTGGAGGGCGGTGGCAACGACCAGTGGTGGCCGGAGAAACTGAATCTCCGTGTCCTGGCCCATAATCCGGATGTCATCCGGCCGCGCGAACCCGATTTCGACTACGACGCGGCGCTCGCCGGCCTCGATGTCGACGGCCTCGTCGCCGATGTCAAGGCCGTGATGACTGACTCGAAGTCGTGGTGGCCCGCCGACTTCGGGCACTACGGACCGTTCTTCGTCCGCATGTCGTGGCATGCCGCGGGCACCTACCGCGTCGAGGACGGCCGCGGTGGTGCCGGCACCGGCATGCAGCGTTTCGCTCCGCTGAACAGTTGGCCGGACAATGTCAGCCTGGACAAGGCCCGACGCCTGTTGTGGCCGGTCAAGAAGAAGTACGGCAAGGCCCTGTCGTGGTCGGATCTGCTCGTCCTCGCCGGCAATGTCGCGTTGGAGGACATGGGCTTTCACACCAAGGGCTTCGCCTTCGGGCGGCCCGACGAGTGGGAGGCCGAGGAGGTGTACTGGGGCGCCGAGTCGGTGTGGCTGGGCACCAACCTGCGCTATCAGGACGGCAAGCGGGATCTCGAGAACCCGTTGGGCGCCACCACCATGGGTCTGATCTACGTCAATCCCGAAGGCCCCGAAGGAAACCCGGATTATCTCGCGGCCGCGGCCGACATCCGGGAGACGTTCGGCCGGATGGCGATGAACGACGTGGAGACCGCCGCCCTGATCGTCGGTGGGCACACCTTCGGCAAGACCCACGGCAACGGTGACGCCGACCTGCTGGGCCCCGAGCCCGAGGCCTCACCGCTCGAGCAGATGGGTCTGGGGTGGAAGAATCCGCAGGGCACCGGAGTGGGCAACGACACCATCACCAGTGGTATCGAGGTCACCTGGACCCACACCCCGACCAAGTGGGACAACAGCTTCCTGGAGATCCTCTACGGCAACGAATGGGAACTCACTCAGAGCCCGGCCGGCGCCAACCAGTGGAAGCCCAAGGACAACGGGTGGGCCAACTCCGTCCCGATGGCCCAGGGCGAGGGCAAGACCCACCCGGCGATGCTGACCACCGACCTGACGATGCGCTTCGACCCGGCCTACGGTGAGATCACCCGGCGCTGGCTCGATCATCCGGAGGAGCTGGCCGAGGAGTTCGCCAAGGCGTGGTTCAAGCTCCTGCACCGCGACATGGGACCGGCCATCCGGTACCGCGGTCCGCTCGCGCCGTCGGAGACCTACCTGTGGCAGGACAACGTCCCCGCCCAGCAGGGCCCGACGATCTCCGATTCCGACGCCGACAGCCTCAAGGCATCGATCCTCGAGTCGGGATTGAGTGTCGCGCAACTGGTATCGACGGCGTGGAAGTCGGCCGCGACCTTCCGTGGCAGCGACTACCGCGGCGGCGCCAACGGTGGCCGCATCCGCCTGCAGCCGCAACTCGGTTGGGAATCGGCCGAACCCGACGAGCTGGCACAGGTGATCGCCAAGCTCGAGAGTGTGCAGCAGGCCTTCAACGTCGAGAGCGGACCGAAGGTGTCGTTCGCCGATCTCGTTGTCCTCGGTGGCGTCGCCGCCATCGAGAAGGCGGCCAAGGACGCCGGATTCGACGTGTCGGTGCCGTTCACGCCCGGCCGGACCGACGCCACCCAGGATCAGACCGACACCGAGTCGTTCGCCTACCTGGAGCCGAAGTACGACGGTTTCCGCAATTACGAGGGCAAGGGCAACGAGTTGCCTGCCGAGTTCAATCTGGTCGACAAGGCGAATCTGCTGACCCTGTCGCCGCCGGAGATGACGGTCCTCGTCGGTGGTCTGCGGGTGCTGGGTGCGAACTACCAGGGTTCTGCCCATGGTGTGCTCACCGAGACGCCCGGCACCTTGACGAATGACTTCTTCGTCAACATCTGTGACATGGATGTCGAGTGGAGCAAGGCGCCGGCCGATGACGGCACCTACGTCGCCACCGACCGGGAGACGGGTGCACAGAAGTGGACCGGGACCCGCGTCGATCTGGCGTTCGGTGCCAACTCCGATCTCCGTGCCCTCGCCGAGGTGTACGCCGAGGACGACTCGAAGGAGAAGTTCGTCGTCGACTTCATCAAGGCGTGGACCAAGGTGATGGAACTCGATCGGTACGACCTGGACTGATCGCACCTGCCGCGTGATGCGGCTTCGTGACGCGGTGGCGCCCCCGGATTCCCGGGGGCGCCCTGTCGTGTCATGGCCCCTGTCGTGTCATGTCACGAGCACACCCGCGCCACGAAACGTTGCACGCGCTCACGAAGCCCGTCGATGCGGGCCAGGCGCACACGTTCGGGGTCGTCGCCGGCCATCGCCGAGGATGGTAGCCGCCGCACATTGCGCGAACATTCGAAGTTCGCACAGATCAGGGTGCCGACGGTGTCTCCCTTGCGTCCGGCCGCACCTGCGCGGCGGGCACTGAACAACACCACCTCGTTGGGGAGCGAGATGTCCTCGCACAGCACACACTGCGGCCGGGTGCGTGGGGGTACCGCACCCGCTCGCAGCATCAGACCGACGGGACGTTCGTCGCGCTGGATGACGAGATAGCCGACGGTCGGCGACTTGGGATCCCGCCACCCGAGGTAATCGATTTCGGCCCAACCGATCTCGTCGAAGTCGGGCGGAAGGTGCAGGGATCTGCGTTCGGAGACCGAGGCGTTGACGAGAGCGGTACGGATGTCGGATTCGGACAATGGGTGCATGAGAAATAGAACTCCTGGTGATCGTCGGGAATGAGATGGGGACGCGCCCGATGGGCGTGACTCAGGGCGCGAACGTCACCTGGTGACGTCCGCGTTCCGATGACGAGAGCTATCTGCTGCCGGCGCGCACGCCGGAAACCCCCTCACGGCGCAGTGCGCCGACACCCGATGAAGCGATCACCCGGCCAGTCTGGACTCGGTGCGAACAACGGTCAACGTGGTTTCCGCCGGCGCCCGGGAGCACACTGGAGTGATGACACGATGGGATACGACGTCGGCGCCGCGCGGCCGTGACTACGACCAGCGGTGGGAGCAGCTGGCGGCATCCGGGGACAACATCCACGGGGAGGCCGATCTCGTCGAATCCCTGCTGACGGAGGTCGACGGCACCCGGGTCCTCGACGCGGGTTGCGGGACCGGACGGGTGGGCATCGAACTGCATCGACGCGGATACTCCGTCGTCGGTGTCGACGCCGACGACGGCATGCTCGCCGCCGCCCGGGACAAGTGTGGCGACATCGACTGGGTGACAGCCGATCTCGCCGAACTCTCCGATCACGTGACCGACCGGTTCGACGTCGTCGTGCTCGCCGGGAACGTGATGATCTTTCTCACCCCCGGTTCCGAGTCGCGGGTACTCGCTCAGTGCGCGGCGCGACTGCGTCCGGGTGGTCTGCTGGTGGCCGGGTTCTCGGTGAGGCCGGGACGACTGTCGTTGTCCGACTACGACAGTCACGCCGAGACGGCGGGCCTCACGGCGGTCGACCGATATGCCACCTGGGATGGGGATCGGTTCACCGGAGGCGACTACGCGGTGTCGGTGCATCGACGAGGAAGCCAACGGTGAGCGCCACCGCGGGTACTCCGCGTGTGCTTCGCCGGGCAGGCGCCCGGATCCGTGACTATGCTGGCGGTTTCCTCGACACCGGTGAGACCGGTATCGACGGATCCACCACAGCGGGATCCACCAGAACGTCGATCGTTTCCGGTGAAGGACCGGGACGACGCGGAGAGGATGGGCAATGGCGACCACAGCGAGCGGGCGGCCCCCCGGCCACATCCGCCTGACCTCCCACAGCGGCGGATCCGCGGCACCGTCGATCACCTGGGGCGCGCCGACCGCCGAGGCGCGCGGGCCGGTCATCGCGACCACCACCGATCGCGCACACCGCAACGTCGTGGGAACCCACAGCGGCTCCTACAGCGTGTACCGCGCGCTGGCCGTCGCCGCCGGTGCGTTGTCGCGCGAGCACCGCGCCGATCTCACCAACACCTCACCCACCGACATCGTCGGACCTCATCCGCAGTGGTCGGATCCGAAGTCGATCGTCAGCATCGATCCGTGGGGCGCGACGATCGCGGAGTCGTTCCCGGAGTTGCTGGCCCGGGGTTACGACATCCGACCCACCATCGCCATCACCAAGGCGCACGTCATCCTCCCGGAGATCGCCGAGGCCATCGCGTCGGGGCGGTTGCATCCCGACGGCGAGGTCCTCTTGCCGACCGGTGCCGCCCTGGTGACCAAGGCTGCCGTCGAACCGGTGTGGTGGCTGCCGGGCGTGGCCGAGCGGTTCGGCTGCACCGAGACCGAGTTGCGGCGGGTGCTGTTCGAGGAGACCGGCGGCATGTATCCGGAATTGGTGACACGTTCGGATCTCGAGGTGTTCCTGCCCCCGATCGGCGGCCAGACGGTCTACATCTTCGGTGACCCGACGAAGCTGTCGGATCCCGGTACCGAGCTCACCGCCCGGGTCCACGACGAATGCAACGGCTCCGACGTGTTCGGGTCCGACATCTGCACCTGCCGCCCCTACCTCACCCACGCGATCGAGGAATGCATCCAGGGGGTGCAACGCGGCGGAGTGGGCCTGGTCGCCTATTCGCGCAAGGAGGGCCGCGCGCTCGGCGAGGTCACCAAATTCCTCGTCTACAACGCCCGCAAACGTCAGGAGGGTGGCGACACCGCCGACCAGTACTTCGCACGTACCGAGTGCGTCGCCGGCGTGCAGGACATGCGATTCCAGGAACTCATGCCCGACGTGCTGCATTGGCTGGGTATCACCAAGATCGACCGCCTGGTGTCGATGAGCAACATGAAGTACGACGCGATCACCGGTTCCGGGATCAGTGTCGGTGAGCGCGTCGACATCCCGATGGAACTCATCCCGGCCGACGCCCGAGTGGAGATCGACGCCAAGATGGCGGCCGGCTACTTCACCAGGGGTGCGGTGCCGTCCACCGACGATCTACGTCAGGTCAAGGGCCGGGGGCTCTCCGGATGACCGCCGGCACCCGGGTCGCCGGTTCGCCCGACACCGCGAACGCCGTCGCGACGCTGCGGTCGACTGCGGAGATCCGCAGTCGCGCAACGGCATTGCTGGATCGGTCGCGCTCCGGCGCCTCGTCGTGGTTCCGCGTCGACGACGACCGCATCGGCGACGCGGTGGCACTGGTCGCCGAGGTCACCCGCGCCCGCTATCCCGACCTCGCGATCCCGTATCACAGCCGATGGCGGCATTTCGAGGTCGGCGGCGTGGATCGGGTCGCCGACCTCGACGTCCGACTCGGTGAGGTCGGCGCCGCCGAACGGGCCCGCACCCAGATCGACCTCGCCGTCGTCAGCGTTCTGCTCGACGCCGGCGCGGGCGCAGAGTGGTACTTCGACGAACCCGGCACCGGTCAGCGGGTGCGTCGATCTGAGGGCCTCGCGGTGGCCAGTGTGCACGCCTTCGCCGGCGGCCTGTTCTCCTCGGATCCCGATGTCCCGCTTCGGGT
Source organism: Gordonia sp. VNK1 (assembly GCF_040049135.1). Lineage (NCBI taxonomy): Bacteria > Bacillati > Actinomycetota > Actinomycetes > Mycobacteriales > Gordoniaceae > Gordonia > Gordonia sp. VNK1. The sequence goes on along the minus strand of NZ_JBDZDJ010000016.1, from coordinate 98,796 downwards.
CGACGCCGCGGGTCTGCGGTCCATCGACGAGGCCGCACTCGCCGCCGCGTTCGGCGTCGGTCCCACCACACCGCTCGTCGGCCTGTCCGGCCGCCTGGCGGTTCTGCATCGGCTCGCCGACGCCCTCGACGCCCGGCCCGACGTCTTCTCCTCCCGGCGGCCGGGTGACCTCTACGATCGCCTGACCGCCGCGGGGGGTGCGGTCGACGCGCACGACATCTTGTCGCTGCTGCTCGACACGCTGTCGCCGATCTGGCCGTCGGACAACCGGATCGGCGAGGTCGCGCTGGGCGATTGTTGGCACCACACCGCGGTTAATGGTGCGGGCGGCACCGCCGGGTGGATGCCGTTTCACAAACTGTCGCAATGGCTGACCTATTCACTGCTCGAACCCTTCGAGTGGGCCGGCATCGACGTCGGGGATCTGGGCGCGCTGACCGCACTGCCCGAGTACCGCAACGGTGGTCTGCTCCTCGACACCGCGGTGCTCGTTCCCGTGCCCTCCGACGCCCTGACGGCCCGGTGGCATGTCGACGACGAGTTCATCGTCGAGTGGCGGGCCCTGACCGTCGCACTACTCGACGAGATCGCCCCCCTGGTCGCGGATCGTCTCGGCATGACCGCGGCCGAGTTGCCGCTGGCCTGCGTCCTGGAGGGCGGTACCTGGGCGGCCGGACGCGAAACCGCCCGCACACTCCGAGACGGATTGCCGCCGTTGGACATCGCCAGCGACGGCACGGTCTTCTGACCGACGGCTTCACATCAACGGATTCGCGTGAGGAGACCTCCATGAACGACGTGCACGTCATCGATCATCCACTGGTGCAACACAAACTCACCCTGATGCGCCAGAAACAGACCTCCACCAATGACTTTCGGCGTCTCCTGGACGAGATCTCGACGTTGATGACCTACGACGTCCTCGCCGACATCCCGATGCAGGAGGTCAAGGTCGAGACGCCGATGGAGGTCACCACCGGTATGGTGATCGACGGCAAGAAGCTGGTGTTCGCCGCGATCCTGCGCGGTGGTACGTCGATGGCCGACGGCATGCTGACCGTGGTCCCCGGCGCGCGCATCGGACACATCGGTCTCTACCGCGATCCCAAGACCCACATCCCGGTCGAGTACTACTTCAAGATGCCCAAGGAACTCGACGAGCGCGACGTCGTGGTGGTCGATCCGCTTCTGGCGACCGGACATTCGGCCGTGGCCGCCGTCGACCGGCTCAAGGAATACCACCCCCGATCGATCCGATTCGTGTGCGTGCTGACCTGCCCGGAGGGCATCGCGACGCTACAGGGCGCACACCCGGAGGTGCCGATCTTCACCGCGGGCATCGACCGGGAACTCGACGACCGCGGGTACATCCTGCCGGGTATCGGCGACGCCGGCGACCGGATCTACGGCACCGAGTGACGGTTGCGGCAGGGCACGTGCGACAACGAGGCAACGGTGCCGGATCTACTTGTGCGGCACGTCCGCTGACAGCCCGCCGTCCATGACGAATTCGGCGCCGGTGGCGTAGGACGATTCGTCGCTGGCCAGGAACACCACGAAGGTCGAGACCTCCGACGAGTCGGCCGCCCGTCCCATCGGCACCTTCACCATGTCCTCGGGCAGGCCCTCGGTCATCGGTGTGCGAATCAGACCGGGATGGATGGAGTTGACGCGCACGTTGTGCGGCGCCAGTTCCAAGGCGGCCGACTTCGCGAGTCCGCGCACACCCCACTTGGACGCGACATAGCCGTGCGCCCACGGACTTCCGCGTAATCCCTCCACCGACGACACGTTGATGATCGACCCGCCGCCGGCGGCGATCATCGGATCGGCCACCGTCTGGATGCCCAGGAACGTCCCGGTGAGGTTGACGTCGATGATCTGTTTCCACTTGTCGAGGCGGAACTTCTGGATCGTCGACCCGTTGACGATGCCGGCGTTGTTCACCAGCACGTTGACCTTGCCGAAGTCGTCGGTCGCGGTGGCCACCGCCGCCTGCCAGTCCTCCGGCGAGGTCACGTCGAGGTGTACATAGCGCGCGGCGTCACCGATGTCCGCGGCGAGCGCCTTGCCCTCGTCGTCGAGAATGTCGCCGATGATGACCTTGCCACCCTCGGCGACCAGCGCCCGTGCATGCGCGGCGCCCATACCTCTGGCACCGCCGGTGATGATTGCGACCTTGCCGTCCACACGTCCCATGGCGAGCAACCATACAGCCGAAACGCAAAAATGAGAACACGTTCTACCGAACATGGTCTACTGATGTGGACAGGAGTCCGGACAGATGTTCACCACGGACACACGTTCACCACGACGGGAGCGATGGCAGAGTGACCGAACAAGCAGCAGCGATCCGTGTGGGCCTGGTCGGGACCGGAAACGCCGGCCGCCTGGCCCTCGCCCAGCTGATCGACGACCCCCGATTCGAGCTGGTCGGGGTCTGCGTGCACAACCCCGACAAGATCGGGCGCGATGCCGGCGCCCTCGCCGGGACAAGCGCCGTCACCGGCGTCAGCGCCGGCGGCGATCTCGACACGCTGATCGCCGCGAAGCCCGACTGCATCGTCTACACCGCCATGGGTGACACCCGGCCGATCGAGGCGTTCGACGACGTGCTGCGCATCCTCGCCGCGGGCATCGACGTCGTCGGCACCGCGCCGGTGACCCTGCAGTATCCGTGGGGCGCCATGCCGGACAAGGCCATCGACAAGATCGTGGCGGTCGCCACCGAACACGACGCGAGCGTGTTCATCTCCGGCGTCGATCCCGGATTCGCCAGCGACCTCATCCCCCTCGCGTTCGCCGGAACGTGTCAGCGGATCGAGCAGATCCGCTGCATGGAGATCGCCGACTACGCCACCTATGACGGCGCCGAGGTGATGTTCGACGTGATGGGATTCGCCAAACCGCTCGACGAGACCCCGATGCTGTTCCTTCCCGGTGTGCTCGCTCTGGCGTGGGGCACCACCATTCACGAGCTTGCCGCCGCATCCGGGATCGTGATCGACGAGATCATCGAGCGGCACGAGAGTGAGCCCGCGCCAGAGGAATTCGAGATCGCCGCGGGAACGGTGCCCAAGGGGACCCGCGCGGCGGTGCGCTTCGAGATCATCGGCATGGTCGACGGACGTCCGGCGATCGTCGTCGAACACGTGACCAGACTCCGCGGAGATCTGCGACCGGATTGGGCACAGCCCGCCCAGGACGGGGGCTGCTACCGCGTCGAGATCACCGGCGAACCGTCCTATCGCGTCGACATCTGCCCGACCAGCCGCAAGGGCGATCACAATCACGCCGCGATCGTCGCCGGCGTCGGCCGGGTGGTGAACGCGATCCCGGCGATCGTCGCCGGACCGGCCGGACTACGGACCACACTCGACCTGCCGCTGATCGCCGGTCCGGCACTCACCCCGGGCTGAGGGCCCCCGAGACGACATCCCCCGGGCCCACACCGGCGCGCCGCGGACCCACGACATCGTAACGGGCGCAGACGAATGCGGAGTTGCGCTCGACCGACGTCAGAGTGAGATCGTAGGCCGCGGTGAACAACGGTCGACCGCTGCCCAAGGTGACCGGCGCTATCGACACCAGGATCTCGTCGAGCATGCCCGCGTCGGCGAACTGCGCGGCGAGATCTCCCCCGCCGACCACCCACACGTCCCGATCGCCTGCGGCGGAGACGATCTGGGCGCGCAGATCCCTCGGATCACCGGAGACCACGCGGATCGTCTGCGACACGGCAGCGTCGTCACGGTGAGTGAACAGGAAGGTCGGCACCGAGTACGGCCACGGCCTGCCGGCGGTCACCTCGTGATCGAGGAGCCACCGATACGTGGTGGCACCCATGACCAGTGCGCCGACGTCGGCGATGAAGTCGGTGTGATTCATGGGTCCGGACTCGTCGATGGGTTGGCTCAGCAGCCAGTCGAGATTGTCGTCGTCATCGGCCAGGAAGCCGTCGAGGGTGGTGGCCGTGAAGTAGCGGAAAGCGGTCATCGGAATCCTCCGGATCGGTTGCGGTGCCACATGATCGGGTCGGGGTCGAGGGACGGCGTGGTGACGTCGACGCCGGCGTCGCGCAGCATCATGCGCACGAGTTGCCGACGATGGGCGGCGAAGGTCAGCACGTGGGCGACGATCTGGGACAGTACGAAGGATTCCGGTGGCTCACACAGGGCGTCGATGACGCGGTCCGACCACGCGCCGCGCTGGTCGATGTCACGCGTCAACGCGATCCACTCCGCGGATACCTCGTGATGCAGTGCGGTGAGTCCGGCGAGGTCGTCGGAGACCGCCTCGGGTGCCCGGCCACCCTCGATGCACGCCAGCCATGGACGTTTGTCGGTCACCAGATGGGTGAGCACGTGGGCGATCGAGTCGTCGTCGCCCTGCCATTGAAGAATCTTGTTGCCGGGGAAGATGATTCGACGATAGTCCGCGTCGTCGAGCACCGCCGAGGCCGACAGCAGTGCGGTGGTGTCGTCGATGTCGTGACGGATCATCATCGCCAGGATGTCGCCGGATGCGGCCTCGTCGTACTGGTCGGTCCCGCGCCCGGCGGCGACGTAGAGCACCGTCGGCGAGTGGAAATGGATACCGTTGGGTGCGGGGAGCCAGTGCCCCCGATCACGCCGCGCCGGTGCGGTGCTCGGTGGATGACCGAAGGCACGGGCGAACGCGCGGCTGAATCCCTCCACCGATTCGTACCCGGAATCGAAGGCCACGTCGGTGACCCGGGACCCGCGTTGCAGATACCACGCGGCGCGTTCGAGCATCACCCGCCGACGCATGGCCAGGGGTGCCTCACCGGAATACCTGCTCACCTGCCGGCCGAAGTGAAACGCCGACGAATGTGCCCGCTCGGCCATCGTTGCCAGGGTGTCGTTGTCGTCGTCGAGTACTGCATCGAGCAACTGCCGGATGCGGTCGTGACCCGGGCCCGTCATCGTCGACCGCGCATCGTCGTCATGAGAGCAAGTATCCGCGGCGTCGGCACGGATGTGCTTGACCGTTCTTGCCTCCTCGACGTGACGCCCTCCACGCGGTCGAGACGTGCTACGGCGGTTCCGACAGGCCTCAAGTGACCACCGAGTAACCTCCTAGCCATGAGTGAGGACATTTGGAAGGCCTTCGAGGTCTCCGTCAACGACCACATCGCCGAAGTCACCCTGATCGGTCCGGGCAAGGGCAACGCGATGGGACCGGATTTCTGGCAGGAACTGCCCGAGTTGTTCGCCGGCCTCGACGCCGACGACGCCGTCCGCGCGGTGATCCTGCGCGGGGCGGGCAAGCATTTCTCCTACGGCCTGGACCTCGCGGCCATGGCCGGCGACCTCGGACCCGCCCTCGCCGACGGCGCGAAGGCCAAGGCCCGCACCGATTTCCACGGAGTCATCACCCGGATGCAGGCGGCGATCACCGCCGTCGCGGACTGTCGTAAACCGGTCATCTGCGCCATCTCCGGATGGTGCATCGGTGGCGGAGTCGACCTCATCTCGGCCGCCGACATCCGGTATGCGAGCGCCGAGGCGAAGTTCAGCGTGCGCGAGGTCCGGGTGGCGATGGTGGCCGACGTCGGCAGCCTGGCCCGCCTCCCCGGGATCATCGGCGACGGCCACCTGCGCGAGTTGGCGTTGACCGGCAAGGACATCGACGCCGCCCGCGCCGAGAAGATCGGGCTCGTCAACGACGTCTACCCGACCCCCGACGAGGCCCTCGACGCCGCCCGCGCGACGGCCCGCGAGATCGCCGACAACCCGCCGCTGGTCGTCTCGGGCATCAAGGAGGTCCTCGATCACGGCCGCATCGCCGATCAGGCCGACAGCCTGCGGTTCGTCGCCGCGTGGAACGCCGCGTTCCTGCCGAGCAACGACCTCACCGAGGCAATCACCGCCGTGTTCGAGAAGCGCAAGCCGAACTTCAGCGGGTCCTGAGCCGGAGCCCTCGGAACCGGAGCCCCTCAGAAGACGCTCCGGGCGGTCACCCGGGTTCGATCGGTGTCAGTTCGAACACCGGGATCAGCCGATCGGTGCGTACCTCGTACAGGTCGAAGTTGGGCCAGACCGCGCGCAGATCCTGCCAGGCATCCGCACGCGCCTGGTCGTGCAACTCGCGCACCCGCACCGGCACCGCCGTTCCCCGGTCGAGGATCGCGGCGGTGTCGGTCGCACGCAGGTTGTACACCCACTGCGGCGTCGTCGGACCGCCGAAGTAGGAACCCGCGATCAGCCACGAGCCGCCCGGGCGAGGTACCGCCAGCAGCCGGGTCTGGCGTTCGACACCGCTGCGGCGGCCCGCGACCACGACCGTGGTGTTGGGCAGTCCGGCGATGTCGAGCAGGCCGTAGCGTTCGCCGGTGACCTTTCGAAGAGCGTTGTCGCACTTGACGATCTGCGGGAGATACCGCGGCATCCACGGGATCGACCCGATCCTGACCGCCACGGGGGTGAGTATGCCCATCACCCGAGTCTGTCATGGTGGCCGGACATCATGGCCGAACTGTGCCGCCGGTGTCAACGTCGGCATCCACAGGTGTGGATCGTGCCGGCCGCTCGACCCGAGATCGGGCGCACGATCAGACCATGACACACAACACCTCACCCATCCCCGATCCGACGACCGCCACACCGCCGGACGCGTTGCCCGACGCCGACCCGATCCCACCGATCGACACCGCCGACCTGCCGTTCCATGACGCCGACGATCTGAGGCAACGCTGGCGCGCACTCATGGGACCGCTGGGATTCGGTGAACCGATGTTGTGGCTGCTGTTCGTCGAGCGTGACAGCCGCCTGATCAAGGCCATCAACAAGCTTCCACTGCCGACCATGCCGGACCCCGAGTTGATCGATCTGCTCATGCTCCGGTTCGGCGAGACGCTGCAGAACACCATCGGGATGTCGATGGCGTGCCTGCTGAGTCGCCCGGGCGCGGACGGCATCACGCCCCGCGACCGAGGATGGGCGATCCTGCTCACCGAATGCGCTGCACGCCACGGTGTTCGACTGCAGCCGATGTTCCGCGCCAACGACATCAACGTGGTCGGACTCGAGGCGCACCATCGCGCGATCGCAGACGACCGACCACTCGACGAGGCGTCCTGATCGAGATCATGGCATCCGAACCGTCACCCGTCCGACGGTGTATAGGTGGGCGTCGGGGTGCCGGTCATGTCCACGGTGCCCTCCGTCGGCTGCTCCACCGTGGTCCGGACCGGTCGGTCACCGTAGGTCGGCGTGTAGCCCACATGCCAGGTGACGCTGCCGAAGACTGACACCCGGGTCGGGTCCGCCTGGTCGACGTCGACGACGAGGTCGTCGAGGTCGTCGGGTGCCGTCCACTGCACGGAGCCTGGCCGGGCATCCCGGAAGAGCCGCTGAACGCAGCCGGGCCGGTCCGTCGACGCGTCGGCCTGGCGTGACGACGCACAGCCGTCGAGATGGCGGGTGAGGGCGGCATCGACGGCGCGCCGTCCCGACTCGCTCAGCGCGGCGACGAGATCCGGGGTCGGTATTGCCGCGGAGCCGCCGGGCACGTCGGCGGCGTCGGTGGCGGTACCGTCGGGGGCCGCCACCGCCAGATACGGATCGGCACTGCCCCACACGAGGCGCCCCGGGAACACGTACGCGCTTGCGTGACCGGCCACCGGGATGCCGAACAGGGTGAGCCCGGGGATGGGGCTCGCGGCGATCGAGACCGACCGAACCCCATCGGCTAGCAACCACCGTCCCTGGTTCCTGGTGAGCGTGTAGGTGGTGCTCACCGCATGATCACCGATGCGGAACGCCGCACCGACGACCGCACGGTCGCCGGTCGGTGCGGGCGATTCGGCGGTGGTGTCAGTGGCCTCACTGGTGCCGGTGGTGCCGGTGCCGGTGATGCGCACGTCACCGATCGGGGCCGCCTCCTGCTGGCGGGCCAGCGCGTCGTCGGTGAGGAATGTCGTTGACGGCCCCGCAGCCGGCCCCGTCACGATGAGCCGTCGGGCCGTGGCGCCGTCGGTGCGGGCGAGTGCATCGAGGAAGGCCCGCACCGTCTCCTCCGGTGTGGTCGGCTGCTCCGGGGCCGTGGTCGGCACCCGCACGATGAGCACCGCCACGAGCAGGACGGCCGCCGCCACCACCGCGGCACCCCCGGCGATCCATCGCCACCGGGATGCGCGCGGGGTGGTCGGCGGCAGACTCACCCCTGCGGTGTCGCGAGGGAGTCGGTCAGCTGGGTGGCCAGGAGCCGCGCGAACGCCGCAGGGTCGTCGAGTTCGCCGCCCTCGGCGATCAGCGCCATGCCGTAGACCAGGCGTGCGGTCGGGATGAGCGCCGAATGATCCTCCGACGCCCCGAATGCGGTGTTCAAACCGGTCACCAGCGGGTGATCGGCGTTGAGTTCCAGAGCGCGCTTGGTCTTGGGGACCTCCTGGCCGGAGGCGCGGTAGAGCTTCTCCAGCTGCGGCGACATCGAGAAGTCGTCACCCACCAGGCAGGCGGCGGATTCGGTGAGGCGCTTGGACAGCCGCGCCTCGGTGATGTCGTCGGACAGCGCCTCACCCAGCCACGTGAGCAGCGGCGCGAACTCGGCGGACTTGGTCTCGTCTGCGGCGTCGTCGGATTCCGACTCGCCGTCGATGGCGTCGAGATCCACCGCACCCTTGGCGACCGACTGGAAACTCTTGCCCTCGAATTCCAGGCCCGATCCGACCCACATCTCGTCCACCGGGTCGTCGAGGACGAGCACCTCGATTCCCTTGGCACGGAACGCCTCCAGGTGTGGTGAGCTCTCGATCTGCTGACGCGATTCGCCCGTCATGTAGTAGATCGACTTCTGGTTCTCCGGCATCCGTCCGACGTAGTCGGCCAGCGAGGTCAGGTCGTCGTCGCTGTGGGTGGAGGCGAAGACCGAGGCCTTCAGGATGGCGTCGCGATTGTCGAAATCGTTGACCAGACCTTCCTTGAAGACGCGTCCGAAGGTGGTCCAGAAGGTCTGGTAGTCCTCGGCGCGCGCGGCCCGCATCTCGCTGACGGTGGAGATGATCTTCTTCGTGAGGCGGCGCCGGATGGCTCGGATCTGACGGTCCTGCTGCAGGATCTCGCGAGAGACGTTGAGCGACAGGTCCGCCGCGTCGACGACACCCTTGACGAACCGCAGGTATTCCGGCATCAGTTCGTCGCAGTCGTCCATGATGAACACCCGCTTGACGTAGAGCTGGATGCCCACGTTGCGTTCCCGCATGAACAGGTCGAATGGCGCCTGAGTCGGAATGAACAGCAGCGCTTGGTATTCGAAGGTGCCCTCGGCCTTGAGGGTGATGATCTCCAACGGCTTGTCCCAGCCGTGGGAGACGTGCCGGTAGAACTCCTCGTACTCCTCGTCGGACACCTCGTCACGCGAGCGTGCCCACAGGGCCTTCATCGAGTTGATGGTCTCGGCCTCGACGGTGGTGACCGTCGTCGGTTCGCCACCCTCCTCGGCGGCCGGTGTCGTGGTGGTCTTCTCCACGTCCATCCGGATCGGCCAGCCGATGAAGTCGGAGTACTTCTTCACCAGCGAACGCAGCGTCGCCGGGTCGGTGTAGTCGTGCAGGTGATTCTCGGTGTCGACGGGCTTGAGCGTCAGGGTGACCGCACTGCCCTGGGGCGCGTCGTCGACGTCACCGATGGTGTAGGTGCCGTCGCCGGTGGATTCCCAGCGCGTTCCGGTCTCTTCGCCCGCCTTGCGGGTGACCAGGACGACGGAGTCGGCCACCATGAACGTCGAGTAGAAGCCGATACCGAACTGACCGATGAGTTCCTCGGTGGTGGCCGCGTCGCCGGCCTTGCCCGCCTCGGCGAGCTTCTTGCGCAGTTCGGCGGTGCCCGACTTGGCGACGGTGCCGATGAGTTCGATGACCTCCTCGCGCGACATGCCGATGCCGTTGTCGCGCACGGTCAGCGTGCGGGGCGCACCGTCGGCGTCATCGCCGCCGCCCTGCGCGTCGAGGGTGATGTGCAGATCCGACGTGTCGACGTCGAGATCCTTGTTCAGCAAGGACTCCAGGCGCAGCTTGTCCAACGCATCGGACGCGTTGGAGATCAGCTCGCGCAGGAAGCTGTCCTTGTTCGAATAGATCGAATGGACCATCAGGTCCAGCAGTTGCCGGGTCTCGGCCTGGAATTCCCGGACTTCGGATTCAGTACTCAACGACGACCTCCACGTGACAGCTGATCGAACAACGAAGAATCTTAGCGAGCACCGGAACAAGTACCCTGAACAGGGTGTGACGATTCCGGCAAGGGATTGCCCACCGCCCGACCATCGCTCGACCCCGACACCAGAACCCCCGAGACCAGAACCCCCCGACACCAGAACCCATGGGAGGCCGCGCCGCCGATGACGCTCCCCCGCGTGATGTGCGTTCATGCCCACCCCGACGACGAGTCCCTGTGGACCGGTGGCACAATCGCCCGTCACGTCGACCTCGGTGGCGAGATATCGGTGGTGACCACCACCTGGGCGCCCGGGACCTCACGGCACGCCGAGTTGTGTCAGGCATTGCAGGAACTGGGTGTGACCTCCGAACCGATCATGATGGGCTACGCCGATGACGGTGTGCCCGAGTCCGCACCGGGGCGTGAGCGATTCTGCGACGGCAGGTTCGACCGCCAGGTCAAAGAACTCGTCCGGCACATCCGGCGCCTCAAGCCGGACATCGTCATCACCTACGACGCCGCGGGGATCTACGGGCACCGCGATCACGTGCACGCCAACAGACTCGCCTGCGCCGCGGCCGACGCCGCCGCGGTACCCATGCTGCACCGCAGCACCGGACCTCCGTGGCGGGTGAAGTCGCTCTATCTGGCGACCGTGCCCATCTGGATGGTCGAGGCCGTCGCCGACGACCTGTTCCCGACCATGTCGAAGTACGCCCTGCCCGGTACCCAGCCCGCGATGATCGACCTCGAACTCGACGTGTCGAAGTGGGTGGATCGCAAGGCGGCGGCCATTCGTGCGCACCGCTCCGAGGTCGAGCGCAGCTACATGATCTCCCACCTCATGAACCTGCCCCCGGAGAAGCGGGACCCCTTGCTCGGTATCGAGAACTACATCCGGCGCGATCTCGTGCGCGGTGGCATCGATCTGTAGGACCCCCTGGAGAACCCCTGACGGCGCCCGGTTCTGCGTTGACAGCGCTCGGTGCTGCGTTGACAGCGCTCGGTGCTGCGTTGACAGCGCCCATGTCGTGCGACGTTCTCCGACACGCTTTCCAGCCCAGGCGTCGGAGGCCTCGACACCTCCTCGGCTAGCGCCTCGTCGGGCTCGACCACCGGGGGGCGAGTGCCGTCAACGTGGACCAGAGCGCTGTCAACGACGCGGGTTCACGTGATCGACGCAACACGCCTCTGATCAGGAGGTTGTTGGTGGCGTCGTTGCGTGAGGATCGGGCTCGGTGGTCGGCGCGGGTTCGGGGTCGATCATGGTTCGGGGTCGATCATGGGGCGGATGGCCGAACGCAGGCCGCTGGCGCGGTGCACCCGCCGGTCCACGGCCGCCCGGAGCATCTCGGGTGTTCCCACGATCCGCACCGTCGACTGGGCCCGAGTGATGGCGGTGTACAACAACTCTCGGGTGAGCAGCGGGGAGTCGGCGGGCGGCAACACCACGGTCACGGCGCCGAACTGGCTGCCCTGACTGCGGTGAATCGTCATCGCATACGCCCACATCGTCTCGGCCAGCCGATGTGGCGCCACCATCACCGGCTCGCTGAACTCGCTGCGCCGGAAGGCGACGGCGTCGCCCTCCGCGCGGTGGATCATCACCCCGCAGTCACCGTTGAACACCTTGTTCTGCCGGTCGTTGGCGGTGACCAGAATCGGCACGCCGGGAATCGGGCGGGTGCGGTCCAGCATCAGATGGCCGTGTCCGGCGGCTTCCGCGAGCCACTCGACGATCCGTCGGGTCCATCCCTCCACTCCCCACTGGCCCTCCCGGTGCGCGCACAGCACCCGGTGGGTGTCGAGGGCGTCGAGTGCGGCGGACGCGTCACCGCTCGTCGCGGCGGACCGCAGCGCCCGCCCCCAGGCGACGACGGCGGCGCGGATTCCCGGATCATCGGGTTCGACGAGGACGACGTCGTCGATGGCATCGTCGGCGACCAGTTCGAGGACGCGGTCGGCGTCGCCGACGTTGACCGCCGCGGCCACCTCGGCGATCCCGCCGCGATTGCGGAAATTGTCGGTGAGGGCGACGATCCCGTCGGCCAGTCTGGGCAGTTCGGCATCGGCCAGACCGGCGGTGGCCACCAGATCCGCGAGCGCGGCGTCGATCGGCACCCCGGAGGGTTCGCGTTCCACGAGGTCGGCGAGGACGGCTCCGGCCTCCACCGACGCGAGCTGGTGCGGGTCGCCGACGAGAATGAGACGGGCGGTCGGCCGTACCGCCTCCAGCAGGTGACTCATCGCGGTGACCGACAGCATCGAGGTCTCGTCGACGACGACCACGTCGTGCGGTAACCGGTTGGTACGTCCGTACCTCGGAACCGAACCCGGTCGCCACCCCAACAGCCCGTGGACGGTGACCGCATGGACCGCCGGGTCCGCGGTGGCGTCACTTCCACGCATCCCGTCCAGCGACGCCTGCAGTTGGGCGACCGCGCGGCCGGTGGGAGCGCACACCGCAATCTGCAGGCGTGACCCGCCGAGCCGATCGAGTACGGCGAGGATCCGGGCGACCGTGTACGTCTTGCCCGTGCCGGGCCCGCCGGTCAGGACCGAGGTCCATCGTGATGCCGCGATCGCGGCAGCGAGTCGTTGCCGGGGTGAGGCGGTCGGGCTCGTGGCGAACGCGTCGTCGACGGCGGCCACGATGTCTGCGATCGCCACCGCGGGACCGTCGTCGGCACGCTCGGCGAGCGCGGTGCGAATGATCTCCTCCTGCTCGAAGTAGCGACTGAGATACAGCAACGGGCCGTCATCGGAGTCGACCAGCACCAGCGGACGCAGGGGTCCCGACTCCGATCCCACGATCAGCGGGCAGGTGCGCAGTGCGTCCACCATCTCGTCGACCGTGGGGAGTGTCATCGGGTCGGCCGAGGCATCCTCGTCGTCGATGTCGGCCGGATTGCTGCCGACCGGGTCGAGGTCGGCCAGCGCCAGACACGTCGAACCCTGACGGACCGCGCGGACCGCGAAGGCGGCCGCGAGTTGCGCGACCTCGGAGACCGATTCGCCGCACAGGTCGACGAGGCGGGACACCACGTGCACGTCCGCGGCGTCGAGGAATCCGGCGACGTTGGCACGCCCGAGGATTCCCTCGGCGGCCAGAACCCGTTGTGGCCCCAGGGATGTCGTCACGACTCCACTCCCCTCGCCCGGACCCCGGCTCACCGTGCGCCTCGCGTGGCGAGCCCCGACCCCGACAACAGATCCGACAGCGAGGTGATCAGTTCGGTGGGGACGTTCCACTCGAAGACCCCACACCCCGACGGGGTGTCGGGTCCGATCATGCCGCGCACGAAGTGATACTGGACCGGACCCAGATGCTCGGCCGGATCGTATCCCGGCAGTCGCCATCGCAGATACCGGTGCAGCGCAACCGAATACAGCAAGGCCTGCAGCGGGTAGTGAGAACGGATCATCTCGCCGGCCATCGCCGGAGCCGAGAAATCGGTTGCGTGCAGGTCGCCGGGACGTAGCCGGTTGGTCTTGTAGTCGACGATCACGAAGCGCCCCTGCGGTGTTCGGAGCACCGAATCGATGCTTCCGGTGAGGAAGCCGCGGAGCGTTCTGGCGGGCAGTGCCCCGAGAATGCCGGCATAGTCACGCAGCAGGTCGTCGTCGGGCAACATCCGTGCCATCAACGCGGCGATCTCGGAGAGTGCCGCCGCCCCGTCGGCGTCGCCCAGCGGAAGCTCGAAGTCGAGTTCGGCCAGCCGATCGCGCGGCGGGACACTCCACAGGTCTCCGAAACCGAGCGGCGTCGTCAGCACCGCCTCGAGGGCGGTGGTCAGCGATTCGGCGTCCACCGACAGTGCGTATCGCGCCGCCGACCGGGCGCAGAGATCGCGCACATGGGCGTGGCGATCCGGCGCCGCGGTGTCGACGTATTCGAGGACTTCGTGCACGAGCGTCCCGAACGCCGCACCGAAGGGCATGCCGTTCATCAGGGACATACCGGCGTCGTCTGCCGCCCCGCCGGTCCCGGTATCGATGGCGTCGGCGACGCCACCGGGATCCGTCGGCTCGTCAACGATGACCTCGGCCTCGGGTTCGCTTCCGGCATCCGGGGTTTCGGCGGCCGGACCGTGCGCGGCGCCGGCGATGATGGCCGAATACGAGGTGCGCTGCCAGGAGGTGTCGATCTTCCCGCCGAAGATCGCCGCCGACAGTTCCGCCGGTTCGGTACCGTCGGTGCCCGACTCCCAGCGACCCGGGTCCGCGCCGACCGCGCGTTCGACGCTGATCGCCGAGGTGCCGGCACCCAGCTGGGTCAGCCGGGCCGCGCATTCCGCCGGTTCGGGCACGGGGACCGTCTCCGGGATGTCGGTGCCCGGAGCGAGATATCCCGGTGCACGGCCGAATACGAGGCGATGCAATGCCGAATGCGATGTCCCCTGCGACGGTGCCCACCACATCACGACCTGCGACGCGGCCCGGGTGAGCGCGACATACAGTTTCCGCAGATCCTCCCCCGACTCCTCGGAGATGCTGCGGCGCAAACGTTGCGACCGTCCGGTGGTGTCGGGTCCACCGACGTCGAGAAACCGCGTCTGGTTCTCGTCGTGGAAGCGGAACGTCTTCGGAGACGGTACCCGCGCGCCATCCCAGCCGAACGGGACGTACACGATCGGGAACGCGAGTCCCTTGCTGGCATGCACCGTCATGATCTGCACAACGTGGGTGTCCCGGTCCAGGCGCCGCGTCTGCTCGTCGGATCGCCGCCACCGCGACACATCCTCGATACGATCGGCCAGCCATTCCTGCACCGACGACAGACCGCAATCGTTCTCCACCACATGCCGGTTGCAGACCGTGGCCACCTGCATCAGGTCGGTCAACGCACGCTCACCGTCGGCGGTGGCGAGCACCCTGGCCGCCACTCGCCGGTCACCGAGCACCCGCTGCACCAGTGCGGCGAAGCCACCGATGTCGAATACCTTTGCCAGGTCCGACAATTGGGCCGCCAACTCGGTCAGTGCGTCGTCGCTCGCGTCGGCGAGTTCTTCGGGTGTCCAGCCGATCAACGGGGTCATCGTGGCCAGCGCCACCCGGTCGGTCCGCGACGGCGACTCGATCGCCCGGATCAGCCACAACCAGTGCCGCGCGCTCATCGTGGAGAAGACGCTGGTCCCGGTGCCGACCACCGATCCGACGCCGTGATCGGCCAACGCGCGCTGCAGCGGCTCGATCGTCTTGTTGGCCACCACCAGGATCGCGATGTCACCCGGATGCACCGGCCGGGTGTGCCCGTCGACGGTGAGTTCGGTACCCGACGAGAGCAGTCGGGTGATGTCGGCTGCGACATCGGCGATCACGGCATCGCGAATCGCGCCCACCGGTGCGAATCCGCCGCGGCCGCGCACCGGGAAGTCGTCGACGTCGAACCAGCGCACCCGCAGCGGGGTCGCCCCCGGCCCGCGCAGGCGACTGCCCGGATGTGCCGATTCCACCGGATACACGGTGATCTGCGAACTGCCCAGGTTGGCACCGCCGTACACCCGGTACAGCGCGGTGACGAGGTCACCGTCGGTACGCCAGTTGTTCTCGAGGGCGCGACGCTCGTCGGCCACCGCGACCGCATCGAGGTAGCTGAGCACCTCGGCACCGCGAAAGGCGTAGATCGACTGTTTGGGGTCCCCGACCAGCACCAGCGGCTTGTGTCCGTGGAAGCAGCGCCGCAGGATCTCCCATTGGAAGGGGTCGGTGTCCTGGAACTCGTCGACGAGGACCAGACCGAATGCGTCGCGGATGCGAGCGCATGCGTCGTCGCCGACATGGGTGTCGGTGACGATGGAATACAGGATCATCTGGAGGTCGTCGTAGGTGCGCACCCGCGCAACCCGTTTGCGTTCGTCGACGATGTCGCGGACCCGGTTGCAGAAGCGGACCCGGCGGGCCGCGATGCGGTCATCGGCGTCGGCGTTCTCCCCCACCGGATCCGACGGTGCCAGTGCCACACCGGGATTGCGGACGGCGTCCTTCGCGATGACGATGGCGTCGTCGAGGCCGAAGACCGGTTCGTCCGCGTCGCGGACGAACCCCTGAAAGTACAGATCGCGGGCGGCGTCATCGACGAGATCGTCGACGTCCTCGACGATCTCGTAGATCAGTTCCCGCTCACCGAGGAATCCGAGGGCCTCGAGCATGCGATTGCAGAAGGTGTGCGTCGTGGCGATGGTGGAGGCGTCGAAATCCGACAGTGCCCGGGTGAGTCGGTCACGGCGGGACGCGACGTCGGCCGGATCGCCGGTCAGCAGCATCCGCAGCAGCGGGTCGGTGCCGGGGTCGGCCTCGGTGTCGGTGGTGGCCGCCGGACTCATCGCCTCGGCGACGCGCCACAATCGGCTGCGCATCCGCTCCCGCAATTCCGCTGTCGCCGAACGACTGAACGTGACGAGGAGCAGTTCGTCGATGGCCACCCCCTCGGCGATGTGACGGGCCGCGATGTCGACGATCGCGTAGGTCTTGCCGGTGCCGGCGCTGGCCTCCACGACCGTGGTCTTACCGCCGACGCCCTCGACGATGTCGAAGGCGAGCGGGGCCCGCGTCCCGGCCTCGGCCATTGCCGTGTCCGGGAATTCCTCGGGGTGCGATGTCATCGGATCACCTCGTGGGCCAGCAGTGGTTCCCAGATCCGGGTGGCCAGCGCGCCGAACATCGGCTCGCCGGGTACCAGACCGATCGCCGACCACCGCCGATCGTCGGGAATGGGCACCTCGGTGAGCGCGTCGAATCCCACCGCGGTGGTGACGTCGTCACCGTAGGCGAGTCGGATGTACGGATCGGCCTGCGCGCCGAAGCGATAGTCGAACTTCGCTTCCGCCGCGCGGCGCGCGATCTCCGCCGAGCTGCCCCGCACACACTTCTCGGCGTATGCCAGACCGGGATCGAGCGGGACGGGCAACGGCACGCACAATCCGAGGCGATAGATCGCGATCAGGTCGGCGAGTACCGCGGTCGGATCGTCGGGGACCCGCAGGTTCACCTCCGTCACGTGGGATGACTTGCGGTCGGCACGTCCGATGACGACCGCCGTGCGGATTCTCTCGCCACTCGGCGCGGACTGCTGCTGCTGCGCTGACGTCGTCGCGAGCAGCCGTATCCATGCGGCGAGGCGTTGCTTCGCCCGGATCTTGGAGTAGGTCGCCTCGATGATGTTCTCGCCGTGGACATCCGGCACACTGCCGTGCAGCCGGCCGCCGTCAGGCAGGTCGAGCACCACATCGCGGGTGCCGCCCGACCCGGTGCGCAGCCCGGCCGCCACCCGATGCACGTTGCCCACCTGCTGCGAGATGCGGATCAGTTCGCGGCGCCCGAACTCGATGGGCGGCAGACTCCCCCGGCGCATCTCGGCCATCTGGGCGGTGCGCAGGTCCACGCCCGCGAGTGTCTGACGTAGCAGTCGGTCGCCGATGGCCCATTCGTCGAGGCCGGCGACGGCCACGTCGAGCCGGTCGGAGTCCTCGGCGTCGTCGTCCGGCAGCCGGGCACCGAGACGCTGCCGGATGAACCCCTCGATCGGATTCCCGAAAAAGGCGGTGAGCGAACCGAGTTCGATGTCGGCGGACACCGATTCCGAGTCGGCGGGCATGGTGATGTCGGCGACCCGTGCGGGGGCGTGATGGTCACCGCCGACCGCCCGCGCCCCGGCGAGCAGGGCGGTGTCATAGCCGAATGGTCCGTCGACGCCGTCGAACGCACCGGGCGTGAAGTTGCGGGCGTCGAAACCGTGCAGCGGGTGCCGGCAGATCACCGCGTCGGGTTCGGTGCCGGTCAATGCCGCGACGACCTCGGTGAGTTCGCTGACCACCACCGCCGGCGGTACCCGAGTACCGCGCACCGGGTCGGCCCCGGTGTAGAAGACGAGAAGGTGTTCTTGAGCGGCGTTGACGGCGTCGAGAAACAGTTGCCGATCCTCGTCGCGGGGTTGCCGTTCACCGAGCATCGGCACCCGGCCGAGGACGTCGTCGCCGTCGATCCGCAATGCGCGCGGAAACGCATCGGTGTCGATGCCGAGCAGCACGACGACCTGATGAGGCACCGACCGCATCGGTACCAGGGTGCACACCGTCAACTCACCGGTACGGAAGTTCGCGCGCGTCGGCCGTCCCGCGATCATCGTCGCCACGAGATCCCGCACATCCGACAGCCGCAGCACCCGCGACGAGGTGTCGGATTCCGGATCGGCACCGTCACCCAGGGATTCGGTGAGCGCCCGGGTTGCTGCCGCCGTCTGCCACTCCTCGCCGGGGGCGGTTGCCGTGAGGGTGGCGACGATGTCGAGGAGCGCCGCCGCCCACGTGGCGGCCGGCGCGCTTTCGGCCATGCGGGCGAGCAGATCCCCGAGCCGGTCGACGAATTCGGCGAGCCGTCCGACGAGATCGATCTGGGTACTCTCCAGTCCCTCCATCGGGAGCGCGGTTCCCAACCACAGGCCCTCACCCGCACCGGCGACCACGCCCAGGGCGATGCGGTCCAGACCCACGTCGAAGGTGCCCTGCGCCAATCCGGCCAACCCGAATCGGGCGCGCTGGGTGTCGTCGATCCCCCATCGGATACCCGTGCGCGACAACCATTCCCGTACCCATTCCAGGTCGTCGTCGGTCATCTCGAACCGTTGGGACACCGGCTCGAGGGCGAGCAGGTCGGCGACGTCGCCGGCGCTCACCCGGCCGGCGGCCAGTTCCACGACACGGGCGACGACGTCGAGGATCGGATTGACGTGGCGCAGTCCGCGGTCGGCCAGCCGGACGCGGAGCGCGGATGCGGGGTGGTCGAGCCCGGGCTGGCCGAAGACGCCGCGGATCAGCGGCGCGAAGGTCTCGACGTCGGGACACATGATGATGACGTCGCGCGGCTGCAGGGAGGCGTCGGCGTCGAACAGGTGCAGGAGCCGGTCACGCAGCGCCTCCACCTGGCGTTCGGGCCCGTGGCAGGCATGCACCTCGACGGAGGTGTCCGGGGCCAGGGCGCCCGACCGGTCACGCGGGTCGGTGTCGTCGCGAATGCCCTCCTGTACCGCCGCCAGGACCGAGGTGGGCGAGGCCGTCGGCTCGGCAGGCGCATGGTGGATGTCGGCGTCGAGGTCACCCATGATGCGCAGTTGCAGTTCCTGCACATCGCGGGACAGACCGGCCAGCAGGGGATTTCGCAGTGTGGGCGGCGTCCAGGAGGCGCGGCGCCGGTCGGTTGGTGCCGGTTGCGACGCGATCGCCTCCCACAGCGCGGGTCCGGGATGCGGGATGAACAGATGGACGTCGCGGTGGACCGCGAGGGCCGCGGCGACCCGCCGGAAGGATTCGGTCACCCGGGTCGGCCCGAACACCGACAGCCGTTCGGGCAGGTCGGTCGTGGTCGCGTCGGCAGCCAGGTGCTCGCACACCGCGTCGAGCGCTTCGACCGGATGGGCGGCACCGATCCGTGAGCGCACCTCACGCCAGAACCGGGGTTGCCAGGTCATGTCGTCGGGCAACCGCTGTCCCGAGCCGTCGGTGTCGTCACCCGACGCCCAGCCGGTGAGCATTCCCGGACGGTGACGCGCGTACCGCTCGAAGAGGTCGGCGATGTGACGGGCCGTCGCATACCGGCGACCCACCCGCGGGTCGTCGGCCCGGGCGTCGGGTCCCAGGCCGACGTGGCGCGCGAGGACACGCAGCGCCGGATCGGTGATCAGATCGTCGAGGACGTCGAGAACCGGCCACACCAGCGAGCCCGGCTGCCAGAGGCCGGTGGCGGTGGACTCCGCTCCCGACGTCGTCACCTGCTCGATGACGAGGTCGGTGAGGGCAGCCGGTGAGGAGAAGTCGATGTTGGCGGCGATCCCGTCGGCAGCGATTCGGTCGGCACTGATTCCGTCGGCTCCGGAGACGCCCAGTCGCGTCGCCAGTCGTTGCGACAGCCACCGCTCCACGCCACGCGCCGGGACCGCCACCACCTCGGTGCGCATGGGGTCGGCCAGCGGGGTGGTCAGCACCTGCCCCAGCGCATCGGCGAGGACATCGGTGCGTTCGGCGCGGTGCAGGGTCAGCATCGAGGAACCCGGATCAGGCCTGGGGCCGCAGCGCCGGTAGTTCCCCGCGGTGCGCCTCGAGGACGGCCCGCGCCGTGGGCGGGATGGGGGTGGGTGCGCCGCTCTCCCGATCCATGGCCACCATCGTGGTCCGGGCCAGCGCGACCAGGGTGCCGTCGGCGGCGGCCATCGTCGCGCCGATCGTGTACGACGACGTGCCCAGGCGCGTGATGGCCAGGCGCACGCGCACCGGATCGACGCTGTAGAGCAGCGGCGCGCGGAACTCGATGTCCTGGCGTACCACCAGCAGCGGCACCCGGTCGACGCCGGCCGGAAACCACCGGGAGAACGCCCGTACGCGGGCCTCTTCGAGCAGCCGCGCAAACTGCACATTATTCACGTGAGAGTTGATATCCATGTCGCCCCAACGCAATTGGAGCTCGATCTCCACCGGACCGACATCGGACTGGTCGGCCACGGGAGCACGGCTGCCGCCGGAGACGGCGGCGGTGGAGGACTGTTCTGGAGCCACGAGTGGCAAGCCTATCGGTTCGGACCGACATCACCGCGGCCCGGACCGGACGCCGATCTCATGGCCCGACACGCGGGCCGACAATCGGCGACGGACACCCCGATCAGTCCGTACACTCGACATCCATCAGAGCACCCGCCGCTCCGCATCGCGGCCGGGGTTCTGACAGGTGAGTGCAGTGGGGTCGAGGCATTGGGGGCCGGGTGATCGTCGAGACATCGCGGATGCTGTTGCGTCCGGTCGATCGTCGCGACGTCGATCACCTCGTCCGACTCGACAGCGATCCCGAGGTGATGCGTTTCGTGACCGGCGGAACGGCCACGCCCCGATCGACCATCGAGGGCTTCGTGGTTCCGCGCGCCGAGGCCGAGTTGCAGACCGGGCGTGGCGGAATCTGGACGGCGACCGATCGACGGTACGGGGAGTTCCTCGGCTGGGTGTCGCTGCGCGCCCCGCGGCATTCGGTGCAGCCCGAACTCGAACTCAGCTACCGTCTGCGACGCGAGTACTGGGGTCGCGGCCTGGCCACCGAGGCCGCCCGCGTCGTCACCGATGTCGCCTTCGCCGAGTTCGACGCGCAACGCCTGTTCGCGAGCACCACCGCGACACACGCCTCGTCGCGGCGGGTGATGGAGAAACTCGGCATGCGGATGTGCGCGCGCGACGCCTGCACCGATCCCGCGGGTGCCGGCGAACCGGAGGTCGAATACGAAATGCTGCGGCGGCACTGGGAGATCAGCGGCGCGCGGTACGGCGCCGCGACCGACCTCACCGCGTGAGCGGACACGCCCTCGCCGCCTTCGCCGCCTCACCGAGACCGATCGTCGCGCGGGGACTACCGTAGAGATGCGTTGCACACGCACGCCCACAATCGAGAAGGAGACGTTCTCGGATGAGCAGCCCCACCCCTTCGGCGCGTCCACAAGTCGTCATCATCGGCTCCGGTTTCGGCGGTCTCTTCGCCGCTCAGCGGCTGGCCAAGGTCGATGTCGACGTCACGCTCATCGCCAAGACGACGCACCACCTCTTCCAGCCGATGCTGTACCAGGTCGCGACCGGCATCGTCGCCGAGGGCGAGATCGCACCGGCCACCCGTGTGGTGCTGCGCAAGCAGAAGAACACCAAGGTGCTCATGGGTGATGTCTTCGAGATCAATCTCGAGGCGCAGACCGTGACGTCACGTCTGCTCGAGCGCGTCACGGTGACCCCGTACGACAAGCTCATCATCGCCGCCGGCGCCGACCAGTCGTATTTCGGCAACGATCACTTCGCCGAGTACGCGCCCGGCATGAAGACCATCGACCACGCCCTCGAACTGCGCGGCCGCATCCTCGGGGCCTTCGAGCAGGCCGAACTGTCCGACGATCCGGCCGAGCGGGCCAAGCTGCTGACCTTCGTGGTGGTCGGCGCGGGCCCCACCGGTGTCGAACTCGCCGGGCAGATCGCGGAGATGAGCGACAAGACCCTCAAGGGGGCCTTCCGCAACATCGATCCGACCGAGGCCCGCGTCATCCTGCTCGACGCCGCGCCCGCGGTGCTCCCGCCGTTCGGTCCGAAACTCGGCGGCAAGGCGGCGGCCCGGCTGGAGAAGATGGGCGTCGAGATCCAGTTGAACGCGATGGTCGTCGACCTCGATTACGACGGTCTGACCGTCAAGGAGAAGGACGGCACCACCCGCCGCATCGAATCCCAGTGCAAGGTGTGGTCGGCGGGTGTGCAGGCCAGCCCGCTGGGCAAGCAACTGGCCGAGCAGTCCGGTGTGGAACTCGACCGCGCCGGCCGGGTCAAGGTGGGCCCCGACCTGTCCATCCCCGGCAACCCCGATGTGTTCGTCGTCGGCGACATGATGGCCGTCGACGGCGTGCCCGGTGTCGCCCAGGGCGCCATCCAGGGCGGGCGGTATGCCGCCGACGCGATCAAGGCGGAGCTCAAGGGACAGACGCCGGATCAGCGCAAGCCGTTCAGCTATTTCGACAAGGGATCGATGGCGACGATCTCCCGTTTCAGCGCGGTCATGCAGGTGCCGATCCCGGGCACCAAGAAGAAGTTCGAGACCGAGGGCTACTTCGCGTGGCTCGGCTGGCTGGCGCTGCACCTGGTGTACCTGGTCGGTTTCCGCAACCGGCTGAACACGATCGTCAACTGGTTCTTCGCGTTCTCCACGCGTGGTCGTACCCAGCTCGCCGTCACCGAGCAGCAGGTCTACGCGCGGACCGCGATCGGGCAGCTGTCGGAACTGGAGAAGAAATCGATCCCCGAGGTGGAGGCCGAATCGGTGGGCGCCGAGGACCCCGCCCCGGACGGCGACAAGACCGCCGAGGCCAGCTGACCCCGGTCGGCCTCAGCTGATCGCGAGCGCTGCGACATCGAGGATGTCGCAGCGCTCGCGCGCTTGTGCGAGGGTGCTTGCCAGGGCCGTGGTGAGGGTCCCGGCGTCATCGGCCAACGCCAGTCGCGCCGCGAAGTGCGCGGCATCGACCGCATCCGGAGAAGTGTCCGGTCGCCGGAACACGCTGGTCAGTGCGTGGCATCCGGCTGCGGCGGCGGTGGAGCCGGCGCCCAGCGCCACCCCGTGTCGAAGGATCGGCCTGCCGTCGACGTCGACGTTCAGCGTGCCGCGCCACCTGCCGCGCTCGTCGTCGGGATGCCGATGGGCGGAGCGACCGATCTGGATGTGCTCGTGCACATCGACGATCGCGTCGCCGGCGGCGATGACGTCGATACGCGAACGATGATCGGCGCCACCGGCGATCACCGTCGGTTGCGGGTCGAGGCGCAACCGCGCTCCCGCGCCCACCTCGATGTGCCAGTGCGACGTCGAATCGGCCCGATCGGCGGCCGGCAACGCGATGGTCGCGGCCACCGAACCCAGATCCAGCGAGGCACCGTCGGCCACCCGCACGACGATCTCGATGTGATCACCACCCAGCGGTGTCGCGGCCGCCCCCACCAGGTGGGCGGCATGGCGGCCGGTTTGCCGCACCGCGAGTGCACCGGAACACCGTGTCCGCAACGACCGCGCCGGGTCGGCGATGATCTCGACGTCGGTGCGCACTATCCGGTGACCGGCACGGCGAGTTGGGCACGCACCCAGGCCAACACGTCGGTGGCCGCGGGGTCGTCGGTGAGCGAGATCATCGCGGTGGGGCGGCCGTCACGGACCTTGTCGGCGTCGCGTCGCATCACCCCGAGGTCGGCGCCCACCCGCGAGGCGAGGTCGGTCTTGTTGATCACCAACAGGTCCGAGTAAGTCACGCCGGGCCCACCTTTGCGGGGGACCTTGTCGCCGCCGGCGACGTCGATGACGAAGATCTGCACGTCGATCAGGCCGGTGGAGAAGGTGGCGGTGAGGTTGTCGCCGCCGGACTCGACGAGAATCAGATCCAGCGGTGGGTTGGCGGCCACCAGATCGTCGATGGCGTCGAGGTTGGCGGTGATGTCGTCACGGATCGCGGTGTGCGGGCAGCCCCCGGTCTGCACGGCGGTGATGCGTTCGTCGGGCAGCACGGCGTTGCGCCGCAGGAAGTCGGCGTCCTCGGTGGTGTAGATGTCGTTGGTGAGGACGGCCAGTGACAGTTCGTCGCGCAGTTGCCGGCACAACGCGGCCACCAGGGCGGTCTTCCCAGAGCCGACCGGGCCGCCGATCCCGATGCGCAGCGCCTCGCCGGGTTCGCGGTGGCGCCGCGGCCGGTCGTGGGTGTGGTCGTGCGGTTCACCGTCGATCAGATGCGGGGGCATGGGAGGTTCCTCTCCGGATAGGATTGTGGGACAACGTTTCTCAGGACGAAAATGTCAGAACGGGGGTCAGGACATGAACAGCGGCATGCCGCGACGCTCATGGCGTTCGGCGAAGACGTCGAGGATCGGATCCGACAGGTCGGCCAGTCCGATCGCGGCCTGCGCGGCGATGTTCTCGCAGTCGGCACCGAGGTCGGCGATCATCAGTGCGACATCGGCGGGGTCGAGGGCCAGCAACCGTTGCCCGGCGGTCGCCGCGCCACTGACGGTGGTGTAGACGAGTACCAGCGCGGTGTGGAAACCGGAGAGACCCGATGCGGCTCCCACCGATCCACTGATGACCGGTAGATGTGTCGTCGGGGTGTGCTCGCCCCAGTCGAGGTTCGGCCACATCCGCCGGGCCAACCGCGCCATCCCCCGGCCCTGTGCGAGCGACGCCTTGCGGGCGGCCGCCGACGGCGTGCGGGCGTCGGTCTCACCTTGTGCGGCAGGCACATCCAGCGCACCGTCGGCGACGGCGGCCGCGATCGACGCCGACACCAGACCGGTGGTGACCAGCCGACGATGCAGGAATGCGGCGAGATCGTCGACGCCCCGGATGAAGCCGTCGGCAATGGCCTGTTCCACCCCACCCGAGTGCACATGCCCGCCCACCGGCAGCCGGGAATCGGCCAGTGTGAGCATCATCGCCAGCGGCGACGCGCCACGCGCGCGGGGATCGGTCTGCGTCATCGGTGACCCTCAGAACAGGAAATATCGTTGGGCCATCGGCAGTTCGGCGACCGGTTGCGCCTCCCACACCTCACCGTCGACGCGGACGGTGAAGGTGTCGGGGTCGACCTCGATGGTCGGCATCGCCGAGTTACCGGGCATGTCGGCCTTGCCGATCGACCGGGTGTTCTTCACCGGTGCCAGGCGACGGCGGATACCGATACGGTCGGCGAGATCGTCGTCCACGCCGGGGGCGACGAAGCTGATCGACGTGTCGGCGGCCACCGGAGGCGCCGCTCCGAACATGGGGCGCGGCAACACCGGCTGCGGTGTCGGGATGGAGGCGTTGGCGTCACCCATCTGCGCCCAGGCGATGGCGCCGCCCTTGATCACCAGATCGGGTTTGATGCCGAAGAAGGCCGGGTCCCACAGCACCAGATCGGCGAGCTTGCCGATCTCGACCGAGCCGATCTCGTCGTCGAATCCGTGTGCCACCGCCGGACAGATCGTGTACTTGGCGACGTAGCGCTGCGCGCGGTGGTTGTCCGCGCGGCCATCGCCCTCCAGGGAGCCGCGTTTGCGTTTCATCACGTGGGCGGTCTGCCAGGTGCGCAGCACCACCTCGCCGATGCGGCCCATCGCCTGGGCATCGGAGCCGATCATCGAGATCGCCCCGAGGTCGTGCAGCAGGTCCTCGGCGGCGATCGTCGACGGCCGAATCCGACTCTCGGCGAACGCAAGGTCTTCGGGCACGGTCGGATTCAGGTGATGACACACCATCAGCATGTCGAGGTGCTCGTCGAGGGTGTTGACGGTGTGCGGGCGGGTCGGGTTGGTGGAGCTCGGCAGCACGTTCGGGGCCGCCGCCACGGTGATGATGTCGGGCGCGTGACCGCCACCGGCACCTTCGGTGTGATACGCGTGAATGCTGCGGCCGGCGATGGCACCCAGGGTGGATTCGACGAATCCCGCCTCGTTGAGGGTGTCGGAGTGCAGCGCCACCTGGACGCCGGTCTCGTCGGCCACCCGCAGACAGGCGTCGATCGCCGCCGGGGTACTCCCCCAGTCCTCGTGCAGCTTGAATCCCGAAGCGCCGGCCCGGATCTGCTCACGCATCGCCTCGGCGCTGACGGTGTTGCCCTTGCCGAGCAGGGCGATGTTGAGCGGCCAGTGATCGGTGGCCGCGAGGATCGAGGCGAGGTGCCAGGCGCCGGGGGTGACCGTGGTGGCCTTGGAACCCTCCGCCGGCCCGGTACCGCCACCGATCAGGGTGGTGATGCCGTTGCCGAGGGCCTCGTCCATGATCTGCGGGCAGATGAAGTGGACGTGGCAGTCGATGCCGCCGGCGGTGATGATCTTGCCGTTGCCCGCGATGATCTCGGTCGATGCCCCGATGAC
Organism: Gordonia sp. VNK1; assembly: GCF_040049135.1. Classification (NCBI taxonomy): domain Bacteria; kingdom Bacillati; phylum Actinomycetota; class Actinomycetes; order Mycobacteriales; family Gordoniaceae; genus Gordonia; species Gordonia sp. VNK1. The sequence continues at coordinate 72,221 of NZ_JBDZDJ010000016.1, read as the reverse complement.
CAGATCGGGATGCACCCCGTCCATCGTGTCGGGGTTACCGGCCTTACCCATCGCGACGATGCGGCCATCGCGAATTCCCAGGTCCGCCTTGATGATTCCCCAATGGTCGAGGATCACCACACCGGTGATGACGGTGTCGGGGGCGCCCTGCGCGCGGGTGGCGCGGCTCTGTCCCATCGATTCCCGGATGACCTTGCCGCCACCGAAGACGGCTTCGTCGCCGGCGAGCCCGGGGCCGCCACTGCGGTCCTCGGTGACCTCGATCAGCAGATCGGTGTCGGCCAGCCGGATCAGGTCCCCGGTGGTCGGGCCGAACAATTGCGCGTACCGGTCGCGTCCCAGAATCGCCATGTCAGTCGACCTTTCCGGGTGCGTCGAGGGAGATCCCGTACACCTCACGGGATCCGCCGAGTGGTACCAGCGTCACCGTCATCTCGATGCCCGGCTCGAATCGGACCGCGGTGCCGGCCGGGATGTCGAGGCGCCGACCGCGCGCCCGCTCGCGATCGAAGGCCAGCGCGGCATTGGCCTGCGGGAAATGCACGTGGCTGCCGACCTGGACCGGACGGTCACCCTCGTTGATGACCGACAGCACCACCGCGTCGGCCCCCTCGTTGAGTTCGATGGTTCCCTCGGCGGCGATCACCTCGCCGGGTATGACCGCAGATCTGTTCTCCGACATCGCTTTCCTGTCCTGGGCTTTCTGTCCTGGGGAGGGATGGTTCGGCAAAGAGTGAGGAGCCGCGGCTCAGCCGATCGGATGGTGCACGGTGACGAGTTTGGTGCCGTCCGGGAAGGTCGCCTCGACCTGGACGTCGTGCAGCATCTCCGGGATGCCGTCCATGACGTCGTCGCGGCCGAGGACCTCGCGTCCACTCGACATCAGCTCGGCCACCGACCGACCGTCGCGGGCACCCTCGAGAACGTGATCGGTGATGATCGCCACCGCTTCGGGATGATTGAGTTTGAGCCCGCGACCCTGCCGGCGGCGGGCGAGTTCGGCGGCGTAGGAGATGAGCAGACGTTCCTGCTCATGTGGCGACAGTCGCACCGGTCCCTCTCTATCGTCTCGTCCTCTGGCGTCTCCCCGCGGTGACCCGACATCATCGGGGATCGCCGGTCTCGCCATCCTGCCACGGCCGAAGGCCGACGGCGCGGCAAGTGAACGCCGCTCAGTCGGACCGGAGTGCTCCCCCACCGGCGGCCAGGTCGTCGAGCCGGTCGATCGTGCACAGCGGGGCGATCGTCGCGACCTCGTCGGCCGCGAACGCGCGCGCGGCCAGTCCCCGTCGGATGACCAGGGCCAACGACATCGCGGTGGCGGGTTCGTCGACGACATCACCCGATCGCCGCTCGAAGTACGCCTGCAGCCGGGTCGCCGCCGCGGGCATCGCCGAGCGGAAGAACCCGGTCACGGCCAGCCACCGCGTCACCAGATGTCCCGGATGCATGTCCCAGCCCTGATAGAAGCCCCGCTCCAGGGATCGGGTGACGAGGCGGTGGTGGCGACGCAACGCGGCGTCGATCTGCTCGGGTGTGCCGGTGGGCATCACCTGCGTCGAGCCGTCGCTGACCCACACCCCGGTCTGCGCGGCGGCCACCTGCATGACCGCCTTCGCGTGATCGGCCACCGGATGTTCCAGCGACTGCTGGGCCGAGACGATTCCACATGCCGCGCTGTAATCGTAAGTGCCGTAATGTAATCCGACGACGCGCGGCGTTCCTCGATGGATCGCCTCGGCGACGGTGGCACGTCCGTCCGGACCGAGGATCGCCTGCGGGATCTCGACCTGCAACTCCACCTTCAGCGCCCCCTCGGTCAGTCCGTGGGCGTGTTCGAAGCCGGCGCACATCACCGACACCGCGTCGACCTGCCGGACGTCGCGCAGCTTCGGGATGGTGATGACGAAACCCGGGGGCACACCGCCCGCGCCGTCGAGCACCCGTTCCAGGCTCCGGATTCCGCGTCCGCGTTCGGCGGCGCCGAGCCCCTTGGCGCGCACGCCCGCGATACGCGGCGCGTACGGCCGGCGTTTCACCCAGTCGGCCAGGATCGTCCCGGCCCGGGTGGCGTCGGCGTCCTCGGCGGCGTCGCTGCGCCACCCGTATCCGTCCTCGAGATCGATGCGCAGATCCTCGATCGGGTTCTCGATCAGACGCGCATGGGCGATGGCGCGGACATCGTCGGTGGCCAGGTCGGCCACGACGGGCGAGGACTCGAGACGCCCGGCGGCGGCGGCCCATCGCTCGGGGGTGTCGACGTCGACGTCGGCGGCGCTGACATAGACGGTGTGGGCGGGCTGGATCTCGTCACGGTCACCGGGGAACAGGCGCGCCAGGTCGGCATCGACCGGCGTCAGGATCTCCTCGATGGCGGCGCGGGCCGAGGCGTCGAGGCCGTTCGATGTGTCGCTCACCCGGCGACCGCACCGTCGGGGATCTCGATGTTCTGCAGCCGGACCTGGCTGCGGGCCAGCAGTCGATCGGCGTCGTCGAACATCTCGACCGCCCACAGTTGCTGGCGTCGGCCGCGATGGATGGGTGCCGACCGCGCGGTCACGGTGCCCTCGCTGATCGACCGCAGGAAATCGGTGTTGTTGTTGACGCCGACCGCGGTGCCGCCGATGCCCGACTCCTGCAGCCACACGTAGGCGCTCATGCTCGCGACACTTTCGGCGACCGCACAGTAGACACCGCCGTGCACGATGCCGAAGGGCTGATGATGTCGCGGATCGAGCGAGAGGGTGGCCACCAGGCCGTCGGGTCCGACGCTCTCGATCACGGTTCCCAGCACCCCGTCGAGGCCGCGGGATCCGGCCGCCTTCACGTAATCCTCGTTGTTCACGGTCATCGGACAAGAGTGTCATGAGCCGGGTGGGGGCGCGTCGCACGCGCCACCAAGAGGGCCCCGGGGAACCGATAGGCCCCACATCTCGTTCGAGATGTGGGGCCTACCGTTGCGTGGACCGGGGGTCTCTGCAGCCCTCAGGACTCTCGCGCGGTCCAACGTGTACTTAATGTAGGCTAGCCTTACCAACGGTGTCAAGCGGTTGGGGAATATCCGTGGGAAGCACCACGTCAACAACCACTGGAGACCACACCGTCGGCGCACCGGGCACGCCGATGACCTGGGCAGAGAAGCCGGATGCGGCATCGAGGAGAATCGGCAGTAAAATGCGAAAGATGAATGGCTTGGGAGACCTGGAGCGGGCGGTCATGGACACGCTGTGGGCCACTCCCACCCCTCAGACCGTGCGCCAGGTTCATGCCACCCTGTCGGAGAGCCGGTCGTTGGCCTACACGACGGTGATGACCGTCCTGCAGCGCCTCGCCAAGAAGAATCTGGTCACCCAGATCCGTGAGGACCGCGCCCACAAGTACGTCCCCACCCATCCCCGCGAGGACCTCGTGGCGTCGCTGATGGTGGACGCCCTCAGCGAGGCCGACGCCCCCGGATCACGCCACGCCGCGCTGGTGTCGTTCGTGGGTCGCGTCGGGGCCGACGAAGCCGCCGCCCTGCGATCGGCGCTCGATGAACTCGAAGCCGCACGCAACCCGGAGATCACACGCTAGATTTCTTTCGGGGCGCTCAGCACCCCACCGCACCGCCCGCACAGCCCAACCGCGAGGACAGCCATCGATGACCGCCCTGCTCTTCGGCATCATGACATTGCTGTTGGTCGGTCCTGTGCCGGAATGGCTGTCGCGGTCGGCGTGGCCGATCCGGGCGCCCCGTGCCGCGATGACGTTGTGGCAGGCCATCGCCCTGGCCGCGGTGCTGTCGGCGTTCAGTTGTGGTCTGGCGATCGCGGCGAATCTCCTGGCCCCCGGGCCGGACGGCACCCCCACCACGCACCCGGTTCATGAGATCGAACGACTCGGCCTCCCCCTGTGGTTGCTCTACGTCGGTGTCTTTGCGCTGACGCTGCTCATCGGCGCCCGGTTGTTCTTCACGACCATCCGGGTCGGGCTGCGCACACGCGCCCGCCGGTCCACCCACCGGCAGCTGATCGACATCCTCGACCGCTGCGATCGCTCCGATCACACGCATCCGCTCTTCGCGCGTGACATCCGGATGCTCGATGTCCAGGAGCCGCTCGCCTACTGTCTGCCGGGCCTGCGTCAGCGCGTCGTCCTCAGCGAGGGCGTCGTCGCCCGCCTGAGCCGCGACGAACTTGTCGCCGTCATCGCGCATGAACGTGCGCACTTGCGCGCCCGCCACGACCTCGTCCTCGAGGCCTTCATCGCACTGCACGAGGCGTTCCCCCGGTTCGTCCGCAGCAGTTCCGCCCTCGACGCCGTCAAACTCCTCGTCGAGGCGCTCGCCGACGATCAGGCGGTCCGCGCCACCACTCCCACGACCCTCGGCCGCGCGTTGGTGGCCTGCGCCGACGCGGTCGCTCCCCGCGGTGCGATGGCCGTCGGCGGACCGACCACGCTGGCCCGGGTGCACCGGCTGCGGCATGGGCGGCCCACCCCGCTCATCGTCATCGCCGCCTATGCCGGCGCCGCGGCGATTCTGGTGATCCCGACGCTCGCCGTCGCGATCCCGTGGCTCACCGAGATCAGCCGGCTGCTCACCGCGCACCGCTGATCCATACAGCGGTGATCTCCGATAGCGGCACGGTCACCGCCGCGTTCGCCAACTGACCACTTCCGAGGCGTCCTTCCGCCGGTCGAGGCGCGAGGAGCCCCCTGGGGCGACGAGCCTCGAGACCTGGTGAGGCGCAGCTGGTGCATGCGTTGGGTTTTCGGCTTGCGAGGTCTCGATACGCGACGAGCTCGCTTCGCTCGCGCGACGCACTCGACCGGCGGGGGGCGACGCATTCGACCGGCGGGGGGCGGCGCATCCGACCGGCGCGGGGCCCGACGCCCGATTCCCGGATCGGACCCGCGACCATGCGCGCGCACCACCGTCCGGACCGACACCATAGGGTGGAGACATGACAAACACCGCCTCGACCTCCCCCACCGCCAAGGCCCAGATCGGTGTCACCGGCCTGGCCGTGATGGGCTCCAACATCGCCCGCAACTTCGCGCACAAGGGCTACACGGTTGCCCTGCACAACCGCAGCATCGCCAAGACCGACGCACTGTTGGCCGAGCACGGCAGCGAGGGGTCGTTCATCCGGTCGGAGACGATCGCCGAATTCGTCGATGCGCTCGAGAAGCCGCGCCGGGTACTCATCATGGTCAAGGCCGGTGACCCCACCGACGCCGTCATCAACGAACTCGCCGACGCCATGGAACCCGGCGACATCATCATCGACGGCGGCAACTCGCTCTACACCGACACCATCCGCCGCGAGAAGGCGATGGCCGACCGTGGGCTGCACTTCGTCGGGGCCGGCATCTCCGGCGGTGAGGAGGGCGCACTCAACGGCCCGTCGATCATGCCGGGCGGCCCGGCCGAATCCTACAAATCCCTCGGGCCGCTCCTCGAGTCGATCTCCGCGCACGTCGACGGCGAGCCCTGCTGCACGCACATCGGGCCCGACGGCAGCGGCCACTTCGTCAAGATGGTCCACAACGGTATCGAGTACGCCGACATGCAGTTGATCGGTGAGGCCTACGACCTCATGCGGCGCGTGCTCGATCTGCCGGTGGCCGACATCGCCGACGTGTTCGCCCAGTGGAACACCGGCGATCTCGAGAGCTACCTGATCGAGATCACCGCGCAGGTGCTCGCACAGACCGACGCCGACACCGGCAAGCCCCTCGTCGACGTCATCGTCGACGAGGCCGGCCAGAAGGGCACCGGGCGCTGGACCGTGAAGTCCGCCCTGGACCTCGGCATTCCGACGACGGGTATCGCCGAGGCGGTCTTCGCCCGCGCACTGTCGAGCTCGTCGGGTCAGCGCAAACAGGCCCAGGGCCTCGCCGGTGGCACCGCGGGCACCGCACCCGCCGACAAGGACGCGTTCGTCGACGACATCCGGGCCGCCCTGTACGCCTCCAAGGTGGTCGCGTACGCGCAGGGATTCGACCAGATCTCCGCGGGCAGCAAGGAATACGACTGGAACGTCGATCGCGGATCACTGGCCACGATCTGGCGTGGTGGCTGCATCATCCGCGCGAAGTTCCTCAACCGGATTCGCGACGCCTACGCCGACAACCCCGACCTGCCCAGCCTGCTCCTCGACCCGTACTTCCGCGACGCCGTCGAATCCGGGGTCGATGCGTGGCGTCGTGTGGTGTCCACCGCCGCCCTGATGGGAGTCCCGGTGCCGGCCTTCGCGTCCTCGCTGTCCTACTACGACGGCTTGCGCAGCGAACGCCTCCCCGCCGCCCTCACCCAGGGACTGCGCGACTACTTCGGTGCGCACACCTACCAGCGGATCGACAAGCCGGGCACCTTCCACACCCTGTGGGGCGGCGACCGCACCGAGGTCGAGCAGTAGGTCTGCCCGAAAGCCCCGACGTGCGATTCCTGGACGGTCATCAACGGACCCACGACCTGACCTACAACGACGTGTTCGTCGTCCCGAACCGTTCGGACGTCACGTCCCGGTTCGACGTCGACCTGTCGACGCGGGACGGTTCCGGCGCCACCGTGCCGATCATCTCGGCGAACATGACGGCGGTGACCGGTAAGCGGATGGCCGAGACACTCGCACGTCGGGGCGGACTCGCCGTGCTGCCCCAGGACCTGCCGACCGCGGCGGCCGCCGAGTCCATCGAGTTCGTCAAGTCCCGTGACCTCGTGGCCGACACCCCGGTGGTGCTCACCACCGAGGACTCGGTGTCCGACGCGCTGGCCCTACTGCACAAACGCGCCCACGGCGCAGCCGTCGTCGTCCGCGACAAGGTGCCGGTCGGCGTGGTCACCGAATCCGGATGCGCCGATGTGGACCGGTTCGCGCGGGTCCGCGACGTCCTCGATCCACTCGTCGTCACCCTCCCGATCCACACCCCGCCCCGCGAGATCTTCGATGCGCTCACCGACGTCCACCAATCGCTGGCCGTGCTCACCCACACCGACGGCACCCTGGCCGGGGTCCTCACCGCGGTCGGTGCGCTGCGGCACGGGGTGTACCGACCCAACGTCGATGCCGCCGGCAAGCTCCGGATAGCCGCGGCCGTCGGAATCAACGGTGACGTCGCCGCCAAGGCCAAGGGACTCGTCGCGGCCGGTGCCGACCTCCTGGTCATCGACACCGCCCACGGACATCAGGAGCGGATGATCTCGGCTCTCGAATCGGTCGCCGCGGCCGACCTCGGGGTACCCATCGTCGCCGGGAACGTGGTCACCGCCGAGGGCACCGTCGACCTGATCGAGGCGGGCGCGACGATCGTGAAGGTCGGGGTCGGTCCCGGTGCGATGTGCACCACCCGGATGATGACCGGCGTCGGCCGCCCGCAGTTCTCCGCGGTGGCCGACTGTGCCGAGGCCGCCCGCGCGCGTGGTGCCCATGTCTGGGCCGACGGCGGTGTCCGCCATCCCCGGGATGTGGCGCTGGCCCTGGCCGCCGGGGCGTCGAACGTGATGATCGGCTCCTGGTTCGCCGGCACCTACGAGGCCCCCGGCGATCTCCACCACGACGCCCGGGGCGCCTTCAAGGTCAGCTTCGGCATGGCCTCCAAACGCGCGGTGGCCGCCCGCTCGAGTTCGGACAACGCCTACGACCGGGCCCGCAAGAGTCTGTTCGAGGAAGGCATCTCCTCCTCGCGGATCCCCCTCGATCCGGAACGGCCCAGCGTCGAGGATCTCGTCGACCACATCTGTGCCGGGGTGCGCAGCACCGCGACCTACGCCGGTGCCCGCAGCATCGCCGAACTCCACGAACGGGTGGTGCTCGGCGTGCAGTCCCCCGCCGGTTTCGCCGAGGGCCGGCCGCTTCCGGGCGGGTGGTGATCGGCGGGTGCAGATCGTTCTCTACATCGCCGGACTGGTGGGGTTCGTCGCCCTCACCCTCGGCACCGCGCTGTTCGTGGCGGCCGAGTTCTCACTGACCGCACTGGAACGGTCGGCCATCGACTCCGACGTCGACAAGCGCGGCGATCGGCGGTCGAGGATGGTGCAGCGTGCCCATCGCACGCTCTCCTTCCAGCTGTCCGGGGCGCAACTGGGCATCACGATCACCACCCTGGTGACCGGTTACATCGCCGAACCGGTCCTCGCCCAGCTGTTCACCCCAGCGCTGCAGGCCGCCGGTCTCGGCGCCGGATGGTCGACGGGAATCGCCCTGGCGCTGTCGCTGATCATCGCGACGTCGCTGTCGATGGTGCTCGGTGAACTGGTGCCGAAGAATCTGGCCATCGCTCATCCGCTGTCGGTGGCCCGTTTCACCGCCGGTCCGATGACCGGCTTCTCCGCGATCTTCCGGCCGATGATCACCGGACTCAACGGCGCCGCGAACTGGCTGGTCCGGCGTCTCGGAATCGAACCCGCCGAGGAACTGCGGTCGGGTCGGTCACCGCAGGAACTGGCGTCATTGGTCCGCAACTCGGCACGCCAGGGTGCCATCGATCAGGACACCGCGACGCTCGTCGACCGATCGCTGCGGTTCGGTGACCTGACCGCGGAGGATCTGATGACGCCGCGGGTCACCGTCGAATGCCTCGAACGCACCGACACCGTGCGTGACCTCATCATCGCGTGCGCCCGCACCGGTCATTCCCGATTCCCCATCGTCGACGACGGCAGTCTCGACGAGCTCATCGGTGTCGTGCACATCAAACAGGCCTTCACCATCGCGCCCGACGAGCAGACCACCACTTCGCTCGCGTCGATAGCGCGAGCGGTGACCCGCGTACCGGTCAGCCTCGACGGTGACGCGCTGATGGAACAGATCCGGGCCGACGGGATGGAACTCGGTGTCGTCATCGACGAATACGGCGGTGCGGCGGGCATCGTCACCACCGAGGACCTCATCGAAGAGATCCTGGGCGATGTCACCGACGAACACGACTTCGAGCATCCCGATGTCGCCGCCGACGGCGACGGCTTCCTGTGCGCGGGCCTGCTGCGCACCGACGAACTGTTCGATGCCACCGGATACCGGGCGCCCGAGGGCTCGTTCGACACCCTGGGCGGCCTGGTGATGTTCGTCCTGGGACGCATCCCCGAGGTCGGCGACAGCGTCGAACTCCCCGCGCGGACACCGTCGACCGACGACGAGGACGACACCGACGGCGACGAGTTCGATCCGGATTCGCAGACGAGATGGCGTGCCACCGTCACGCAGATGGACGGCCGCCGGGTCGACGTCGTCTCACTGCAACCGCTGTCCGACGACGAACCGACAACCACGGAACCGACGACCACGGAGACGCGATGAACGACATCTGGGCGATCGTCCTCGCCGTCGCACTGCTCGCCGGGAACGCCTTCTTCGTCGGTGCCGAGTTCTCCCTCATCTCCGCGCGGCGCGACCGCCTCGAGGCCCTCGCCGACGAGGGCAAGTCGCGGGCCCGCACGGTCATCCGCGCCGGCGAACACCTGTCGCTGATGTTGGCCGCCGCACAGTTGGGCATCACGATCTGCTCGATCCTGCTCGGCCGGGTCGCCGAACCCGCGGTGGCCCACCTCATCGAGGGACCGCTGCACCTCGCACACGTCCCCGAGTCCCTGCTGCACCCGATCGCCTTCGCCGTCGCACTGGCGCTCGTGGTGGTCCTGCACATCCTGCTCGGCGAGATGGTGCCCAAGAACATCGCGCTGGCCGGCCCCGAGACCTCGGCGATGCTCCTGGTGCCGATCCATCTGCGTTTCATCACGATCGCCCGCCCGCTGGTCGCGTTCTACAACTGGCTGGCCAACATCACCCTGCGGGCGCTGCGGGTGGAACCCAAGGACGAACTCGATTCGACGGTGTCGCCGGTCGAACTGGCGCAGATGCTCGGCGAGTCGCGGGAGGAGGGGCTGATCGACGCCGAGGAGCACGCGCGTCTGGACCGTGCGCTGCGTTCGGTGACCCGCAGTGTCTCCGAGGTGCTGATACCGCTGGACCGGATGCGCAGCGTCGACGTCGAACGCGATCCGGTGACCGGCGGTACCGGTCCCCGTCTCGGCTCGGTGGAACGGGCCGTCAGCGACACCGGTTTCTCCCGGTTCCCGGTGCGCAGCATCGACGGAACCTACACCGGGTACCTGCACCTGAAGGACGTCCTCGACGACATTCTCGACGACAGTGTCGGACCCGACACGATCATCGGCATCGACAAGATCCGCCCGCTACCGGTGATCGCGGCCGACGCCCCGATCGACGAGGCGACGGCGACGCTTCGTCGCACGAGTTCACATCTGGGTGCCGTCGTCGACGACAGCGGCCGGACCATCGGGATCGTCGCCCTGGCCGATCTGGTCGAGGAGTTCGTCGGCACCGTCCGCGACGAAACGCATCGGGTGTGACCCGTCATGACCCGGATCCCGTCATGACCCTCACCGCGGTGAACACGGTTCTCACCACGCCGGAGTGGCAGGCACGGCGGGAGGCACACGAACGTCGCGTCGAGGAGATCATCGGCGACTACCTGCGCGCCCGGCGACGGGGCCACAAACATCCCGTCCTCGACTTCCTGTTCACCTACTACTCGTCCCGCCCGTCCCACGTCACGCGGTGGCATCCCGGCTTCGGGGTCACCCTGCAGATCGACGACACCCACACCGGCAGGGACCGGGCCCGCGAGTATCTGGGGCTGCGGGGCTATCACCGGGTACCCGACGGAGTCACCGTCGATCCGGCGTACCTGCGGCAACGCGCGCGGGCCGTCGAGTCGGCGGACACACTCCTGGCCCGCACCGCCGCCCGCCCCGCCCGGATGGGCTGCTTCGGTCTGCACGAGTGGGCGATGGTCTACCGCACCGACGACACCCGCCACGCCTACCCGCTACGGCTGGGCGCCACCGGCACCGACGCCGTCGTCGAATCGATGCCGTTGCGCTGCACCCACTTCGACGCGTTCCGGTTCTTCACCGACGCCGCCCGGCCCCGCAACGAGATCTCGCTGACACCGTCGGATCGCCTGGAGCGGGACCAGCCCGGCTGCCTGCACGCGACGATGGATCTGTACCGCACCTGCTTCACATTGGCACCGCTGCTCGACGCGCGACTGACCGTGTCGGCGTTCGAGATCGCCCGCGACGCACGCGAACTCGACATGCGCGCCAGCCCCTACGATCTGAGCGCACTCGGCTATGAGCCGGTGCTGATCGAGACCCCGGCGGGCCGGGCCGCCTACGTCCGGGAGCAGACCGGGATCGCCGCGCGGGGCGCCGCTCTGCGGGCCGACATCGGTGCCGCACTCGGACAGCTGCGGTCGGTCATCGCCGCAGGCCAACGCCGTGCCGGAGGCGAAGTTCCCGGCGAGTAACATGGAAGGCCGCAAGCGCGAACCCCGAGCAGAAAGGCTCACATGTCGGACCGCATCATCGTCGACGGCCTGCAGGTCGACCCCGTTCTCTACGACTTCATCACCAATGAGGCGCTGCCGGGCACCGGTGTAGACAAGGACGCGTTCTGGTCGGGTGCCGCATCGGTGATCGCCGATCTCGCCCCGCGCAACGCCGAACTCCTCGCGATCCGCGACACCCTGCAGGCGAAGATCGACGACTGGCACCGTGACCACAAGGGCGCCGACCTCACCGATCCGGCGGCCTTCGGTGAGTACAAGGATTTCCTGACCGAGATCGGTTACCTCGTCCCGGTCCCCGACGACTTCCAGATCGGGACCGAGGGCGTCGACCGGGAGATCGCCGAGACCGCGGGCCCGCAGCTCGTCGTGCCGATCCTCAACGCACGCTTCGCCCTCAACGCCTCCAACGCCCGGTGGGGTTCGCTGTATGACGCGCTGTATGGCACCGACGTCATCTCCGAGGCCGACGGCGCCGAGAAGGGCAAGGGCTACAACAAGGTTCGCGGCGACAAGGTGATCGCCTACGCCAAGGACTTCCTCGACAAGGCGGTCCCGCTCGAGCAGTGCAGCTACACCGACGTCACGAAGTTCGCGGTGACCGACTCCGGTGTCACGGTGACCCTGGCCGACGGCACCACCTCCACGCTGGCCGACCCGTCCGCCTTCGCCGGATACCGCGGCGAGGCCGGCACCCCGACGTCGATCCTGCTGCGCCACAACGGCCTGTACCTCGACATCGAGATCGACCCGACCTCCCCGATCGGCCAGACCGACCCGGCCGGCATCAAGGATGTCGTGATGGAGTCGGCGATCACCACGATCATGGACTTCGAGGATTCGGTCGCCGCCGTCGACGCCGACGACAAGGTCCTCGGCTACCGCAACTGGCTCGGCCTGAACAAGGGCGACCTCGCCGAAGAGGTCACCAAGGGCGGCAAGACCTTCACCCGCGTACTCAACGGCAACCGCGAGTACACCGCACCCGACGGCACCGGCTTCGATCTGCACGGCCGTTCGCTGCTGTTCGTGCGCAACGTCGGTCACCTGATGACCAATCCGGCCATCCTCGACGCCGACGGCAACGAGATCCCCGAGGGCATCCAGGATGCGCTGTTCACCTCGCTGATCGGGATGCACGGACTCTCCGGCGGCGAGAGCGGCCTGCAGAACTCGCGGACCGGGTCGATCTACATCGTCAAGCCGAAGATGCACGGACCCGACGAGGTGGCGTTCACCTCGCAACTGTTCGGCCGCGTGGAGAAGGTTCTCGGGCTGCCGGAGAACACCCTCAAGGTCGGCATCATGGACGAGGAGCGCCGCACCAGCGTCAACCTCAAGGCCGCGATCAAGTCCGCCGAGAACCGGGTGGTGTTCATCAACACCGGCTTCCTCGACCGCACCGGCGACGAGATCCACACCTCCATGGAGGCGGGTGCGATGATCCGCAAGGGCGAGATGAAGAAGCAGAAGTGGATGCTCGCCTACGAGGACTCCAACGTCGACATCGGTCTGCACGCCGGTCTGCAGCACAAGGCGCAGATCGGTAAGGGCATGTGGGCGATGACCGACCTGATGGCCGACATGGTCGAGCAGAAGATCGGTCAGCCGCAGGCCGGCGCGACCACCGCGTGGGTGCCCTCGCCCACCGGCGCGACGCTGCACGCGATGCACTATCACCTCGTCGACGTGTTCGAGCGCCAGGACGAGATCGCCAAGCGTGACCCGGCCTCGGTCGACGACATCCTGACCATCCCGCTGGCCCCGAAGACCGATTGGTCCGAGGCCGAGAAGCGCGAGGAACTCGACAACAACTGCCAGTCCATCCTGGGCTATGTGGTGCGGTGGATCGATCAGGGCGTCGGCTGCTCCAAGGTGCCCGACATCCACGACATCGCACTGATGGAAGACCGTGCGACGCTGCGGATCTCGAGCCAGCTGCTGGCCAACTGGCTGCGCCACGGCATCGTCAGCGAGGACGACGTCGTCGCCGCGCTCAAGCGGATGGCGCCGGTGGTCGATCGTCAGAACGAGGGCGACCCGACCTATTCGCCGCTGGCCCCGGATTTCGACACCAACATCGCCTGGCAGGCCGCCAAGGAGCTGATCCTCGAGGGCGCCAAGCAGCCCAGCGGGTACACCGAGCCGATCCTGCATCGCCGGCGCCGCGAGTACAAGGCAGCAGCGCAGGCATGAGCCGATGATCTCTCATCGGGCGGTGATCTCCACCTCCCGATGAGAGATCCTTCCATGGGAGGACCACCCGGTGGCACACCATCGCGTCGCCGATGACCGCAACAGGCTTCGGCATCGTGGGGTCAGTCGCGGTCTGGTCCTCGCCCTGTTGTCGGTGGTGTTGGTGGCCGCCTGCGTCGTCGTCTGGTTCCAGATCGCCGATCACGTCGACCGTGAGGGCGACGCCGCCGCCGCGACGTGCGTGGACGGCAAGGCGACGGTGACCATCGCCGCGGACCCGGACATCGCGCCGGGGCTCATCTCGCTCGCCGAGGTCTACACGCGCAGCAATCCTGTGGTGCGCGATCACTGTGTGACCATCGCGATCCGCCCCAGCGACGCGAAGGTCGCCCTGACGTCACTGACCGGCTCCTGGGATGTCGCGTCGATGGGCGATCACCCGGCCGCCTGGATCCCGCAGTCGTCGGTGTGGGCGGCCGAACTCGTCATCGCCGAACCCGACCTCGTCGACGGCACCCCGGACTCGCTGGTGACCTCGCCGGTCGTACTGGCCACCGCACCGCAACTCGGCGCGAAGGCCGACCAGCTGGACTGGGGCCGGTTGCCCACCCTGGCCACGCGCGACGACAGCCTCGACGACCTCGGCCTACGCGGCTGGGGATCGTTGCGGATGGCGATGCCGCGGGAGGCACAGTCGGATCCGTCGGCGCTGGCCGCGCAAGCGGTCGCCGCGCGGGTGAGCCGGACGACGGGACCCCTGACGGCCGCCGACGCGTCCACCGAGCGCGTGTCCTCCAGCATCCGCGCGCTCACCGGGGCGGCGCCGCGATCCCCCGATGGCACACCGGTCGGTGCGGCCACCGCGATCGCCGAGGCCGCCGATCCCGCCACCGCCGACATCCACGCGGTGCCGATCACCGAACAACGCCTGTATCAACTCACGAAGGACGACACGACACCCCGGCTGAGCGAGGTCATCCCGCTCGGCCCCACCCCGATCGCCGATTTCCCGGTCATCCGCCTCAAAGGGGACCGGGTCCCCGAATTCGCCGCGGCCGCGGTGTCGGAGTTCGTGACGTTCGTCGAGGACCCCGACCATCTCCGCGCCCTGACCGCGCTCGGATTCCGCGGTGACGCACCGATGCCACCCGAGACGGCGACCGTCACCTTTCCGATGACCAACGATCCGATGCCCGGTCCGGAGGACCAGGCGATCGTGGACATCAATCGCCTGGTCTACGGGCCACTCACCTGAGGTCAGTCGGCGAACGCCTCCACCGACGGGCAACTGCACACCAGGTTACGGTCACCGAACACGCCGTCGATGCGGCGCACCGCCGGCCACACCTTCGCTCGTGCCCCCGCCGACGGCAGCCCCTGCGGATAGACCGCCAGCTCCCGGGAGTACGGGTGATCCCACTGTCCGACAAGACATTCCGCGGTGTGCGGCGCACCCCGTAGCGGGTTGTCGTCGACCGGCCAGACACCCGCGGCCACCTGATCGATCTCGCCGCGGATCGCGATCATCGCCTCACAGAACGCGTCGATCTCGTCGAGGTTCTCACTTTCGGTGGGCTCCACCATCAGCGTCCCGGCCACCGGGAAACTCATGGTCGGCGCGTGGAATCCGTAGTCGGCGAGGCGTTTCGCGACGTCGTCGACGGTGACACCGGTGGCCTTGGTCAACCCCCGCAGATCGAGGATGCACTCGTGAGCCACCCATCCGCCGACGCTGCCGGTGTCCCCGGACCCGGCTTCGTGCCCGGTGTAGAGCACCGGGTAGTGATCGGCGAGACGGCGCGCGATGTAGTTGGCCGAGGCGATCGCGGTCAGGGTGGCGCGGCGCAGTCCGGCCGCACCCATCATGGCGATGTAGGCGTAGGTGATCGGCAGGATCGACGCCGAACCATAGGGCGCGGCCGAGATGGTCGGACCGCCGGGCAGCTCGGGTGCCAGCGGGTGGCCGGGCAGGAACGCGGCGAGATGCCGGCGCACCGCCACCGGGCCGACACCCGGACCGCCCCCGCCGTGCGGGATGCAGAAGGTCTTGTGCAGGTTCAGATGGCTGACGTCCCCGCCGAACCGACCCGGACGCGCAACCCCCACCAGGGCATTGAGGTTGGCACCGTCGACGTACACCTGCCCGCCGGCGTCGTGCACCGCGGCGCAGATCTCGGCGATGTCGTGCTCGAACACACCGTGCGTCGACGGGTAGGTGATCATGATCGCGGCCAGACGCTCACCGTGCTTGTCGATTTTCGCGCGCAGGTCGTCGACGTCGACGTCGCCGTTGGTCCGGCACGCCACCACCACGACCCGCATCCCGGCCATCACCGCGGATGCCGCGTTGGTGCCGTGCGCGCTCGACGGGATCAGGCAGACGTCGCGGTCGAGGTCACCGCGACTGCGGTGATAGCCGCGGATGGCCAGCAGTCCCGCGTACTCACCCTGCGATCCGGCATTGGGCTGCAGGCTCACCCGGTCGTATCCGGTGATGGCGACCAGCCAGGACTCCAGGGTCGCGATCAGTTCGCGGATGCCCTCGCCGTCCTCGACGGGAGCGAAAGGATGCAGACCGGCAAAACCCGGCCAGGTGATGGGCTCCATCTCGGCCGTCGCGTTGAGCTTCATGGTGCACGACCCGAGCGGGATCATGCTGCGGTCGAGCGCGATGTCCTTGTCGGACAACGCCCGCAGGTAGCGCAGCATCGACGTCTCGGTGCGATGCCGATTGAACGCCGGGTGGGTCAGATACTCCGTGGTGCGCACCTCGATCGGTTGCGCGAAGTCACGGGGCGTGACCTTGCCGGCGTCGAAGGCGCCGAGAACCGCGGTGACATCGGCGTCGGTGGTCGTCTCGTCACAGGCGATCCGGAGCCGATCGTCGTCCACCTGCCACAGATTGACTCCCGCGTGGTGGGCGGCGTCGACGATCCGGCCGGCCTGACCCGGTGCCCGGACCTCGACGGTGTCGAAGAAATCGGCGTGCTCGACCGCGAATCCGGCCGCGGTCAGGCTGTTGGCGATGAGCGCGGCCCGTTCGTGGACGCGGCGGGCGATCGCACGCAGGCCGCTCGGTCCGTGGTAGGCGGCATACATCGCCGCGACGACCGCCAGCAGCACCTGCGCCGTGCAGATGTTGCTGGTCGCCTTCTCCCGGCGGATGTGTTGTTCACGGGTCTGCAACGACAACCGGTAGGCGAGATTGTCGTCGGCGTCCTTGGACACCCCGACCAAGCGGCCCGGCAACTGCCGCGTGTAGCCGGCACGCACGGCGAGGTAACCGGCATGCGGGCCACCGAATCCCATCGGCACACCGAAGCGTTGCGTGGTCCCGAAGGCGACGTCGGCGTCCTGCTCGCCGGGAGGTGTGATGAGCGTGAGGGCCAGCAGGTCGGCGCCCACGGCCACCAGGGCGCCGGCCCCGTGGGCGGCCGCGATGATCGGCGCGACGTCGCGAATCCGGCCCGACGCACCGGGGACTTGGAGGATGACGCCGAAATAGTCGCCGTCGGGCAGTCCGTGCCCGGGCAGATCCGGGTGCAACGACGCCTCGACGATCTCGATGCCCAGCGGCTCGGCGCGGGTGTCGATGAGCGCACGGGTCTGCGGGAACAGATCGACATCGACGACCAGACGAGACGACTTCGACTTGCCGGCCCGCCGCAGCAGAGTCATGGCCTCGGCCGCGGCGGTGGCCTCGTCGAGCATCGACGCATTCGCGACCTCCAGGCCGGTGAGGTCGGCGACCATCGTCTGGAAGTTCAGCAGCGCCTCGAGGCGGCCCTGGCTGATCTCCGGCTGATACGGGGTGTAGGCGGTGTACCAGGCCGGGTTCTCGATCACGTTGCGCAGGATGACCGGGGGCGTGTGGGTGTCGTAGTACCCGAGACCGATCATCGAGCGACGCACGGTGTTGCGGGCGGCGAGTGAGGTGAGTTCGGCGAGGATCTCGGGCTCGGTCCGGGGTGCGGGCAGTGCGTCGAGTCCGTTGTCGCTGAGTCCGTTCTCGCAGAGGCCATTGTCGCCGACGGGATCGGCGATCACCGACGGAACGACGCGCTCACCGAGTTCGTCGAGTGAGGACACGCCGAGGGCCGAGAGGATGCCGGCGGTCTCGGCGTCGTCGGGGCCGACGTGACGGTCGACGAACGCGAGATGATCTGCTGCGGCAGCGGTCACGGGATGGGCGGAACCGGCGGGACGGGTCATGACGGGAGCGACCTCTCGGGGGATCCGGCGTATGCCGGATCGGCTGGGTCCTCCCCCTCTGTCATGCCCCCCGACCGGGGTCGGGCAGCGCCTGAGAGATTCGGTCCGTCGCGGCGTCACCGACGCGTGGGCCTTTCACCGTGGGCGGACGGGAGAACCCGTCACTTTCCAGAGACGCCGTCTTTCATCACGGTCCGGGTGCCTGAGAGTTTGACGAGGAGGTGTTGCTCCTTCGGCGGCCGCCGCTACCCCTCGGGTCCGGCGACGCTCTCCCGTGATGCAGCGACGCGCACACAGTGTACCTTCTGGCGACCTCACCAGCAGTCACCGTCGGCCCACCGCCCGGTGACCGGACCGGCAGGATTCACCCCGCCCGCGTGAGGTGACTATCCGGTCCGGCGGGCGCGGCTCTTGCGACGCGCGGCGAGTTCGTCCTCCGGGGCGGTCTCGGTGACGCCGCCGTCGGCGCGCTCACCGGGGAAGTCGGAGATCGTCCCGGTCAGCTCCCGCATCGCACCGCTGACCGCAATGCCGAAGACACCCTGGCCACCCTGCAGAAGGTCGACGACCTCCTCGGCCGACGTGCATTCGTAGACGGTGGTGCCGTCGGAGAACAGGGTGATCCGGGCGAGGTCCTCGACGCCGCGTTGCCGGAGGTGATCGACGGCGACACGGATGTTCTGCAGCGAGATGCCGGTGTCGAGGAGTCGTTTGACGATCTTGAGGACGAGGACGTCCTTGAACGAGTAGAGCCGCTGACTGCCCGATCCGGCGGCGCCGCGAATCGACGGAACCACCAGCGAGGTCCGGGCCCAGTAGTCGAGCTGGCGATAGGTGATGCCGGCGATCTGGCATGCACTCGGGCCGCGGTAGCCGACCAATTCGTCCGGAACGGTGTCGTTGGGGAAGAGTCCGGGCGCGATGTCCTCGAGGCTCCCCTGAGTCGCCTGCGCTGGGCGTGTCACGTCGCCGGTGCCGGTCGTCGGGTCGCTGTCCAACGGCTGATCGCCCACTGCAGACTCCTCGCCTGGGTATGAACCGGTGGTCGGACGTCGCTCGTCGACCACCTTCGGTGGTCTACCTTACGCGCCCGGGGACCGGTCGATGTCGTTCTCGTCGCCGGTGTCCGGCGACGTTCTCGATAGCGACGGTATGCCGGGGCCGGACCCCGAATCAACGCGACGCGCCCGGGGACCTCGACCTCTACTCGAGATGGAGGCGGACGGAGATCAGACGGTTGCCGTTCCGTGACGTGTCGCTACCCGACAAAACCGGGGCAACCCGTCACGCACCGCCGCTGGCCTTGAAGTCGTCCGGCGAGACGTTGTCGAGGAATTCTTTGAACTTCTCGACCTCGTCCTCCTTCTCGTCGGGTGCCTCATCGGACTCCTCGTCCGGAATCAGCAGTCCCGCCTCGGCGAGGACCTCCTCGTCGGCGATGATCGGTACCTCGGCGCGCATCGCGACCGCGATCGAGTCCGAGGGCCGCGCCGAGACACGCATGTCGTTGGCGAACACCATCTCCGCGTAGAACGTGCCCTCCTGCATGTCGACGATGCGCACCTCGACCAGCGTCTGCCCGAATTCCTCGATGAGGTTCACGATCAGGTCGTGCGTCAGCGGACGCGGGGGTTCGATCCCCTTCTGCTGCAAGGCAATAGAGGCCGCCTCACTTTGCCCGATCCAGATGGGCAGGTAGCGGGCACCGTCGACCTCGCGAAGCAGGAGAACCGGCTGGCTCTGCGGCGGCTCGACCCGGATACCCACCACGCGCATCTCGCTCATTACCTGACACCTCCACGCCTCGACGTCGGACCTTCATGGTTGGTCTCGACGCTACACCGCGGCACGCCGCGGCGACGGTTGTAGTCAGTCGAGCACGTCGCGAACCGCTGCCTTCACCAGCTGGGTGTGCAGCGTCACCGACAACGCGGCGATCTCGCGGATCAATTCCTCGGCCCGGTCACGCGCACCGGTCCCCTTGCCCTTGGCGATCGGGTTCGCGATCTGGGCGACGAGACCGGCCTCCCGATCGGCGGACACCTTGAACGCGCGCAGGTGCCGGGCCTCCACCCCGTAACTCGCCAGGGCGGCCGCCGCCTCGACCAGACGCACCGCGTCCTCGTCGAAGAACCCCGCCGGACCGGCGGTGAGCAGACCGTTGCGCTGCAGTTCGGTGACGAACGCGGCGTCGACGCCGGTCCGTTCGATCAGCACCTCACGGGAGACCCGGCCGCCCCGAGCGCCGAAGTCGGTGGCCGGCGCGACCGACGACCGCGCGGACGACAACAACCGGGGACCGCCACCCCCACCATCACCGTTGTCGATCGCCTCGAGTTGTTCCTTGATGACCTTGAGCGGCAGGTACCGATCACGTTGCGCGGTCAGCACGAATCGCAGTCGTTCACAGTCGGAGGCGGTGAATCGCCGATACCCCGACGGTGCACGCTCCGGGCTGATCAACCCTTCCGATTCCAGGAATCGGATCTTGGAGATCGTGACGTCGGGGAAGTCCTCGCGCAGCAACGCCAGGACCGTGCCGATCGACATCGGTCCGTCGCCGCGCTGTCCCGCAGAGGATGCCGGCACGTGCCTAGGAAGCCGATCCCTCGCGCGGGCCGCTGAGGAACACCAGCCGGAACTTGCCGATCTGGACCTCGTCACCGTTGCTCAACGTCGCGGTGTCGACCGGTTCCCGGTTCACGTAGGTGCCGTTGAGGCTGCCCACGTCGACAACCTGGAATTCCCCGTCGCCGCGCCGGAATTCGGCGTGCCGACGACTGACGGTCACATCATCGAGGAAGATGTCACTGTCGGGATGCCGGCCCGCGGACGTGGTCGGCTGGTCGAGCAGGAACCGCGAGCCCGCGTTGGGTCCGCGCTTGACGACAAGCAGCGCCGTGCCGGGCTGCAGACGCTCCACCCCGGTGTCGGCGGGCTCACTCGAGGTTGCGGCCGCGTCGAGTTCGTTGATGAACTCCTCGCGGAAGACCGATGTGGTCTCCACGGGCGCCTCGAAGCCGTTGTCGTTATCGCTCACTATCTCTCCTTCGTCGTCCGCAATGCTGTCACCTGTCGATCACGACGCCCTCGGCGCGCTCGGTCACCGATCACCGGATCACCCGGCCCCCGGAAACCGTGCGACTTCTCACCGATCTCGGCGTCGCCGGTCGAAACCCAACGTAGTCGAACCCAAGTAGTCGAACCCAACGTATTCACAGGCCTCGGCCGCACGGGGCCAATCGACCCCAACCGCCCGAGAAGGACACCGGTTGATCATAGCCGCCCGGGCAGGGCCGATACGCGGGTTGGGGGCCGTTTCCCGTTCCCTTCTCCGCGCATGCGGCCCACCCGGAACCGATCAGCCCTCGATGACCTGCCGATATCCGTCGGCGTCGAGGAGATCGGCGAGTTGGGCATCGAGCGCCCCAGCATCATCGACCGAGATCTCGACGAGCCACCCCGAATCGTACGGCTCGGAATTCACCAGATCGGGGGTCGACTCGAGTTCCTCGTTGACCGCGGCGATCGTCCCGTTGAGCGGACCGAAGATATCCGAGACACTCTTCGTCGACTCGACCTCGGCGAACGACTCCCCGTTCTCGACCTCCGAACCCACCTCGGGCAGCTGCACGAACACCACGTCGCCGAGCGCGTCCTGGGCGTAGTCGGTGATGCCGATGCGCACCGTCGTCGGTGCCACCTTGCGCACCCATTCGTGTTCGGGGGTGTAGGTCAACTCGGCCGGCACATTGGTATCGGTCACCGGTGCCCCTTTCGTGTCAGTCGGGAACTTCAGGTCAGTCGGGAACTTCAGGTCAGTCGAGACTCTAGCCCGTCGCATCGGGATGCACGTGGCGCAGGGACGGCATCGTCCGCATCACCATGATGGTCTGCACCCAGTACAGGACGAAGGACCACACATACATTCCGACGCCCCAGATCAGAAAGGCCCAGCCGATCGGGTAGCAGATGGTGCCGATCACCGAATCCAGTTGTCCGGCAAGCAACCACGGGAACGCACTCATCAACGCGAAGGTGGCCGCCTTGCCCACGTAGAGGACAGGGAGCGCCACCAGTCCCCGTGATCGGAGCAGCGGCGCGGTCGCGAACAACAGCACATCACGCGCGATGATCACGCCGATCAGCCACCACGGCACGAAGTCCCGCAGCCCGAAGCAGATCGGGATCACGACCACGTACAGACGGTCGGCGGCCGGGTCCAGCAACTCCCCGATCCGCGACGACTGTCCGAGCAGTCGGGCCAGTTTCCCGTCGAGCCAGTCGGAGAAACCGGAGACCATCAGGATCACGAAGGCCCAGCCCTCTGCCTTGACCACCAGCAACACCCACACGAACACCGGGATCAGCGCGAGCCGGAGCACGCTGAGCGCATTGGGGACGGTGAAGAACCCGGCGTCGGTGGCCGGTGCCGAATCGTCGCGCACTCCCCTGGAGGTCACCGGAAGATGCCGATGATTCCCTGCAGCGTCTTGGCACCACCGGAGGCGAAGAGGTTGTCGTGCACCATGTAGGTCCACGTCATCGTCGACCGATGCAGATCGGAGGCGCCGAGGTCGACGCCGTCGGCGGTGATGACGGCATCGCGGAAGGTGGTGCGGGACTTCTCGATCGCACGCTCCGGCAGTTCCCCGAACTCTTCGAGGATGAGCCGGTGGAATTCGTCGAGCGGGCTCTCCCGGCCGATGGCCCGCAGGTGGATACTCGCCCGCACGTCGGAGACGAAGGCCAGATGATCGGCCCACTCACGGTCGAGGTGATAGAGCATGATCTCGCGCGCGGCCTGTTCGAGGACCTTCTCGTCGATCGGTTCGACCGGGGCCCAGTCGGTGCCCTCGATGGCCTCGGTGTCAGAGGCCGACTCGTCGGCCGAAGTGTCAGGGGCCGACTCGTCGGTCGCGGTGTCCTCCGCGATCGCCGTGTCGCCGGTCGACCCGTCCGCGGTCTTCTCGTCCCCGGCCTTGTTCTCGTCCGCGGTCTTCTTCTCGTCCGCGGTCTTCTTCTCGTCCGCGGTCTTCTTCTCGTCCGCGGTCTTCTTCTCGTCCCCGGTCTTCTTCTCGGCGGTACCGGTCAGGACCGCATATCGCTCGGGTTCGAGATCTCGCAGTTCCTTCACCGCGGTATCGGTGGTCAGGATCTCCATGCGCCGCTTCACCACGATCTCGCGCTGCTGGTTGACCAGCTTGTTGTAGCGCCACGTGTTGGCATGCAGTTCGAGCATCACGCCCTCGGCGACGCGTTGCGCCTGTTCGATCAGGTCGATGCCCTTGGCCCCCATGAAGCCGTCCTCGGACTGTGACACCGGATCCCGTTTGAAGGACAGATTGCGGGTGACGACGGGATCCTCGAGGCTGCTGAAGAACACCGAGGTCCCCGGGTCACCCTGCCGTCCCGCGCGCCCACGCAACTGGTTGTCGAGCCGTTCGGTGTCGTGGCGTCCGGTACCCACCACGCACAGGCCGCCCAGTTCGACGATCTCCTCGCGTGCATCCTCGTCGTCGCTGGAACCGCCGAGCCGGATGTCGGTGCCGCGGCCGGCCATCTGCGTCGACACGGTCACCGCATCGCGGGCGCCGGCCTCGGCGATGATCTTGGCCTCCTCCGCGTCGTTCTTCGCGTTGAGGACCACGCACGACACCCCGGCCTTGTCGAGGAAGTAGGCGAGTTCCTCGGACTCGGCGACGTCGTGGGTGCCGATGAGCACCGGCTGCCCGGTCTCGTGGATCTCCTTGACGTAGGCGACGACGGCCTCGACCTTGTTGGCCTTGGTGTCGTAGACGCGGTCGGGCAGATCCTCGCGGACGTTGGGGGTGTTGGGCGGGATCTGGGAGACGCGCAGATCGTAGAACTGCCGGAACTGCTCGCCCGCGGCGATGGCGGTACCGGTCATGCCGCAGACCTTCGGGTAGCGCCCGATGAGTGCC
Source organism: Gordonia sp. VNK1 (assembly GCF_040049135.1). NCBI lineage: Bacteria > Bacillati > Actinomycetota > Actinomycetes > Mycobacteriales > Gordoniaceae > Gordonia > Gordonia sp. VNK1. Next base: position 48,513 of record NZ_JBDZDJ010000016.1, on the reverse strand, counting down.
TGCACCGTGATGGTGTCGATGACCTCACCGGAATCGGTCTGTGCCAGACCTTCTTTGACCTCCACCGCGGCCTGCATGCCGTCGGGCCACCGCTGCAACTGGGCGACCCGGCCGCGGGAGGCGTTGATCAGGTGGACGCCGCCGTCGCGCACGATGTAGTGGACGTCGCGCTCGAGCAGGTAATGCGCATGCATCGCGACATTGACGTGGACGAGGGTGGTGCCGACGTGTTCCTCGTCGTAGAGATTGATCCCGCCGAGTTCCTCCTCGACGAAGGCCGCCCCCTCGTCGGTCAGCGACACATTGCGGCCATCGACGTCGACCTCGTAGTGCTTGTTCTTCATGCGTGCCACCACGTCGTGGATGGCGGCGTCGGGGACCTCGACGTCGGTGGAGCCGGCCAGCACGAGCGGGATCAGCGCCTCGTCGACGAGCACCGAGTCGGCCTCGTCGATGATCGCGACGTCGGGGATCGGCGACACCAGCTGATCGGCGGACACGACGAGCTGATCACGCAGCACGTCGAAGCCGATCTCGTTGACCGAGCCGTAGACGACGTCGCCGTCATAGGCGCGCTTGCGCTCGTCCCGGGACGAGTTCTCCGACACCGCGTTCACCACGATGCCGAATGCGTCGAACAGCGGACCCATCCACTCGGCGTCGCGGGTGGCGAGATAGTCGTTCACGGAGATGACGTGGACGCGATGCCCCTCGAGCACGTAGCCCACGGCCGCGATCGCACCCGCAAGGGTCTTGCCCTCACCGGTGGCCATCTCGATGACGTCACCCTCGAGGAGTCGCAGGGCGCCCTGCAGCTGCACGTCGAAGGGACGCATGTCGAGGGTTCGGTCGGCGGCCTCGCGCGCCAGTGCGAGGAACTTGGCCCGGTCGCCGGCGTCGGACCCGATGTCGAGTTTCTCACCCTCGGACCGGAAGTCGGCACTGTCGAGTTCGGCGGCCCACTCGGTGTGGGCATCGGCATCCTTGAGCAGGCCGAGCGACTTGGACTGATTGCGTGAACTCTGGGCTCCCAGCAAACGCCACATGCTGTTGGTCAGCTTTCCCACCGAGCATCTCTCCTGCCACTTGATCTCGAGAAAGAATCGCCGTCCACGGTACGCGGCACCCCTACGGCGGCGAGAGGCGCCGTATCATCTTCGACACCGGTATCCGTCCGGGACCCTTCTCGACCGCCACGCCGCGACCTGCGAGGACTGCGATGAACCGGATCACGGTGCGTGTCATCCGATCGGCGGTCGCCGGTGCGATCCTCGCCATGGGCATCGGTCTGGGTGCGTTCAACCCGTGGTGGGCCGCTCTCGTCGTCGGCGTTCCCCTCGTGATCGCCGGGGTGGCCCTCATCCCGCGCGCCACCCGGACATCCGAACTGCCACTGTTCCGACGAGGCGTCACCAAGGACGCCGTACCCATCGAGGTCTCGGCACTGACCCGCAGCACCCTCGCCGCCGGCGACGACCAGCCCACGCTGGTGACCGCACACATCACGCCGCGCCACGACACCGCATACGACGCCCGCTGGATCTCGGCGATGTCGCGCGCGCATTTCGACGCGGTCGCCGCCGACCCGACGACGACGCTGCCACCCGAGCAGTTGCCGAACCGCAGCGGTGCGACCCCGGGCTTCGCGTCGTCACCCGGCACCCGCGCCCTCCTCTACCCGGCGGTGGCCGCGACCATCGGCGCCGCGGTGCTGTTCGGCATCCCGACCGCGGTCTGGGATGTCGACGCCCCGATCGGATCACCGGGATCGCTGTTGCGCCTCGGCGACGAGACGACCCTGGATCAGCGCCGCGACCGCTTGCTGTCGGCCGTCGCCGCGTCCGGACCGGCGGCGTCGACCAACATCTTGTCGCTGACCTTCGCCGACGGCTCGGATCGGGCCGAGATCTACGACCCGGGCACCGGTGAATCCGTCGGATTGTGGGTCGACGGCGACACGGTGCGGCAGAGCCGTTCGACCACGACCCTGCGCAGCGGCAGCACCTTCGACGCGACCGAGGTCGCCGCGACGAACATGACCGCGATCGCCGACGAGATGGAGCGTCGCACCGAGGCGTTCGCCGGCTCGGTGGACTTCTCCGATCTGCGGGTGGCCCGACCGAGACCCGACGACGGCGTGCTGCTCACCGGTACCTTCGAGAATCCCGAGCAGATCACCGATGACCACGTCATCGAGGCCACGCCGCAGGGCAACGTCGCGTCGTATTTCGAGCCGGGCGACTTCACCCACGCGTTTTCGGTGTTGCGTGCCGCCCTCGCCGATGCCGGGATCCCGACCGATGGGCCGGTGTTCACGAGGTGGGAGATCCGCGGCATCGCCGACAACACGCCGATCATGTACGCCGGGCAGATTCAGAACAGCGGCGGCGCGCTGGCCGAGTTCGCCACCGGCACCACCGACGGGCAGGTGTCGGCGGTACCCGGGCGATTCCCCGAATTGACCACGCGCCCTTCGGATTACCGGCCTCCGGGGTTCGCGATGGACGACGTGACCGCGGCGACCTTCGACTCCGTGCGGCGCCAGGCCATGGTCCGCGGCCGGGTCGAACCGGTCGACCGCAACGCCCTCGACATCCAGGCCACCACCGACTTCCGCTCCGACGGGGTGCCGGTGATCCTGGTCGCGATGGGCGATTCCGACGGATCCGAGGGCACCTACACCCTGCGCGGCGAGTTCCTCCGCGCCGGGTATCACTGACCGTGCGACGCCGGCGGCGCCGTCGCCGTCACCCCCGCGGTGGCATCGAGTTCGGCGACGGCGGCCTGCGGCGGGTGCAGGCTCCCACGATCGATCAGGTCACCGACGATGGTGCGGACGCGGGTGTAGGCATCCTGCGCGTCCTCGGTGTTCTCGCCCCGGGCGTGCCGGTACAGGCGCAGCGCGGTGGTCATGTCGTCCTGGTCGGCGGCCCGCAGATACCTCGTCCCGATGCGCCGGCCGTCGCGTTCACAGGTGACCCAGGCGCGACGCAGGCTTTCCACCGCCCGCTGGTAGGCACCCGCGCGGTCGCGTGACCCCGGATACCGTTCGGTGCGCAGCGCATCCGCGTTCTCCAGCGCGAGTTGGAAGTTCTGCACCTGATCCAGGGTGACGTCGGTGACGGCGGGATAGGCGAGCATCATCGCGGGGTCGGTCTCGTAGTTCCCGTAGGCACGGAGCACGTCGTCGTGTCGCCGGGTGGTCTCCTCCCACAGTCGCCGGGCCGCGTCCTCGCTCCCGGCGTCGACGATCCGTGGCCCGGAGATCACCTCGGAATCCGACGGGCTCACCGGCGAGGCCGATTCGGCCGGCGTGAGGCCCCCGTCGGCCATCCGCGACGGGGTTCCGGGCGCCGCCACCCGGAGACGTTCGACGGCGCGGGCGGCCGCCGGGTCACTGTCGGCGACCACCACACTCCACCGCTCGATATCCTCGTGGCCATCCCCGTCGGCGTCGATGCCGGTAGTGAAGATCATTGTCAGGTAACGCATTCCACCGATCAGCAGGTTGCGGCCGCCGATCTCGGTGCGAGTGGCCACCGGCCCGAGCGTCGCCGACACCAGCTGCGACAGTCCACGGCTGGTGACACCGTGCTCCTCGGTTCCGAAGTACACGCTGTCACCGTCGACGCTGAGCAGCACCGCGCCGCGGGGCAGCATCCGGCTCAGCGCGGTCGCGGCCAGCGACACCACCACCAGGCCCGCGGTCACCCCCGCGGTCACGAGGCCCGACGCACCGAGAGCGGGCATCATCACCAACGCCACCAGACCCGCGACGAGCGAGGCCGCGGCACCATAGGAGCAGACCTGATGCACCCCGCGGACGTACTCGGTTCGAGCGGTCACCGACACCATCCTCGCCACCTCCCACCGTGTTCGACCGCCGTCACTGGACTACCGTGTGTCCCGTGAGCACCGAGGACCCGAACGCGCCCATCGATCGGACTCCACCCACCCTAAATTCGGACACGTCGCAGCGAAACCCCACGCATGGTTCGCGAGTGGTCGGCGCGACGCTGACGATGGCGGCGATTCTCGCTATCACGGTGGCCGCGGTGTCGATCGCCATCGCCGTGGGACCGGATGCCGGCGAGGAACCGGCGGCACCGACACCCCCGCCCGCCGGCTCGTCCTACAGCTCGGTGTCGGTGACCGGGAGACCGATTCCCGGCGGCGGTCCGTTGACCGTCGCGTTCCCCGACACCGGCCGGATCGCGCTCGGCGCCGGATGCAACCGACACATCGGTGCCGTCGACTTCGGCCCGGATTCGGTGACCATCGGTCAACTCGCGTCGACGATGATGGCCTGCCCGCCACCCCGAGACGGCGCCGACGCCTGGCTCTCGGACTTCGCCCGCGGCCCGCTGACCTGGCGGCGTGACGAGACCACCCTGACGCTGTCCGGCCCCGACTCCACCGTGGTCCTCACCGAGACAACACCCAACTGACACCACCCACCTGACACCACGCGCCTGAACCGACCCACACGCCGACCCGACCGAACCACCGACAACCCGCTGGCCATCACTTTCCACCAGAGAAGGACTTCATCATGGCTGAACTCTCCCCCGCCGTCGTCACCGTCACCGGCGCGGCCGGCAGCATCGGCTACGCGTCGCTGTTCCGGATCGCCGCCGGAGCGATGCTCGGACACGACCGCCCCGTCCGGCTGCGTCTGCTCGAACTCCCGCAGGCCGTCACCGCCGCCGAGGGCACCGCGATGGAACTCGAGGACGGCGCCTTCCCGTTGTTGCAGTCGGTCGACATCTTCGACGACGCGCGATCGGCCTTCGACGGCGCACAGTTCGGGCTGCTCATCGGCGCCAAGCCACGCTCGAAGGGCATGGAGCGAGCCGATCTCCTGGCCGCGAACTCGGCGATCTTCGCCGAGCAGGGCAAGGTGATCAATGAGGTTGCAGCACAAGACATCCGCATCATCGTCGTCGGAAATCCGGCCAACACCAACGCCGCCGTCGCCGCGGCGCACGCCCCGGATGTCCCCGCCGAACGGTTCACCGCCCTGACCCGACTGGACCACAACCGTGCCATCGCCCAACTCGCGCGGCACACCGGTGCCCCGGTGCGTGAGATCAGCCGGGTCTCGATCTGGGGCAATCACTCCGCCACCCAGTACCCCGACATCTTCCATGCCCAGGTGGGTGACGTGTCGGGTGCACAGGTCGCCGAGGACGAACGGTGGCTGGTCGACGAGTTCATCCCGACCGTCGCCAAACGCGGTACCGCCATCATCGAGGCGCGGGGTGCGTCGTCGGCGGCCTCGGCCGCCAACGCCACCATCGATCACGTCCACGACTGGGTCCTGGGAACACCGGACGGCGACTGGACATCGGCCGCGCTGCCGTCCACGGGCGCCTACGGCATCCCGGAGGGCATCGTGAGTTCGGTTCCGGTGCGGGCGGTCGACGGTCGGTGGGAAGTGGTGGAAGGGTTGGAGATCAACGACTTCTCTCGTGCCCGGATCGACGCCTCGGTGGCCGAGTTGCAGTCCGAGCTCGACGCGGTGGCCGCGCTGTCGTCGTAGCCGTGGCCACACCCGTCCGAGTGTGACGGGCACGTCGCGCCGTCCCGCACCCACAGAACCCGCGCGCGGCTTATCCTGTCCCCCATGGCAAAGAAGGAGAAGTCGGACAAGACGAAGATCTCCAACAAGGTCTATGAGGCCGAGTTGTTCCGCCTGCAGACCGAGTTGGTGAAGCTCCAGGAGTGGGTCCGCGAGTCCGGCTCGCGCGTGGTGGTCATCTTCGAGGGCCGCGACGCGGCGGGTAAGGGTGGCACCATCAAGCGCATCACCGAGTATCTGAGTCCCCGCGTGGCGCGGGTGGCGGCGCTGCCCGCGCCCACCGATCGGGAACGGGGACAGTGGTACTACCAGCGATACGTGGCCCACCTCCCGGCCCCCGGTGAGATCGTCCTGTTCGATCGGTCCTGGTACAACCGCGCCGGCGTCGAGAAGGTGATGGGGTTCTGCACCCCGGAGGAGCACACCCGGTTCCTGCGCCAGACCCCGATCTTCGAGCAGATGCTGATCGACGACGGAATCCTGTTGCGCAAGTACTGGTTCTCGGTATCCGACGAGGAGCAGTTGCGTCGATTCCGCGGCCGGATGAACGACCCGGTACGGCAGTGGAAGCTGAGTCCGATGGATCTCGAATCGGTCTACCGGTGGGAGGACTACTCGCGGGCCAAGGACGAGATGATGGTCCACACCGACACCTCGATGAGCCCCTGGTACGTGGTCGAGTCCGACGTCAAGAAACACGCACGGCTGAACATGATGTCGCATCTGCTCTCGACCATCGACTATCACGAGGTTCCGCTGCCCAAGGTGTCGCTACCCAAGAAACCGATCGAGACCGGCAATTATCACCGGCCACCGCGATCGCTGTCGAAGTACGTGCCCAACCATGTCTCGACTCTGATGGGCGATGTCTGAGCCGAGAATGTGGATCGGGTTCGCGGAGTTCGACTATCTCCTCGGCGACGTCGGCTCTCTCAAGCACAAACGGTCGGTGATCCGACCCATCATCGCCGAGATCCGGCAGCGCTTCTCGGTGTCGGTCGCCGAGGTGGATCATCGAGATGTCCATCGCCGCACCGTGATCGGCGTGTCGGTGGTGTCCGGCGACCACGCACACGCGGTGGAAGTCCTCGCGGCGGTGGAGCGTTATGCGGCCGCGCGACCCGACGTCCAGTTGCTGTCGGCGCGCATCCGGGTGATCCGCTCCGACGACGTCGAGTGACCCGCCGAATGCCGCTACGTGCGGTTCAGTCGGGCGAGCGCTCGAGGATTCCGGCCTCGACGGCGACCTCCCGATACGCCCGCGCGAGCGAGTCGACGGTTTCGTGGGCGTTGAGTCCGCTCGGATTGGGAACCACCCAGACCGCAGCTCCGTCCCAGTCCGACGGTTGTCTGCCGAGCCGCGCATGTCGGTCACCGAAGGCGTCGCGGTATGCGGTGATGCCGGCGACGGCCACCACCCGGGGCCGGATGCGACGCACCCGATCCCGCAGCGCCGCACCGCCGCTGCGGAGTTCGGCGCGCGTCAACTCCGCGGCGGTGGCGGTCGCCCGCGCCACGACGTTCGTGATACCGATACCGCGGCCGAGCAGCTGCGCCGCGTCGTCGGGGCTCATACCGTCGGACGCGTCGATGACGTGGTCGACGATCCCCGCCCGGGCCAGTGCCGGGAAGAAGCGGTTACCGGGCCGCGCGAAATGCGCACCGGTCGCCGCACTCCAGAGCCCGGGGTTGATCCCGACGAACAGCAACCGGCAGCCCGGGCCGATCAGGTCGTCGATCTCGACACCGCGGTAGGCGAGCAATTCGGATCTGGTGTAGCCCACACACCGACGGTAGCCGGGTGCTTGGATGACAGCATGGTCGCCGACCCAAATGCCGCTCGCCGGGTGCTCGTCGTGGACGCCGCCAATGTGGTGGGGTCGGTGCCCGACGGCTGGTGGCGGGATCGGCGCGGTGCCACCGAGCGTCTGCGCGACGCGCTGGAACCGGTGGCCGTGACCGGACTCGCAGGACTGGCGGGCCCACTCCACGTCGTGCTGGTGGCCGAGGGCCGCGCACGAGGCGTCCACCCGACCGAGGGCGTGGAGGTGATCGATGCGTCGGGATCCGGTGACGACGCCATCGTCGACGTGGTGCGTGGCAATCCCGACGCGGCCGTCACCGTTGTCACCGCGGATCGCGAATTACGCAGGCGAGTAGGCGAATTGGGAGCCTCGGTCCTCGGTCCCTCGGCGGTGCCCCGCTGAAATCGGACACATCGGCCCACGGCGGATGTCTACAGTGGGAAGCACGCCACACACGGACGACCGACGAAGGACGGACACGACATGGCCCGATACGAACTCCCCACCCTCGCGACGCTGCGCGAACTCGGCACGGACCGAGACCATGCGATCACCATCTACGCGGAGACATCCCCGGCGCCCGACGGTCGTGACGGCAGCTATCTGACGGCGAAAAGTGCGTTCGATCGCGCGGTCCGGACACTGCGCGACGACGGAATTCGCCATGCCGCCGAGGAATCCCTGCGTGACCAGTGGGAGAAGGTGCGTACCGATGAGGCGTGGTCGCGACTTTCCCGGTCGGTGGCGATCTTCCTCACACCCGACACCTGGGAGTTGTTCGTCCTGCCCAATCATCTCGAGAACCAGATGCAGGTGGGCTCCCGCTTCGACCTCGGTCAACTGGTCCGCGCGGTGGTGTCGCCGCAGTCGGCTTACGCGCTGACCCTCTCGGCCAACGGGTGGAACCTGTGGGAGGCCACCGCCACCACGGTCGCCACCGAAATGGAACTGACCGGCGACTACGGTACCGACGCCGCCGACGCCACTCATCGCGCCACGATTCGCGACCGTGGACACGTGCGTCGCCTGGTCGGCGACGAGGGCAAGAAGGTGTTACTCGATCAGTATGCGCGGCGGGTCGCCGACGCCGTGAAAACCGAACTCGCCCAGCGGGATCCCGGACGCACCCAGCCGCTGTTCCTCTTCGCGACCGACCCGTTGCTCGATCTGTATCGCAACGCCGAGAGCGCGCGGAATGTGATCGCCGTTCCCGGTGCACCCGACGAACTCCGCGCCGATCAGGTCGACACGGCGATCCGCGCACAGCTACCCGATCTCAACGCGGCCACGAACAATGCACTGCTCGAACGGATCTCGGACGGCACGTCGGCTGGTCTGGTGGCCACCGACCTCGACGACATCAGCCGGGCCGCGTCGAACGGCGCCGTGGCCACCCTCGTCTACGACTTCACCGTCGACGTGCTCGGCTCCGTCGATCCCACCACCGGCGCCCTCACGCGTGCGGAGAACGGATACGACGTGCTGTCCTCCATCGTGATCACCGTCCTCGATCGCGGAGGTGAGGTCGTCGCCGTGCGCGACGCGGAGATCACGAACTCCCTGTGGAACGGCGTCGCCGTTGCCGCGCTCCGTTATCCGCTCTCCTGAGAGGAATTCGATGGCGTCCACCGTCGCTGACAATCTGGTCGAGACCATCAAGGGCTCCGGGGTGACTCGGGTCTACGGAATCCCCGGCGACTCGCTCAACGGTTTCACCGACGCGCTGCGCCGTGACGGCTCGATCGACTGGGTCCACGTCCGCCACGAGGGGGCGGCCGCTTTCGCGGCCTCCGCCGATGCCGCGCTCACCGGTGAGCTCGCGGTCTGCGCCGGCAGTTGCGGGCCGGGCAATCTCCACCTGATCAACGGACTCTACGACGCGCACCGGTCGCGAGTACCGGTGCTCGCGATCGCCGCGCACATCCCGGCACCGGAGATCGGCAGCGGCTACTTCCAGGAAACCCACCCGGAGCGACTGTTCGCCGAATGCAGTTCGTTCTGTGAGATGGTGTCGACGCCCGAGCAGATGCCTCGACTGCTCGACATCGCGTTGCGCACCGCCGTCGAGACCCGCGGTGTCGCCGTGCTGATCGTGCCAGGCGAGATCTTTCTGGCCAAGTCGTCAGGACGCCGGTCCGGTTCCCCGATCCGCGCCATTCCCACCGTTGTCACCCCACCCGAGAACGAACTACGCAGGGTCGCAGGACTTCTCGATCAATCCGAGCGGGTGACGATCCTCGCCGGCGCCGGGGTGGCGGGGGCCCACACCGCTCTGCTGGATTTTGCCCGGACCCTGCAGGCGCCGATCGTGCATGCGTTGCGCGGCAAGGAGTTCGTCGAGTACGACAATCCCTTCGACGTCGGGATGACCGGGTTGCTCGGCTTCTCCTCGGGGTACCGTGCGATCGAGCGATGCGACACCCTGGTGATGCTGGGCACCGACTTCCCCTATCAGCAGTTCTATCCGTCCGAGGCCACCATCATCCAGCTCGATGTGCGGGGTGAGAAGATCGGCCGACGGACCCCCGTCGACGTCCCTCTCGTCGGCACCGTCGCCGACACACTGCCCGCGTTGACTGCCCTGTTGAGCGGCGCCCGATCGTCCGACCACCTGCAGGCGGCACGCGATCACTACCGCAAAACCCGTGCAGCACTGGATGACCTGGCCGTCGATGATGGCAAGACACCGATCCACCCGCAGTACCTGACCACGTTGCTCAGCCGCCACGCGGCGAACGATGCGGTGTTCATCCCCGACGTCGGGTCACCGGTGGTCTGGGCGGCGCGCTACCTGCAGATGAACGGTTCGCGTCGGCTGATCGGTTCGTTCACGCACGGTTCGATGGCCAACGCCCTCTCGCAGGCCATCGGTGCCCAGGCCGCGTTCCCGGGGCGGCAGGTGATCGCGCTCGCCGGCGACGGCGGCCTGACCATGCTCTTGGGCGAGTTGATCACCCTGACCCAGAACCGGTTGCCGGTCAAGGTCGTCGTCTTCGACAACTCGTCACTGAACTTCGTCGAGGTCGAGATGAAGGCCGCCGGATTCGTCAACTACGGAACCGATTTGGAGAACCCGGATTTCGCTGCGATGGCGACATCGATGGGAATCTTCGGACGACGGGTCGAGCAACCCGGCGATCTCGAGGCCGCCGTCGAGGAGTTCCTCGCCCACGACGGACCGGCCGTACTGAACGTGGCCACCGCGCGTCAGGAACTGTCGATTCCGCCGACGGTCACCGCGGCCCAGGCGAAGGGATTCACTCTGTATGCCATCCGTACCGTGCTGTCCGGCCGGGGCGACGAACTCGTCGACCTCGCCGAAACCAACCTGTTCCGGCGGCTATTCGACTGACGGCGCTATTTCGGCACCTTCGACAGATCGCTCTGGACCAGCATGACGTTGTAGTCGCTCCACCGGGATGCGTTGAAGTACAGTTCTTTTCCCGTACCCTTCAAGGCCGGCGATTGGGGCAGCATCATCGGCCCATACAGCACCACCGCGCCCGGCTCCACCAGGGTGAAGGCCGAACTCCATGGCCCTTCGGGCTTGTCGGCGGTGCGAATCCGAATGCCGTTGTCCCCGTCGAGCATGATGTATTTGTTCAGGTAGGGACTCCACGACACCGAGACCTCGGTGACCGGCGGCGGCACGATCTGCGACGTGCCTTCGGGGATCTCGCGGATCGTGTCCACCCATACGTCGCCAGTGCCCGTCCAGTACTGATACTTGTCCAGGTCGAGAATGTCGTCGGGATGGAACCGTGCCAGGAACGCGGCGCCGAAACGGCCGTTCGGCGTGCCCAATTGGTACACCCATTCGCTGTCGGCTCCATGGCCGCGGAAGTATGCGTTCTGCTGGAACTTGCCGTTGTTGGTATCCAGTGGCCGCCAGCCTTCAGGCAACTCGAAGTCGACCGGCGCGTTGATCAGGATGGTGTCCGTGTCGGTGGTCCACGTCTGACCGTTGTCATCGGAGTAGGCGATCGCCGAGAAGTTGGTCACCCAATTCCCGGCCGAGCCCCACGACCGCACCGACATGTAGTTCATGTACTGCCGGAAACCGGGGCCATCGGGTCTCGGCAGCGAGATGGCCGCGGTGGGGATCGTGGTCACCTCGACGCCCTGGAAGCCGACTGCCGAGATCAGCTGCTGGGCGTAGGTCGGCCGGTCGGCGGTCACCACACTGCCCGACGTCGTGGAAGTCGGGTCCGCGTCGGGCACAGTGATCCCGTCCGTCAGGTTCTTGTCGTCGGTGCGCAGCAACACATTGTGCCGCCACTGCTGACCGCTGACCGAGCAGTCGCCGAACGTGTCGCCGAAGGCCATCAGGGTCTGTCCGTAGCCGTTGTCCCAGCTGACCCCGAGATCGGTGCCCGAAATCGTGAAGCGGCTGAATGTCAGGTTCGGACTGCGGGGGCCGGTGACCCAGGCAACGGTGCGTGAGACATTTGTGGCATATATCGGCAACGCACCCTGCGGACCGGTGCTGGGATTCGACGAACTCCCCGACCCCAGGCCCCCCAGTGAACCCAGGTCCAACGATCCACTGGATCCACTCGACCCGGAGGACGCGTTGCCACACGGGGATGCAGCGGCGGTCCCGGTGCCCAGCAGTGACGCGCCGACCATCGTGGCGGACACGGTCAGCGCACACGCCATCACCCGAGTGGGCCTGATCCGCCGTCGAGTCATCCGGTGTCGTCTCCCAGCCCCGACACAGCGGTAGGCCGTGACGGAAGTGATTGATGTTACTGGTGTGACATCAGATCAGATGGAGAACACCAGCCCCGGTCGACGCGGTCACGATTGTGTCTCAGCTTGGAACCAGCTGTGACGGTGCTGCTCACTCGGCCCGCGAGAACTCCGACGCCCGGGCCACCTGTTCGGCCGTCAACGCGACCCCGGTGTACTTCTCGAATTGGGCCGCGGCCTGCAGCGCGATCACCTCGGCACCGGTGATCACTGCCTTGCCGGCTGCGCGTGCGGCGGCGATCAGCGGAGTCTCGGACGGAAAGGCCACCACGTCGAAGACAACCCGCGCGGCTTCGATGACGTCGCCGTCGAAGGCTTGCACCTCCGCGTCGGCACCCCGCATACCCAGTGGCGTGACGTTGACGACGATGTCGGGTCCGGCGACTGGTGCCGGGATGTACCGGTAGCCGTACTTGTCCGCGAGGGCACTGCCTGCGACCTCGTTGCGGGCGGCGACGGTGACATCGGCGAATCCGGCGTTGCGGAATGCTCCGGTCACTGCTTTGGCCATGCCACCGGAACCCTGAACCAGAACCGATGCGTCGGAATCGAGTTCGTGGTCCACGATGAGCGCGGCAATCGCCTCCACATCGGTGTTCGACGCCGACAGGCGCCCGCCGTCGTTGACGATCGTGTTGACCGACTCGATGACCGATGCCGATTCCGCGATGTCGTCGACGAGCGGGATCACGGCCTCTTTGAACGGCATCGACACCGAACACCCGCGGATGCCCAACGCGCGGACCCCGGTGATCGCGCCGGCGATGTCGTCGGTGGTGAACGCCTTGTAGATGTAGTTCAGCCCCAACTCGTCGTACAGGTAGTTGTGGAACCGGGTGCCGATGTTGGACGGCCGCCCGGCCAGGGAGATGCACAGCGTCATGTCCTTGTTCAGGATTGGCACCGACTCAGGCTATCCCAGGAGCGCCGGCGGAAGTCGTGTCCGCCGGGCCGAGCTTGTCCGCCGGGCCGAGCTTGTCGAGGTCGAGGTCCCGTCCCGGTGGTCGAGCCGACCCATTCCGGTGGTCGAGCCGACCGGAGCGCCAGCCGCCGCGTTGAGCCCCGTCGAAACGGAGGTCGTGTCGAGGCCTCGTAAGGCAAGGCTGGAACTCCCCACGGCCACAACATTTCTGTGGCCGTGCGGCCCGGCCAGTACCGGAGGGCGCGCTGGTTCAGGAGGTGTCGAGCCGGTAGTGGAGCCGGGCGGCCAGGACACGTTCGATCCGGCTGTTACGAGGATTCATGCCGATGGCGGCCAGCTCATCAAGCTCACGTTCGATGTTGACGCGGCTGATACGGAATCCGCCATCACGGATGCGACGTTCGCGTGCTTGTTCTTCGGTGGTCTTGTCGCGGAGGCTGATGCGGGTGTGTGAGGCACGTTCGAGCCCGGCAGCGGTGGCAGGGTCGGCAGGATCGCCGGTGATCGGAACACCGTCCCCGTCGAAGACGACCAGGTCGATGTCCCCGGTGTCGGTGACACCAGGTTCGTCGGGCTGCGCATCGCCCGTGGCGTCGGGCCCATCCCACTGGTCGGGCGGTCGAGGCTCGACGGGATCGGATTGAGCTGCGCCCGACTCATGTTCGTCGACACCTGGGTCAGGCTGCTCAGCGACGCCGGACTCGTGATCGGCGTCCTGGTCGACGCTGTCTGCGATATCGATGCTGTCGTCGTTGGTCGAGGAGTCGGCGTCCGGAGCCTGATCGTCCCTCGAAACCCCACGATCGGAAGGGGTTTCGGCCTCGACGGTCGGTGCCGCGTCCTGGTGATCGCTGTCAGAGTTGGGAGCGGCCGGTTCGTCGATGTGGTTGTCGACCGACTCGGACTCACCCTCCACGTCAGCGACTTCGACATCCACCGCTTCGGCAACGGCGGTGTCGGCATCGAGCACATCGGCGTCACTCACCTCGCTGTGTGCGGGTTCGCTTGCGCCGGCACCACTGTCGGTATCGGTGTCACTGTCGGTATCGGTGCCGCTGCTGCTGTGGTCACGGTGGATCTGATCGCGGATCTGGTCGAGCTTCTGCTCGTAGAGGGCGGTGATATCGGGGCGGTCGTTGACGATCTTCGGGTTTTCCGGCATGCCAGGTGCGGCGTTGAGTTGCCACCAACACCGACCGGCGAGCGGGCCGTCTTCGTAGATGCCGGTGGTGTACTGCCCGGGGTTGGGGCCGACCATCCGGTTGTGCGGCCCGCACGCCGGCGCCAAATCGGAGATGTCGGTTTTCCCGCCATCGGCCCAGTCCTCTTTGGCGTGATGCATCTCCGAATGCGAGGCGGGTTGCCCGCAGCCGGGGAAGGAGCACACTTCGCCACCGGTGCGGGAGAACGACGCGATCCGCTGCTCGGTCGACGCCAGGCGGCGGGACCGTCCGAGATACAGGGGCAGGTCGATGGCGTCGGAGAACACCGCCAGGAACTGCTGCACATCGGTGGGATCTTCGATGTCTCCCAACGCACTGAGCAAATCCGGAATGGGAATGGTCGAACCTGAAGCGGTGGTGGCGTATCCGGCGCCGGCCAGTAGATCCGTCACGAACGCTTTCGCGATCAACGCGACCGGCAGGCCTCGGTGGGTTTTGCCGAGGACGCCTTCTTTCATCGCCGACACCAACAACACGTGCATCGCATCAAGATTGCGTTGGGCTTGGCTGCGGTCGTCGCGTTTGACCGCGGCCGCGAGTTGGTCGGGGTCGGCGTCACCAATAGCACCGGTCGGAGATTCCGGATCGTGAAGATTATTCATTCCAGGTTTGGCCCACGCATCCAACATGGTGTCCCACAGAGCCCGGGTCACCGGCGGCAGGTGCCCGTTGAGTTTCGCCATCCCATCGACCCGGGACTGGTTGATCCACAGATTACGGCGCTGTTGGCGTTCCTTCTCCTCCACCAACTGCCCGTCAGGGTCGAGGTGCGCCAAGATCCGGGCACCCATCTTGGTGATGTCGGCGGGGATGTGTTCGGTGGCTTTCTCACCCAAAGTGGCTTCGGCTGCGGCCTTCTTGTCATGCGGGACGGCGCCCGGGATCTTGTCCAGGGCTTCCAACGCCGCCGACAGGTGGGTGTGACCGATCAAGCCCTGCTCATACGCGGTCGACAGGGTCGGGTATTTCGGTTCTTCGGGTTGTCCGGTCAGTCCGTGGAAGCGGGCGGTGGCTTTCATGTGCGCGATGCGCATGGTGGGTTGCGCGATCCGCAGATCGAAGTTCAGAAAGTTCGACAGGCTGACTTTGCCGACCTTGCGGTGCACACTGCGATCAGAGATTTCCAGGATCGCCCGGTCACCTTGGAAGTGGGTGCGCATGGCGATCTGTTCGGACAGTTTCGCTGCTTCGATGACTTCGGTGTCCGAGCAGGCGGTCATCGGAGTCTGGGCCAACTCGTCGAGCAACGCGTTGATCTGGTGCATCAGCTGCAGTGGTTGCGACATGGGAGTGTCGGTGGTGTCTGCCATGCTGATGTCACCTCCCCCGAGAAGGCCGTTGTGGCGTATGTGTTCTATTATAGCCACTTTTTACAAGACTCGCAAGTGTTTTCTATCCACAGGATGTGCATAGGTCAGTGTGGTTGGGGTGGTTGGGTTTTCGCGTCGGCTTGCGTGGTCTCGACACGGGCTCCGCTAGCGCTCCGCCCGGCTCGACCAACGAATTAGGGGCACGACCGACCGGATTGGGACACGACCGACCGGAGTGGGGGCGCTCGACCAGCGGGATTGGGGCACGACCAGCTGGATGTGGGTCTCGCTATCGCGCCGGCAAGCCCGACCGGCCGGCGACCGCCAACGCGGGCTATCGTCGGCCGGCTTGCCCGCCCGTCGGCGGGTCAGCGCGACCGGAGGAGCGGGAGGACGTGGTCACGCAGCAGCGGCGCGAGCGGTGTCTCGCGGTCGACGGGATCGACGGTCAGCCAACGCACTTCGGCGATCTCGGCACCCGGCTCAGCGTCCGGGATCGCCGGATGGGAGAAGAGACTCGCGCGCACCGCGTAGCCTGCCTCGTTGGCAGCGGCAGCGGTGAACTCGCCGAGTGCGGTGAGTTCCTCGGCGTCGAGCCAGACCCCGATCTCCTCACCGCACTCGCGGACGGCGGTCTGCCGAGGCGTTTCGCCTGGTTCCGGTTTGCCGCCGGGCAGCATGAACAATGTGCTGCCCGCCTTGCGCACCGTCAGCAACGCGCCTGCGGCGTCACGGAGCACCACGGCACTGACGACGATCACCTGGTCGTCGTCAACCGGCTCGGCGGGCATCAGATCAACGGCCGAAACCGGCGTCGCGCAACGCCTGTGCCATCGAACCGTTCGGTGCGGACTCGCGCCGACGATCGTTGCCGCCCTGTCCCCCACGTCCGGACTTGCCGCGCCCGTTGCCGTTTCGCTGATCGCGCCGATTCTGCTGTCGCTCACCGGCAGCCTGATTGCCGGACTGCTTGTCGCGGGACTGCGGCGCACCACCGCGACGCGCCTCGCCCTTACCCCCAGACGGACGCGCATCGTCGTTGAGTCGCAGACTCAGCCCGATTCGTTGCCGCTCGACATCGACGTCGACGACCTTGACGCGCACCACCTGGCCCGACTTCACCACCTCATGCGGATCCGAGACAAATCGGTCGGCCATCGCGGACACGTGCACGAGCCCATCCTGATGCACACCCACATCCACGAAGGCACCGAAGGCGGCGACATTGGTGACGACACCCTCGAGCACCATCCCGGGCTTGAGATCGGCGACCTTCTCGACGCCGTCGGCGAACGTCGCGGTGGTGAAGGCGGGACGCGGATCGCGACCGGGCTTCTCGAGTTCGGCGAGGATGTCGGTCACCGTCGGCACGCCGAAGCGATCGTCGGCGAAGTCGACCGGACGCAGGCCACGCAGCGTCCGCTCGTTCCCGATGAGTTCGGTCAGCGTGACCCCGGAGCGGTCGAGGATGCGGCGCACCACCGGGTATGCCTCGGGATGCACACCCGAGGTGTCCAGCGGGTCGTCTCCCCCGCGGATTCGCAGGAACCCGGCGCACTGTTCGAATGCCTTGGGACCCAACCGCGGAACGTTCAGAAGGGCTTTGCGGTTGCGGAACGCGCCGACGCTGTCCCGGTGGGCGACGATGGCCTCGGCGAGAGTGGTGGTCACCCCCGAGACCCGCGACAGCAGCGGAACCGACGCGGTGTTGAGGTCGACACCGACGGCATTCACCGCATCCTCGACCACTGCGTCGAGGCTGCGGGCCAGGGTGCCCGGGGTGATGTCGTGCTGGTACTGGCCGACGCCGATCGACTTCGGCTCGATCTTGACCAATTCGGCCAGGGGATCCTGCAGTCGCCGGGCGATCGAGACGGCACCGCGGAGTGACACGTCGAGCGCCGGCAGTTCGCGGGAGGCGTACTCCGAAGCCGAATAGACCGATGCGCCGGCCTCACTGACCATCGCCCTGGTGGGCGCAGCTGCGCCTGAGCGCTTGATGTCGGCGATGAGTTCGGTTGCCAGAGCGTCGGTTTCGCGGGACGCGGTGCCGTTGCCGATGGCGATCAGATCGACACCGTGACGCGCGACGAGCGCCCCGAGCGTCGCCTTGGCCTGATCCCACTGCTTCTGCGGCTGATGCGGGTAGATCGCGCAGGTGTCGAGGACCTTCCCCGTCGAATCGACCACGGCGACCTTGACTCCGGTGCGGAAACCCGGGTCCAGGCCCAGGGTGGCGCGCTCGCCGGCCGGCGCGGCCAGCAGCAGGTCTTTGAGGTTGGTGGCGAAGACCGCGACCGCGGCCTCCTCGGCCCGTTGCCGCAGACGCACCCGCGCGTCGACGGCGGTGGACACCATCAGTTTGGTCCGCCAGGCCCAGCGCACGGTCTGCGTCAGCCACGGCGTCCCCGGTCCGGGGTGGGAGGTGTCGACACCCAGTGTCGCGGCAACCATCGCCTGATAGGCGTCGTCCTCGCCGCCGTCGAAATCGAGTGAGAGCACCTCCTCCTTCTCACCGCGCAGCACCGCCAGCACGCGGTGCGACGGCATCGTGTCCAGCGGCTCGGAGAAGTCGAAGTAGTCTCGGAACTTCTGTCCCGCAGGCGACGTGGCGGCCTGATCGGATCGCGGGGTGGTCCGCAGCGCCCCGTCGGCCCAGAACTTCTCGCGCACCGCGCCCACCAACTCTGCGTCCTCGGACGCGCGCTCGATCAGGATGTGACGAGCACCCTCGAGTGCGGCGGCAGCATCGGCGACGTCGTCGGAGAGGAAGGCGGTCGCAGCCTCGTCCGGGACGAGCGCGGGATCGGCGAGCAGCCGGTCGGCCAGCGGTTCCAGACCCGCCTCGCGGGCGATCTGAGCCTTGGTGCGCCGCTTGGGTTTGTACGGAAGATAGATGTCCTCGACGCGGGACTTGGTGTCGGCGGCCACCAAGGCGGCGCGGAGCGCGTCGGTGAGTTTGCCCTGTTCCTCGATCGACGACAGAACGGCCGCCCGGCGCTCGTCGAGTTCGCGGAGATACCGCAGCCGCTCGTCGAGGGTGCGCAACTGCGCGTCATCGAGGCTTCCGGTCACCTCCTTGCGATAGCGCGCGATGAACGGGACGGTCGACCCGTCATCGAGCAACCGCACGGCCGCGGCCACCTGGTTCTCGCCGACCGCCAACTCCTCGGCCAGACGCGCGTTGACTGTTTTCACTCCGGGTACTGCTGGTGCGCTCGAACTCACCCGCAGCACCCTACCGAAGACCACCGACAGGCTCGGCGCCCGGCGAGGTGTGTCGGGTTCTCGGGGTCCCCGCCAGAGACTCGAGATCCGCACCGGGGACTCGAGGTCTCACAGACCGTCACCACCCAGCGCCGCCCGGAACTCCGGAGAGGAGTAGAAAGGCGCGAACTGACGTCGCAGCAGCGGTTCGAGCATGTCCTGCTCGTCCAGGCGGGCCAGAACCACCGGCCCGAACCGCAGTCCCTCCTCGATCAGATCTGCCCGACCGATCCCCAGGTCGGCCAGCAGGTCGGTGAGCGCTACCTCGCCGTACTTGTCGAAGACGTGATCGATGCCCTCGTCGAGCAGGGACCGGAAATAGTCGGTGTCACGGAACGACTTCCAGAACTCGAACGCCACCACCACCAAATCCTCGACATCGCCGGGTTCGAGCACATCACGGAAACGGCCGATCACCTCATCCGAGCGCTGCCGCCAGACATCCCGCGCCGCGGCACCGAGCACGTCGTCCCCATCGCGTTCGGCCATCATCGCCAGACGACGCACACCGATCCGGGCCACTCGCTCCACGCCCGATTCGAGCACCGGAACCGCCGGTGCGGTCACTCGGGTGACGGCACGGATCACCGCCGCACGCACCCCGTCGGTCTCGCCGCCCGCCCGTCGTTCCTCGATCGCGGCATCGACGGTCTGCGTCACGAGCTCCACGCAGGCGTCCATCGCGGCCGGACTCTCGATGATCTGGGTGGCCACACGCCGGACGAGCCCGGTGTCGGTGATCGCGGTGATCAGTGCGTCGAATTCGGCGGGGTCCGCGATGTCGGCGAGTCGGTACTCGTCGTTGGCCCGGTGCCGGTAGATGCGTCCGCCGATCTCGCCGACCAGCTCCGGGATGGACCCCTCCACCGGCATCTGCACCGTGTACTTGTGCGCGACGAGTTTGATGAGCTC
The DNA here is from genome assembly GCF_040049135.1 of Gordonia sp. VNK1. Taxonomy (NCBI): domain Bacteria; kingdom Bacillati; phylum Actinomycetota; class Actinomycetes; order Mycobacteriales; family Gordoniaceae; genus Gordonia; species Gordonia sp. VNK1. The sequence goes on along the minus strand of NZ_JBDZDJ010000016.1, from coordinate 28,741 downwards.
GCGGGTGACCACATTGTCGAGGGTCAGTGTCGCCGCGTCGTCGAGGAATGCGTCGACGACCTCCACCACGAGGCTCCCGTACTCGGCGGGCGTCAGCAATTGGCGTCGGGTGAAGGCGATCTGGGCGTCGAGGAGTCGTTGCGCCACGTCATCGCTCATGGGAATCAGGGTGTCACATCCGTCGGTCTGTCGCGATTGCCCACACGCCACCACACGTGCGGCATACCATTTCCACGCAGGGTCGGCACTTGATCACGGAGGTGTTCGGAGTGGGATTTCTGATCGGCTTCTCCCCGTGGATTGTGTACTGGATTCTGGTGGGCAACATGCCGTTTCGGGGAGCTGTGCTGATCGCCCTGGGACTCTCGGCACTTGCCGTGGTGATCAACCGGGTGCTCCGTCGCCCGTGGCATTCCCTCGAGGTGGGTGCGGTCGCGGTGTTCGTCGTACTCTCGGCACTGTCGTTCTCGGTCAGCGACGCCTTCCTGGAACGCTGGCTGCAGCCACTCGGGAATGCCGGAATCTTCCTCGTCGCCCTGGCCGGTCTGCTCGTCGGGCGACCATTCGTCCGCGAGTACGCAACCGCATCGGTCGATTCGGCGACGGCGGCCACCGACGGCTTCCGCGTCATCACCACCGCCATGACCTGGATGTGGACCGCGGTGTTCGGCCTGATGACCGTTGTCTCGCTCATCCCGCCGATCGTGCAGGGCGACGCCACCATTCGCGACGGCGGATCGACACTGTCGATCATCTGTTACTGGGTCCTTCCGTTCACGCTGATGGGGATCGCCGGTACCGCGTCCGGGGTGTTCCCGGCGTGGTTCGACAAGAAGTCGGCACAGATGGCGCGCCGGGACGCGTCGCTGGCGCCGGGAAGCCCGGTGCCCCAGCCACCGGCGCAGGCGGCATCGATCGACCCGCGCCTCGGGGTGGATGTCCCCGAGGACTCCCGCCACGACGAACCATTGACCATTACCCTCGAATCCACCGGCGAGACCGTCGATCTCACCACGACGACCACCGACCTGTACGGCGGGCTGTGGCGCTGGAACACACATGTGAGTGGTTCGGCCGAGATCACGAACGTCCCGATCTGGGCGATGGAGTTCGACGGACCCGCCGATCACGCCGACCTCTTCATCCCGCCGATCGAACCGTGGCTCCTCCGGGTGGAAGCCCGGGCCGGAGATCACCGCACCGCGGTGACGTGCCGACGGCACCCGGTCGCGGCCGGCGTCGAGATCACCGATGTCGTGGTGGACGGGCGGCCTGGGCTACTCGCCTCACCGGCGTCCGCGACCGGGCCGGCAGTGGTGTGTTTCGGCGGCTCGGAGGGCGGGGTGGACTCCCAGCGTGCGATGATCGGCGCCCTGGCTTCCCGCGGTCACACCGCACTCGCGTACGGCTGGCTCGACGACGACCCCGAGGCCGCCCCGGTCAGCGAGATCCCGCTCGAGCGATTCGCCTCGGCGATCTCGTGGCTGAGCGCTCGCAGTGGTTCATCGGTGGCGGCGGTGGGCCTGTCCCGGGGAGCGGAAGGGCTGACCGCGACCCTCTCCCGCCGCCCGGATCTCGATGTGTCCCAAGTGATCCTGCTGAGTCCCAGCAGTGTCGTCTGGCAGGCCATCGGCCCCGACGGGGAGATACCCGGCACGTCGTCGTGGACCCTCGACGCCCGGCCATGCCCATTTGCCGCGGTGCCCACCGGCGCACTGATGCCACAACTGGTGGGCAATGCGTGGCGATTGTCGCGCGACGTCGGCGCCCAGCGACCGACCGTACTTCGACTGCACCCCGCCTACGACGAGGGGCTGCGCAGAGGCATCGACCCCGAGGCCCAGCCGGCATCCGAGCGGATCGTCGGCCCCATGCTGTGCATCAGCGGCTCCGACGATGCGCTCTGGCCGTCCGAACACATGGCCGATGCCCTCCTCGGCCGACGAAACAATCCCTCGGACAAGCACATCCGGTATGAGGGCGCCGGCCACTTCCTTCGCCCGGGACTATTCCCGACGACCGTGCAGTTGGCCGGCGGGATCGACTTGGGCGGGCGTGCGGCAGAGCACGCCTCGGCATGCCTCGCCCTCACCGACGACATCGTCACATTCATTGCCGGGTGACGCGCGTTCGGTGACCGCGTGACCGCGGACCGTCGGTGTCACACGACGTGTAACACGACAATCGTCAGCGCGATGAAGAGGGGGAACGACCACGAGCACGCGTCACCACCACTCGAGAGGACCGATCTATCTCAGCCCCTACGGCACCGCCGGGATCTACTGCTTCACCATCTCGGGCAACCGGTCGGTGACCTACCTACAGCGCGGACCGTTCGGCGATTGGCATTACATGTACCCCTTCGCGCCGAACGCGTACTACATGGAGCTCATCGCGAGCTACCCACCGTCGACGACGAAGCCGTTGCCGCGCTGACGAATTCGCATCGCACCGCGAAACCCTGAGATCAACTCTTCGGCGTCCAGCCCAGTGCCGGCCCCAATCGCTGCGCCATGTCGGTGATGATCTGCGCGTAGTCCTCGGCGGCGAAGCTGAAGGGTAGGGCGAACGCCACCTCGTCGGCGCGCCGAAAACCGGCGTGCGCGTGCAGGATCTGGGCGATCTCCTCGCTGGGCCCGACGAAGTCGGGGGCGAACATCATGCCGCGGGGTCCCTGTGGGGTGAGTGTGCGTTCGAATCGTGATGCGGCGTAGGCCCGGTACCGATCGATCTGATCGGGTGAGGCGGAGTCCGTGGGGATCACCACGAGCCCCTGCGAGACGCGGGCCGCGGCCGGATTCGGATGATGGGCGAGGTAGGCGTCGATGTGCTCGGCCTGAATCGTCGCGAAATCGCGCGACTCGGTGCCCTCGATCGACACCACCGACGACGTCAGGTAGTTCAGTCCCTGCTGCCCGGTCCAGATCGCCGAATCCCGACCACCGCCGTACCAGACCCGATCGGCGAGCCCCGGCGAGTGGGGCTGGACGCGGCGGGAGAACGATTCGATTCCGACGAGCCCTTCGAAGTCGCTGACCGGCTCCCCGCGCAGGCACGTCAGCAGCCGCTGCACACGGTTCTTGGAGAAGTCCTCGATGTCGAAGGTGTCGGGGTACAGGGCCGCCTTGACGTCGTCGTATCGCATCGGCGTCCCCACCGACACACCCGGATTGATGCGTCCACCGGACAGGAGGTCGACGGTGGCGAGATCCTCGGCCAACCGCAGCGGATTCTCCCAGCCGAGTGGGGTGACGGCGGTACCCAACTCGATGCGACGGGTCCGCACGGCCGCTGCCGCCATCATCGCCACCGGCGAGGAGATCCCGTACTGCAGGTGCCGGTGACGTAACCACACGCTGTCGAATCCGAGGTCCTCTGCGCGTTCGATCACCGACAGTGTCTCGAGATGACCCTCTCGGGGGCGGTCGGGATCGAACGATCCGATGGTGAGGAAGCCGAGCTTGCGCAACGGCCGATCCGGGGTGGGCATGACTACGGGTTCCTCTCGTACCGGCGCGGCGTCGTCCCCAACAGTCTCACACCATCGATACGACTCGGTTGCGCCGTCGCCGATTGTGTGGTGTGAGAGTCTGTTTCGCATGACCCCGACATCGAACGACGCCGGTCGGCACACTTTCGCCGGCGACAATCACGCCGGCGTCCACCCCGATGTGCTCGCCGCCATCACGCGGGCCAACCCCGGACACCAACCCGCCTACGGTGGTGACACCCACACCGCCGCGTTGCGCGCGACGATTCGCGACGTCTTCGGTCCCCGAGCCGAGGTGCTGCCTGGTCTTCAACGGAACCTGGCGCCAACGTGGTCGCCCTCACCGCGCTCACCCCCCGGTGGGGAGCGGTCATCACCACCGACACCGCTCACATCGCGACGTCCGAAGGTGCTGCGCCCGAACAGATCTCCGGTATCAAACTGCTGACGGCCCCGACCGCCGACGGAAAACTCACTCCCGATCAGATCATCGAGAAGGCCGCCGCCCGGGGAGATCCGCAGCGCGCCCAGCCGTCCGCGGTGAGCATCACCCAGGTCACCGAGCTCGGCACGGTGTACGCCGTGGACGAGATCGCCGCGATCTGCGAGACCGCACACCACGTCGGTCTGCCGGTGCACCTCGACGGGTCCCGATTATGGAACGCCGCGGCCGCGCTCGGAGAGTCCTTCCGTGCGTTCACGACCGATGTCGGGGTGGATGTACTCAGCCTGGGCGCAACCAAGAACGGTGCGCTCGGCTCCGAGGCGGTGGTCGTCATCGACCCCGATCGCGTCGCGGGTATCGAGTACGTCCGAAAGGCCGCCGCGCAGTTGCCGAGCAAGATGCGGTTCCTGTCGGCGCAACTCGAGGCCATGTTCACCGACGATCTCGGACTGCGCAACGCCCGCCACGCCAATGCCATGACCCGGCGGCTGCGTACCCATCTCGAGGCCGCCATGGCAGACGGCGCGCTGCCCGGTTTCGGTTTCGCCCAGGACAGCCCGGCCAACGCGATCTTCGCCACGCTCCCCACCGACATCGCCGACGCCATCCGCGAGAAGATCCATTTCCATGACTGGGCGCGCGAGCGGGGTGAGGTGCGCTGGATGACATCGTGGGACACCACTCCCGCGGATGTCGATCAGTTCGCCGAGATCATCCGGCAGCAGTTCGCATCCGGGTCGCCGGTTCGGCGGGGCTGATCGAGTACGCCAGTCCCATTCTGCGCGAGGCGACTCCGGCCACGAACCGGCGCGTCCGGCCGATCGTGTGGTTGATGTCGGCGGGAGTCCACCCCGGCGCATACCGCAGGATCGGATCGCGGTCGGTCACCGGTTCGATCAGCGCGATGTCGGCGGCGACCCCGGCCACCTGCCCTGCGTCCAGGACGGTCGTCCGTCGCCGGCACACCGCGTCACGGGTTCCGGCACCGGGCGCAACCAGTGCCGAGGCCGGGCGTGGCGGGGCGCCGCGTCCCGGTCCGCGCCACAGCATGGCGCTGAGCACGAGCCACCGGTCGTCGAGGCACAACATGTCGACGTTGCGGATCTCGGGAACCATCGTCCAGACGACGGGACGGGCGTGGGCACCGATACCCGAGGCGAACGCCCCCGAACCGACCGCCACCGGTACCAGACCCCAGGCATCGGCGAGAGGATCGGCGGGGATGACCGAGATCGGGTCACGGCGCGCGGCCTCGACGGCGTCCGCGCGCACCGGATAGGCGTAGTAGCGACTTGTCATGTCGCACATGGTTGCTGCCGCCGGTCCACAGATCGGCGCCCTCGGTGCGATCTGTGGACACATCCGCCGATATCCACAAGCCGGGCCGTTTCTCCTCGGCAGGCGTCGTCAGTGCGGGATCCCGGTGCGGCATGCCACAGAGTGATCCTGGCCACTACGCGGACCATCAGGGGCCGGCTTCACGCCCACAAGCGTTGCGGGACAACCACTCATGCCTCCGGGCACCCCGCCGGGACGCGATCGTGATCGCGCGCGCATCCGCGTAGCATCGCAGGGCGAGTCCGCCCGCCCATCCCTGCTCGTCGTGCCCGAAAGGCGTCATGTCTGCTGTGTCCGCCCCGTCGTCGGTGCGGAACCCGTCGGTGCGGCACCGCCAACCTGGCCTCGCGGTGGGTGCGACATGGGCGGTGGGTGCACTGGCCTATCTGGTCGCCATCACCAATCGCACCTCGATGTCGGCGTTGGGAATCGATACCGCCCACCACTTCTCGATCGACCCGGCGACACTGTCACTGTTCGCGGTGATCCAGCTCGGCGTGTACGGCGTGGCACAGATACCGGTCGGCATGGCGTTGGACCGTTACGGATCGCGGGCGGTGTTGACCGTCGGTGTCGGGCTGATGGCGGTGTCGCAGGTGGTGCTGGCGGTGGCACCGAGCGTGTGGATCGCCATTGCGGCCCGCGTGCTGCTCGGCGCGGGCGACGCCGCGGTCTTCCCCTGCGTGCTACGCATCATCGGGATTCGCTTCCCGCGCCGGATGGCGCCGTTGATGGTGCAGATCACCGCGGTGATCGGGCAGTTGGGGCAGGTCGTCAGCATCATCCCCTTCGCCCATCTCGTGCACGCCAAAGGCTGGCAGTCCGGCTTCCTGCTCCTGGCCGCGACGGCGGTGCTGGTGGCGGTCCTGTCGGCGGCGATCGTCAGCGACGGTCGACGTCCCACCACCATCGGCGTATCGGGTTCGGCGGTCGGTGCCCGCCTGCGCGCGTCGATCACCGAGCCCGGCACCCGGCTGGCGTTCTGGACACATTTCGTCACCCCGTTCTCCGCCAACACCTTCGGGGTGCTGTGGGGCTTTCCCTTCCTGGTGGCGGGCGAGGGCGTGCCCGAGTCGACCGCACGAACGGTCCTGGTCACTTCGGTGTTGGTGGGTGTGGTCGCCGGCCCCGTCCTCGGCCTGATCTCCGCCCGATTCCCCGCTCGGCGTGTTCACCTCGTGGTCGGGCTCGTCGCCGGTCAGGTGCTGGCGTGGGGAGCGGTTCTGCTCTACCCGGGCACGGCACCGCACTGGGTGCTTTATCTGCTCGCGATGGCGATCGGCGCGGGCGGTCCGGCGTCGATCGTCGCGTTTGACTTCGCCCGTGAATACAATCCGGCCGACCGGCTGAGCACGGCCACCGGCATCGTCAACGCCGGCGGATTCCTGGCCAGTGTGATCGCGATCCTGCTGATCGGTGTGACGCTGAATCTCGCGTCGGATTCGCCCGGCACCTACGATCCGGCGTCGTTCCGCGTGGCGATGCTGTGGCAGATCCCGCTGTGGCTCGTGGGCACGACGATGGTGTGTCGGGAGTACCGACGGACCCGTGCGGCGAGGAGTCCGCGTCCCGAAAACGACGACGACTACGCGGACGGCTCGTGTGCCAGGGAGACGCAGAACTGATTGCCGTCCGGGTCGGCGAGCGTGACCCACGCGAAATCGCCGAGTTCGTGATCGGCGATTCTCGTGGCACCGGCGGCGACGAGTGACTCGACCTCGGCGTCGATGTCGGTGGTGGTGAGATCGAGATGGATACGGTTCTTGCCGGGCGTCGGATCATCGACCTGCTGGAAGCCCAGCACCGGAGCGCCCGCCGCCGGACCGGACACCATGACGAAGAAACCGTCGTTCTCGGCGATGACGGTGCCGCCGATGCGTTCGGCCCACCACCGCGCGAGCGGGATGGGATCGGTGGAGTCGACGGTGATCATGCCCACGGTCAGAGTCATGGAACCCATTGTGGATGCGGCGGATCGGGAGCGCCAGGCGCGGGCCCGCCGTCATCGCAGAAAGGATTACTCCAGGACGAAGACGGGGATCAGGCGGTCGGTCTTGGTCTGGTACTCCGCGTACGGCGGATACGCCGCCACGGCCAACGTCCACCAGTGCTCGCGTTCGTCGCCGTCGACCTCGCGCGCCGTCATGTCCCGCACGGTGTCACCATCCTGGACGGTGACCTCCGGGTGCGCCTTGAGGTTGTGGTACCACGACGGATGGCTGGGCGCGCCACCCTTGGACGCGACCATCGCGTAGCGGCCGTTCTCCTCCACCCGCATCAGCGGAACGTACCGCTTCTTGCCCGACTTGGCGCCGGTGGTGGTGAACAGCACGATGGGCCGGTCCAGCACCTGCACACCGTCGGTGGTCCCCTGCTCGAGAATCGTCTCGGTCTGGGTGCGGACCCACTCGGTGGGGCTGAGTTCTGGTTGTTCGGTCATACCCGGAGACAACACCGGTCGGCCTCCCCTATTCCGGCCGCCGTCTCGCGGCTCGACCGGCGACCGGACGAATACGACATTCCTCACGCCTGCGGACGGACACATCGGGCTTGACTTCTTAGGTTAGGCTACGGCAATCTTCGCGATATGTCGAAGAAGATGATCATCACTGTTGCCGCCGGAGCCGGAGCCGTTGCCGCCATGGCCGCCGGGGCCGGACATTCCTCCGCCGCGGTCGCCGAGGGAACCTACAACTACTGCGTGCAGACCCAGTACGGCTCCTCGGTGGAGGAACGCTGCAACGAATACCGGGTGGAGGGCGACAAGCTCATCGGGCCCGCCAACACCCCGCTCACCCTCATCAGCACACCCAACGGCGCGTATGCCGACATCGAGCCGGTCAGCCGGGTGACCTTCATCAAGACCGCCGACGGATACAAGGCGATCAATTCCGTGCTCGGCGTTCCCATTGCGACGTCGACGTTCAATCCCGTCGCAGACTGATCACACCCGCCTGATCACACCCGACTACGCACGAGGCGCCCACCCGCCTCGTGCGTTGTCATCTCCGCGCCACCTCACCTCAGGGCGGGAAGCGGCAGGGGCAGCGGAGCCGACGGATGCGACACCGGCTGAGCCGATGCGGCCGCGCTCGGTGCCGGTGTGGCGACCACGACCTGCTGGGACACGTCGTGACGGGGCGTCGAGGTGGGTGTGTCGAGGGGTACCTCCCAGCCGCGTTGGTATCCCGTTGCCGCACCGACGATTGCGCCGGTCGTCACCGCCGGGATCTCCACCAGCGATGCCACGAGGGCGGTACCGACGAGCGGACCCACCACGAGACCCGTTGGCAGGAACGGTATCCCGAAGACGAGACCGGCCGTTCCACCGACCACCGCACCGACGGTCGCGGCGACCGGCGCGGCCACCACACCACCGACCACCGCGCCGACCGCGGCGTCGCCGACCATGTGTTCGGCGACCGTGTCCGCACGTTCCGGCCCGACTCCGTTGCTCTGCAGGACATCGGAAATCCCTTGTACCACTTCCCCTGACGTGGCGGTGATCTCAGCCGCCAGCGCCGGCGAAACCGCTCGTGGCCGATGCAGCCGGAGGTGGCCCACCTCGACCATGTCCGTATCCGCCGCCGGCGTCGACGTGGATGCGGGCACCGCCATTCCGAAGAGACGTGTATCGGCCGCTGTCGCGGGTGACCCCGGCACGACCTGCGATACGCCTGCCACGCCACCCGGCGTGGTCCACGGCACCACCCCCGACACGGCGTCTGCGGCATCGAGCGCGTTCCGAACGACCGGATGGACCGGTGTCGCGTCGCCGACGATCGGGACCGCGAGCGGAGTCATCCGGGCCGTGGCCGCGGACGTCGGTGCGTCGGCGAGCACCGGAGCCGCGGCCAGCACCGTGACCGTCATCGCCGCACCCAGCAGCGTGGCGACCGGGAGATGGGATTGAGGACGGCGGTGCGAGACCGGGCCGGCGGATTCGCTCATGGGGTACCTCACTGGTGATCGGGAGACGAGAGCTACTGCACAACAGGAGTTTTCGCTACGACGATGCCGTCCGGCCATGTGATCAACCCATCTGTTTGTTGAGGACCGCGGCGATCGCCGCGATCGAGTTGGTGTCGGTCATCCCCAGGTGATCGACGTCGATGTCGACGTTGGCGATCGTCCCGTGAACGTGTGCACGCCACCCGTGATGCCCCGTGGCGTCCGGGCGTCGATCCCGCGTCGCGGTGAAGTACTGCACATCGACATCCACGACCGGCGGCTGCCAGTCACCTGCGGCCCGGATCATCAGGTTGTAGGCATCGGTGAGCCGTTCGATCGTCGCCTCGTCGATACCCAGGCCGTCCCCGAGGTGGTCGGCGATCGCCGCGGCCGCCTCCGCCGCGGTGGCGTCCGGGTCGACGAAGTCGATCCCGAGTACCGGGCCGAGATTGGCGATCAACTCTCCCGCGGTGACGGTGGTCGCCGACGAGGCATCGATGCCATCCGCCTCGGCGTCGAGCAACGCCAGCAGGGCGACGTCCTCGCCGGCGGCGCGCAGCTCGGCGGCGACGGCATGTGCGATCACGCCGCCCAGCGACCACCCGAGCAGGTGATAAGGGCCCTGGGGCTGTACTGTCCGGATCTCCGCGGCGTAACGCCGGGCGATCTCGGGCATGGTTGTCGGACCGGGGTTCTCCCCACCGATCTGCGGTGCCTGCAGGCCGTAGATCGGACGATCGGCACCGATCTGCTGTTCGAGGCCGTGATAGCACCAGGCCAGACCGGAGGCGGGGTGCACACAGAACAGGGGTTCCCGTTCACCGGTGGTGCGGATCGGCAGCAGGACCTCGAGGCCGAGCGCGCTGGGCTCGGTGGCGTCGATTCCCTCCCGCATCCCGGTCTCGATCCGCTTGGCGAGGTCGGCCGGATTCGGGTCGGAGAGCATCCACCGGACCGGGATGTCCACATGCAGTTCACTGGTGAGCTGATTGACGACCTGCACCGATCGCAGCGAATTGCCACCCAGCGAGTAGAAGTCGTCGTCGGCACCCACCCGTGGCAGGCCGAGCACCTCCTCGAAGGTGTGCGCGATCTCGCCTTCGAGCCAGGATGACGGTTCGCGGAACCCTTCGGCGGCAACCAGCGTCGGTATCGGCAACCGCGCGCGGTCCAACTTGCCCGACGCGGTGAGCGGCACCGTCTCCAGGACCATCACTGCGGTGGGAATCATGTAGCCGGGCAATGAGGCGGCCGCGAACTCCGTGACCTCGGTGGTGTCGACCACGGCCCCGACTGCAGGCACGAGGTATACGACGAGGTACTCGACGGCGTCGGTGGCCCTGACCGAGGCCACCGCCCGCGCGACGTCGTGGTGGCCGGCGAACACCGATTCGATCTCACCGAGCTCGATCCGGAGACCGCGGAGCTTCACCTGGAAATCGTTGCGGCCGAGATACTCCAACTCGCCGCCCGCGTTCCGGCGGGCCACGTCGCCGGTGCGGTACATCCGCTCACCGGTGACAAACGGATCCGGTACGAATCGTTCGGCGGTGAGACCGAACCGCCCGTGGTATCCGCGGGCCACCTGAACGCCAGCCAGGTACAGATCGCCGGCGACGCCCGCCGGAACGGGACGCAGACGCGAATCCAGCACATAGGCACGGGCATTCCACACCGGCGTTCCGATCGGGACGGCCCCGGTGTCGGCGGGCCGCACCTGATGGGCGGTGGCGTGGACGGTGAACTCCGTCGGACCGTAGAGGTTGTGCAGCGCGACGCGCGGCAGCACCCGCCGTGCCGCGCTCACCACATCCGGGCCGAATGCCTCGCCTGCGACCAAGAGTGCCCGCAAGGAGTCCAATGACCCGGCGGGGGCCGTCGCGGTGAACAGTGCGAGCATCGACGGTACGAAGGAGGTGATCGTGACGTGTTGCGCGGCAATGGTTTCGGCGAGATATGCAGGGTCGGTGTGCCCGTCGGGCCGGGCGATCACGAGTCGGGCACCCACGGCGAGGGTGGCGAACAGTTCCCACACCGAGACGTCGAAGGTGGCCGGCGTCTTCTGCAGCACCACATCGGTGTCGGTCAGGGCATAGGCCTGCGCGATCCACCGGATCTGATTCACCACCGAACGATGGGATACGGCAACGCCTTTCGGCCGCCCGGTGGAACCGGAGGTGAACAGCACATAGGCGATGTCGTCGGGCCGTAGCGGTGCGATCCGTTCGTCGTCGGTGATCGGTGCGTCGTCAAACCCGCTCAGCTCGATGGTCTGGAGCGAACTCAGAACCACCACCGGTTCGGCACACTCGAGCATGTAGTCAATGCGTTCGGCCGGGTGATCGGGATCGACGGGAACGTATCCGGCACCGGCGGCGTGGACGGCATACATCGCGGTCAGCTGATCCACACAACGCCGCATCCGCAGCGCCACCAGGGAGTTCGGACCGACGCCCTCGGCGATCAGCCATCGCGCCAGCCGGTTGACCCGGGCGGCGAACTCGCCGTAGGTCCAGGTCACCGTGTCGACGGTGACCGCGGGCGCATCCGCGTGCTCGCGTACCGATCGGGTGAATGTCGACGCCAGTGTCTCGTCCCAGTCGATCGGGTGGGTCGTCGAATCCCACTGTGCCGCGATCTCGTCACGCTCGGTGGCGTCGAGCAGGTCGATGTCGTGCACGGCCTGCGTGGGGTCGTCCACCAGCGCCGACATCAGCCGGATGAGGCGTTCGACGAAGGTGGTGACGGTCGGGGCGTCGAAGAGATCGGTGGCGTAGGTGACGCCACCGGTGATGCCGGCCGGCGCGCCGGCGTCGTCGTAGGTGTCCGACACGGTCACCTGCATGTCGAACAGTGAGACGTCGCTCTCGGACTCCACCGCCGACACCGACAGGTCGGGCAATGCGATGTCGGTGGCGGCCAGGTTCTGGAACACCAGCATGACCTGGAACAGCGGATTGTAGGAATGCGAGCGCACCGGGTTGAGTTCCTCCACCAAACGCTCGAAGGGTACGTCCGCATGTCCGAACGCGGCCAGATCCGTCTCGCGAACGCTGTCGATCAACTCGCGCAACGACTTCCCGCCCCGCACCTGGGTGCGCAGCACCAGCGTGTTGACGAACATCCCGATCAGATCATCCAGTTCGGGAGCACCCCGTCCGGCATACGGCGTTCCGATGGCGACATCGTCGGTGGCGGCGAGCCGGGCCAGCAGCGCCGCCAGTGCGGCATGGACGACCATGAACAAGGTCGTGTTGTGTTCGCGGGCGACGCGCTGCAGCCCGGCGTGCAGATGGGCGTCGATCGTCAGCGGGATGGTCGCGCCCGCATAGGATTGCGCCGGCGGGCGGGGACGATCGGTCGGCAGTTCCAGCAGTGCCGGGCTTCCGCTCAATTGTCTTGTCCAGTAGTCGATCTGCGCGCGGAGCAGGGAGTTGGGATCGTCGGCGGAGCCGAGCACCTCGCGCTGCCAGAGGGCGTAGTCGGCGTACTGCACCTCCAGTGGCGCCCAGCCCGGTGCGTCTCCGAGCATCCGGGCCGAGTAGGCGGTCATCATGTCTCCCGCGAGCGGCGCCAGCGATGAACCGTCACCGCAGATGTGATGCAGCACCACGGCCAGCACCCACTCGTCGTCACCGAGCGCGTACAGGTGAATGCGTGCGGGCGCCTCGCAGGTCACCTCGAAGGGAGTTCGCACCAGATCCGAGATCGATTGGGCAAGCTCATCTTCGGCGATGTCGGTGACGACCATCGACGAGCGTCGGGCGGCGACGGGGAGGACCACCTGCGTCGGTGCACCCGCCTCGAACGGGTACACCGTCCGCAGGATCTCGTGCCGGGCGACGACGTCGTCGATCGCCAACTGCAGGGCGGCGACGTCCAACTCCCCCGACAGACGCACGACGATCGGGATGCTGTAGGCCGGCGAATCCGGCTCGAAGCGGTTGAGGAACCACATCCGTTGCTGCGCATACGACAGCGGGATGTGTTCGGGGCGCTCCTGTGGTCGCAATGCCACCCGGCCGGTGTCGGTGTGCGATTCGGCACGTGCGGCCAACCGCTCGACCGTGGATGCCTCGAAGATCATCGACACCGGAACGTTGGTGTCGAGTGCCGCACCGATCCGCGCCACCACCCGGGTGGCGATGAGGCTGTTGCCACCGAGATCGAAGAAATCGTCGTCGGCGCCGACGTTGCGTTCGATTCCGAGGACGTCGGCGAACACACCCGCCACGATCTCCTCCACCGGTGTCGACGGGGCGCGAAACGCCCGGGTGGTGATCATCGGCGCGGGCAGTGCCGTGCGGTCGAGTTTGCCGCTCGGGGTCAGCGGAACCTCGTCGACGACCATCACCGCGGCCGGAACCATATACGACGGCAATGCCTCGGCGAGCAGGGCACGCAGTTTCTCCCCCGAGATCACCGCGTCGGCGGCGGGCACCACATACGACACCAGACGAAGGCCGATGGCCTCGTCGCGATGCGGCAGCGTGACGGCGAATCCGACGTCGGATCGTGCACCCAGTGCCGCGTCGATCTCACCGAGTTCCACCCGGAAGCCGTTGATCTTGACCTGGAAATCGTTGCGTCCCAGAAACTCCAGCGTTCCGTCTGCACCCCAACGGACCACGTCACCGGTCCGATACATCCGTTGCCCGGCCGGCCCGAAGGGATGGGCGACAAACCGGGACGCAGAGATTCCTGGCCTGTTCAGGTATCCGCGGGCAAGCGCCGGGCCCGCAACGTAGAGTTCCCCGGCAACCCCGGCGGGCACCGGTTGCATCCGCGAATCCAGCACCAGCGCCAGCATTCCCGGCATCGGGTTGCCGATCGTCGACCGTTGCCCGGCGCGCACGGGCTGCGACGCCGTCGCGACGATCGTGGTCTCGGTCGGACCGTAGAGGACCCGGAATTCCCGGGTGTGGGCCGGATCGGAACCGACCCACCGACGGACGAGATCGGTGGGCACCTCGTCCCCACCGGACAACACCACCTGCAGGTCGTCGAGTCCGATGTCGTCCACCGAGGCCAGAGCCGCGGGGGTGACGAAGGCGTGCGTGATTCGTCGTTCGCGGAGGAAATCGGCCAGTTCGTCGCCACCGCGGACCCCGGTCGGCGCCACCACCAGCGCCGAGGCCGCGCTCACCGCCAGCAGGATCTCCAGCAGGGAGGCGTCGAATGACGGTGACGCGAAATGCAATACGCGTGAGGTGGGACCGTCGGCCGGATCGACGTGGAGTCCGGCGAGATAGTCGGCGATACCCGCGTGGGTGACGGCGACTCCCTTGGGCACACCGGTCGACCCGGAGGTGAACACCACCCAGGCGGTGTTGGTGAACCGCAGCGGATGGGTCCGCTCGTCCGCGGTGATCGGGGCGTCGGCCGACGCGGCGATCTGCGCGGCGGCCGCGGCCGTGTCGACGACCACCCAGTCCACCTCGTCGGGCAACGCCGGTCGGGCCGCCCGCGTCGTGATGCCCAGTGCCGCTCCCGAATCGGCGACCATCTGATCGATGCGTGCGGTCGGGTAGTGCGGATCGACGGGCACATACGCCGCACCGGATTTGACCACCGCCCACCAGGCGACCAGCGACTCCACCGACCGTTCGATCGACACCACGACGCGCTGCTCGGGACCGGCACCCAACGCCATCAGCCGGCGTGCCAGACGATTCGACCGGCGGTCGAGGTCGGTATAGGTGAGTTCGGTCGATCCCGCGATCACGGCGGGTCCGTCGGGGTTGCGGCGCACGGCCGCGGCGAACACGTCGGTCAGCAGCACCGGTGCCCCGGCGGCGCCGGAACCCACCCGGGACAGCAGATGTGCGCGTTCGTCGGGGGCGAGCCACTCGATGGCGCCGAGGGGTCGGGCCGCGTCGTCGGCGACGGCCTCGAGGACGCGAGTCAACCGGTGGACGACGTCGACGACGCTCGTATCGTCGAACAGGTCGCGGGCGAACATCATGACGCCGGAGATGCCCTGTGCCGCACCGTCCTGGCCGTACTCGTCGGCGATCACCAGTTGCAGGTCGAACTGGCACATCCCGGTATCGGCCTGTGCGCGTGACACGGTGACCCCGGGCAGTTCCACCCGGACATCGGAGAGGTTCTGGAACGCCAGCATCACCTGGAACAGTGGGTGATGCGCCGTCGATCGGTTCGGATTGACCTCCTCCACGATCCGTTCGAAGGGCACGTCGGCGTGCTCGAATGCGGCGAGGTCGGTGTCGCGCACCCGATCGAGGAGCTCGGTGAAGGGCTCGGTACCCACGACGGCGGTGCGCAGTGCCAGGGTGTTGACGAACATGCCGACCAGGTCGTCGAGGCCGGGTTCGCCGCGCCCGGCGACCGGGGTGCCGATCACCACGTCGTCGGCGCCACCGAGACGCCCGAGGACCGCCGTCAGCGCCGCATGCATCACCATGAACAGCGACGCCCCGCGCGAGCGCGCCAACGCCAGCAACTTTCCGTGCAGGGCGGCGCCGATCTGCACCGGCACCCGACCGCCGGCCAACGATGCCACCGCGGGGCGGGGCCGATCCGTCGGCAGGTCCAGCAGATCGGGCGCGTCGGCCAGTGTCGAGGTCCAGAATCCCAGTTGCGCGTGCATCAGCGACTGCGGGTCATCGGCCTCGCCGAGAATCTGCCGCTGCCACAACGCATAATCGGCGTACCCGACCGCGAGCGGCTCCCAGGTTGGCTCGTGGCCGGCCAGTCGGGATGCGTACGCCGACATCACATCCCGTGATAGCGGACCCATCGATTGACCGTCACCGGCGATGTGATGAACCACGAGTACCAGCAGGTACTCCCCGACGTCGCCGTCGCGCTCATCGTCGAGTTCGAGCGCACCCACCCGGATCGGGATCCGTGAGGTGACGTCGAAACCGGAGCGCACGAGTCCGCCGACGACCTGCCCGACCTCCGACGCCGCGACGTGCCGGATATCCACGCTCAGCGGCACGTCGTCGAGGATCATCTGCCGTGGTTGTCCGTCGGTCTCCGGGTAGATGGTCCGCAGCACCTCATGGCGGCCGATGACGTCGGCGAGAGCCGATTCCAGGGCAGGAAGGTCCAGGCTGCCGGACAGGCGCAGCGTCACCGGGATGTTGTAGGCCGGCGAGTCCGGTTCCAGCCGGTTGAGGAACCACATCCGCTGCTGCGCCAGCGACAACGGGATGATGTCCGGACGTATCGTCGGGGTCAGGGGTGGACGGCCGCCACCGGTCAGCGAGGTCGCCGCCGCTGCCAGGGTCGCCGGAGTCGGTGCCTCGAAGACCAGACGTACCGGTATCCGGACATCGACGGCGGCGCCCACGCGCGCGGCCACCAGTGACGCGCTCAGCGAGTCGCCTCCGAGTCCGAAGAAATCGTCGTCCACACCGACCTGATCGACCTTGAGGACCTCTTCATAAGCGCTGACGACCCTTCCTTCGACCCACGTCGACGGCGCCCGGTAGCCCGACGCCTCGAACACCGGCTTCGGCAACCGGGCGCGATCGAGCTTTCCGGTCGGGGTCAGCGGGATCTCGTCGAGAACGATCACCGAGGCCGGCACCATGTAGGCGGGTAGCGACTCCGTCAGGGCCGTGCGGAGTTCGACACCGGACACGGTGGTGCCGGGATCGGCCACGACGTAGGACACCAGGATGGGCGGGCGGCCGTCGTGTTCGGCGCCGACGGTGACCGCATAGGCGACGTTCGCCCGGTTGCCCAGGAGCGCATCGATCTCGCCGAGCTCCACCCGGGTGCCCCGCACCTTCACCTGGAAGTCGTTGCGTCCCAGAAACTCCAGCTGCTTGTGCACGTTCCGGCGCACCAGGTCGCCAGTGCGATACATCCGTCGACCGGGTTCACCGAAGGGGCAGGCCACAAAGCGCGACCCCGTCGTCCCCGGTTTGCCGATGTATCCGTCGGCCAGGCCCGCCCCGACGAGATAGAGCTCTCCCGCGACATCGTCGGGAACCGGTCGCAGCCAGGTGTCGAGGATCGCGACGCCGACCGGCCCGGCCGGTGTGCCGATCGTGATCGGTGCGGTGGGCTCGAGTGGTTCGCTCGCCGTCGCCCAGATGGTGCCCTCGGTGGGACCGTACAGGTTGACCATGCTGCGCCCGGATGCCCACCGATCGACCAGTTCGGGTCCGACGGATTCGCCCGCGGTCGCCAGCACCGCGAGCCCCTCGAGACCGTCGGCGGGCACCGTCGCCAGCGCGGAGGGGGTCAGGACGACGTGCGAGACCTCCTCACCGCGCATCAGTGCCGCGAGTTCCGGGCCGCCGTAGACGTCGGGCGGGGACACCACCAGGCGCCCGCCGGAGCCGTGCGCCATCAGCAGTTCGAACAGCGACGCGTCGAAGCTCGGTGAGGCGACCTGCAGGACGGTCGACGCGGGCTCGACGCCCAGCACCCGACGTTGCGCGGCGATCAGCGGTGCGAGCCCGCGATGACTCACGCGGACACCCTTGGGCGTGCCGGTCGACCCGGAGGTGTAGATGACGTAGGCGGTGTGATCGACGCCGATCGATGTCGCACGTTCACCGGCGGTGATCGGTGCGGCACTCTCGGATTCGATGTCACGGGACAGGTCGGGGCCGTCGACGACGAGCCAGTCCACGATGCCCGGCAACGCCGACCGGGAACCGGCGGTTGCCAGTCCCAGGGTCGCGTTCGAGTCGGCGAGCAGGAATCCGATGCGTTCGGCCGGAAGGTTCGGGTCCACCGGCAGGAAGGCGACACCGGCCTTGGCCGCGGCCCAGATCGCGACGACGGCGTCGAGGGATCGCGGTAGCGCGCACGCCAGCACCCCGTGCGGATCGGCGATGCGCCGGAGCAGGATGCGGGCCAGCCGGTTGGAGCGTTCGTCGAGCCAGCGGTAGGACACCGATGCGCTGCCGTAGGTGACCGCGGGCGCGTCGGGCTCACGGTGCGCGGTGCGCTCGAGGATGTCGCCCAGCGTGCTCGATCCCGACCGCGCGAGTGCGCCCGCCGGCCACGCGATCTCCGCGCCGCCGGCCGGGATCTCGGCCAGTCGGGTCGCGGGCGCCTCGGCGATGCGGACAAGTCCGCCGACGAATCGATCGAGAATGTCGTGGGCCCGCCCGGTGTCGACGACGTCGTGCCGGAACCGCAGGGTGATCGACAGTCCGGTCCCGTTCCCCTCGCCGTCGAGGGTCGGTGCGACCACCAGGCTCAGCGGATACGGCGTGGCGTCGACTCCGGTGATCGCCTCCACCCGGAGTCCGGCCGCCTCGACGAGTTGCGCCAGTGCCGCCTCGTGCAGGGGGAACGACTGGAAGGCGAGTGCGGTGTCGAACAGATCCGGGACGCCGACGCTGCGGTGGATCTCCGGCAGACCGACGAAGTGATGATCGAGCATCGTCGCCTGGTGTTCGTGGACGCGGATCAGCAACTCCCGCAACGACAGTCCCGGGTCCAGTGGCACCCGCACGGGCACCGTGTTGAGGAACATCCCGAGCGTCTGATCGACGTGCGGCAGCTCCGGTGGGCGACCCGATACGGCCGAACCGAAGATCACATCGTCCTCGCCGGTCAGGACTTTCAGGTTCAGCGCCCACGCGGCGGCCAGGGCGGCGCCGACGGTGACGGCGGCGTCGGCCGCGACCGTTCGGAGGTGGGTGAACTGCTCGGCCGAGATCTCCGCGCGCACCTCGCCCGCGGTGCCCGACGCCCCGCCCACCCGGCGGTCGCCGACAAGGGTGGGTGCGTCGATGTCGGCGTATGCCTGCGCCCAGGCCGAGGTGGCGGCGTCGACGTCCTGTTCGTTCAGCCAGCGCAGGTAATCACCGTAGGACGACGCCGGGCGGGCCTCGTCGATGCGTTCCGGGGTTCCGTAGTACTCGAGGAGTTCACCCATCAGCAGCGGCATCGACCACCCGTCGAGGATCACGTGGTGGTTGGTGATCAGGAGGCGGAAGGCGCCGGATCCCACCCGCACCAAGGTGAATCGGATCAGCGACGGCGCCGACAGATCGAATCCGGCGGCGGTGTCCGCGGCGGCGAGGGCGTCCGCGGCGAGGTCCGGACGGGTGTCGGGGTCGTCGGTGAGGTCGAGTACCCGGAACCGGACCTCGGCGTCGCCGACCACGATCTGGCACATGCCGGTGGACGTCTCGACGAATGCGGCCCGGAGGATGTCGTGGCGGTCGACGAGCGCCTGGGCCGCGCGACGCAGCCGGTCCCCGTCGATCTCGCCGGAGAAGGCGATGGTCGATTGCACCGTGTAGTCGTCCGGGTGGCCACCGGGACGGGTGTCGAGGAGGCCGGTATCGAATCCACCGGGGTCGAATCCCCCGATATCGAATCCACCGGCGTCGAACGTCGAATGGAAGTGGATGCCCGATTGCATCGGCGAGAGTGACCACACATCCGAGAGCGACGGATACCGTCGGGCGAGCATGTCGACGTCGGCGTGGGTGAGGTCGACGAGCGGGAAATCCGAGGGACGGAATCCGCGTTCCGGGGCGACCCGCCGCGCCGGCGTCGAGTAGGACGGCTCCGCGGCGCTGTCGTCGTCGGTTGCCAACGCGGCCAGCGCGGCGACCGTCTTGGCCTCGAAGACGTTGCGGGGGGTGATCGACAGTCCCGCGGACTTCGCGAGTGCCACCAGTTGCATCGACACGATGCTGTCGCCACCCAACGCGAAGAAGTTGCTGTCGGCGGAGACGGTGTCGAGGTGGAGGACCTCGGCGAAGAGCGCTGCCATCACCTCCTCTGCCGGTGTCTGCGGTGCCCGGCCGTCGGTGTCGGCGCGGAACTCACGCTCACACAGCGCCCGGCGGTCGATCTTTCCGGTGCGCGTCAACGGCATCGTGTCCAGTTCGACGATGGCCGTCGGGTTCATGTAGTGGGCCAGGGTGGCCGCGAGGTCGTCATGGAGTGCCGCGATGTCGAGCGTGTGACCGTCGGCGGCGACGACGTAGGACACCAGGATCGGGTGGCCGGCCGGCCCGGGCCGGGCGACGGTGGCGACCTGTGCCACCGCCGGGTGGGCCGCGAGGTGGGCGTCGACGTCACCCGGTTCGATCCGCAGCCCGTGAATCTTGACCTGTTGATCGTTGCGTCCCAGGTACTCCAGCCGGAGCCCGTCGGCGCAGCGTTGCCACCGGACGGAATCGCCTGTGCGATAAAGCCTTTCCGCGGTGCTGGAGTTCGGGTCGGCGACGAATCGGGATGCTGTGGTGCCGGGCCGGTCGAAGTAGCCGCGGGCCAGCCCGGGTCCGCCGAGGTAGAGCTCACCGGTGACGCCGATGGGTACCGGTCGCAGCCAGGCATCGAGGACCAGGGCGGACAGGCCGCAGATCGGGCGTCCGATGGTCACCGGCTCCCCCGGCCGCAGGTCGTCGGCACCGGTCGCCCAGATCGTGCATTCGGTGGGGCCGTAATGGTTCATCAGTCGACGCCCCGGCGCCCACCGGTTCACCAGGTCGGCGCCGGTGGCCTCACCGACGACGGCGACGGTGGCCAGCGACGGCACGTGAGCAGGATCCATGGTGTTCAGCGCGGAGGGGGTGATGATCGCGTGGGTGACACGGTGTACCCGCACGAGTTCCTCGAGATCGGGACCGCCGTAGACGTGTGGCGGTGCCACCACGAGGCAGGCCCCGTCGGCGTGGGCGAGCAACACCTCCGACACGCACGCGTCGAAGCCGGGTGAGGCGACCTGCAGGACGGCCGAGCCCGGGCCGGCGGCGAAGGATTCGGCCTGTGCGGCAACCAGATCGGCCAGTCCTCGGTGAGTCACGTGGACGGCCTTGGGCCGACCGGTCGAACCGGAGGTGTAGATCAGGTATGCCGCATTGTCCGGGCGCAGACCGCCGCCGGAGTCGATGGACCAGACGGAGTCGACGGAGTCGCCGGAACATACGGGTCCGCCGGCGGTCGCGGCATCATCGAGCAGGAGCCAGTCGACGGCGTCCGGCAGCCGCTCGGCGACGGCGTCGACGGTGACCCCGAGCGGGCAGGACGAGTCGGCGAGGAGTTCGGCGAGTCGTTCGGCGGGATTGTCCGGGTCGAGCGCGACGAAGGCGGCTCCGGTCTTGGCCACGGCCCACATTCCGACGACGAGTTCGGGCGACCGGGGTATCGCCAGGGCGACGAAGGACTCGGGTCGGGCACCGCGGCGGAGGAGTTCGGCCGCCACCCGGTCCGAGCGGTGATCGAGTTCGCGGTAGGTCACCTCGTGCTCACCCGCGCGCACCGCGACCGCGTCGGGATGGCGCCGGGCACTGTCGCGGAGGATGTCGCGCAACATCCGCTCGGCGACCGGTGCGGGACCGTGCACCGACAGCAGCTCCGAGCGTTCGGAGTCCCGGCAGGTGGCGATCTGGGCGACGGTGCACCCGGGATCGCCGACCATCTGGCGCAGCACCATGACGAATCGGTCGAGCAGTGCGGCGGCCGACCGGTCGTCGAGGCGGTCGGTGGCAAAACGCAGTGTCAGCCCGAAGGTGCTCGGCTCGTCGGTGACCGACGGTCCGGCGCCGGCCGGACGCGGCGGCGTGACCTGCAGGCTGACCGGGTACGGGGTGGCGTCGTGGGCGACGAGATCGACCCAGGACAGGCCGGCGTCGGCCAGTGTCGCCTCGAGGCCGGCCCGATCGAGCGGGTAGGACTCGAGGACCGTGACCGTGTCGAACATGTCGGCGATGCCGGTCGCCCGTTGGAGTTCGGCCAGCCCGACGTCACGGTGATCGAGGGTGGCGGCCTGCTCAGCCTGGGTCCGCGCCAGCAGGTCGGCGACGCTCTCGTCGGGTTCGAGCCGGATCCGGACCGGCACGGTGTTGATGAACAGTCCGATCATCCGCTCGATCCCCGGGATGTGCGGGGGCCGATCGGAGACCGTGTTGCCGAAGACCACGTCACGGCGGCCGGTCATGATCGTGAGCAGCACGGCCCACGCCACCTGAACCGACGTGTTGGCGGTGACCCCGAGCGTGCGCCCGAGTCGCAGGACCGAGTCGGAGGTCGCGATATCGAGATCGAGTGTGACCTCACCGGTCTGGGCCCCGGCCGCGCGCTCGGGCTTGCCGGTCAACAGGGTCGGACTCTCGATCCCGGCGAGGACCTGCCGCCATCCGTCGACGGCCGCCTCGTGGTCGCGCGTGTGCAGCCAGTGCAGATACTCGCGGTAGGACTGAGGAGCGGGGAGTTCCGGTGCCCCTCCGTCGCCCGCGTAACCATCACCGATGTAGAGCATGAGCAACTCACCGATGAGCACCGGCGCCGACCACCCGTCGAGCACGATGTGGTGATTGGTGATGACCAGCGTGAACTCGTCGTCGTCGACCCGGATCAGGTGAAAACGCACCAGCGGCGGACGGGCCAGGTCGAACGGGGCGGCCGATTCCGCGGTCAGGCGCCGCACCTCGCGTGCGCGAGCCGACGAGTCGGTGTCGGCGGTGTCGGCGAAGCCGGTCACGTCGGAGAAGGTCCAGTCCACCGTCGCGTCGCGGAGCAGGATCTGCCGGGGTCCGGAACCCGACTCGACGAAGGACACACGGAGGCTGTCGTGGCGGTCGATGATCGTCTGGGCGGCACGCCGCATGCGTTCGGGGTCGAGTGATCCACGGAGAGTCAGCTCGGCCTGCACGGTGTAGCCGTCGGCGGCCTCGTCGTAGAGCGCGTGGAACATCAACCCGGACTGCAGCGCCGTCAACGGCCACACGTCGGTCATCGACGGGTGCTGCTGAGTCCACCGATCGATGTCGTCCTGTGTCGTCGCGACCAGTGCGAAGTCCGACGGGGTGTGACCGCCCGCGCCTTCGGAGCGCACATGCCCGGCCAACGCGGTCAGGGCCTGTACCCACAGCCCGGCCAGTTCCTCCACGTCGGCGCGATCCAGTGCGAGCGAGGCGAATTCCCATGTCGCGGCCAGCTCCGGACCGTCGGGGCCGGGTTCGGCGATCGCATTGATGTCCAGCAGTGCCGACAGCGTCATCTGCGGGTCGTCGGTGCCGCGCAGCGACGCGAACTCGGCGGCCGGCGCCCACGGTCCCGAATACTCGTGGGAGCCGGCCCGGCCGAGATAGTTCATGCTGATCGCCGGCTCCGCGAGGGGCCCGAGGGCGTCGCGTCCGCGTGGATCGAGGTAGCGCACCAGGCCGTAGCCGATGCCGTTGTCCGGCACCGCTCGCAGTTGCTCCTTGATCCGCTTGATCGCGTGACCGGCGGCAGGACCGCCGGTGAACGCGTCGTCGATGTCGACGTCGTGGAGGTCGAGTCGCACCGGGAATCGTGAGGTGAACCACCCGACCGTCTCGGTCAGGTCGGCACCGGGCAGGACGCCCTCCTCGCGGCCGTGGCCTTCCAGCGAGATCACCTCGGCGTCGCCGGCCATGCCGCGGCGCCGGCGCCACCGGGCCAGCGCCAGTGCCAGCGCCGCGAGCAGGGAATCGTTGGCACCGCCGTGGAATCGTGCGGGGACGGTGGTGAGGACCGCGTCGGTGACCTCCGTCGGGACGCGGACCTCGACCGTTCCGGCGGTGGCACGCACATCGGTGGCGGCGTCGAGCGGGCGCGTACCGAGATGGTGGCCGGGATGATCGAGGACCTCGGTCCAGTGCTCGAGTTCGGCGTCGGTCCGGGCCGGTGCCTGTTCGACGAGACCGTGCGCCCACCGCCGGAACGAGGTGGTCGCGGGACCCGGTCGCACGTGACCACCCTCGCTGATCTGTTGCCACGAGCGGGCCAGGTCGGTGAGGATGATCCGCCACGACACCCCGTCGACGGCGAGATGGTGGAGCACCAGCCACATCAGGTCCGGTGCGCTGCCCCGACGATCCTGCATCCAGACGAATCGCACCAGTCGGCCTGCGCGCGGGTCCAATTCGTCGGCGGCCGCCTGCAGGTGCGCGTCGATCTCGGCGGCGTCGCGCCGTTGCAGCCACACGTGGCGCAGGACCGCATCGGGATCGACCGCGGTGCGCTCGCGAACCTCGACGTGACCATCGAGCGGGTGCTCACCGCACAGGACGCCGCGCAGGATGTCGTGGCGGTCCAGCAGGGCACCGAGCGCGGCCACCAGCGTGGCGCGTTCGATGTGGTCGGGCAGTTCCACCAGCGCCGACTGGGTGAATCGGTCGATGTGTCCGCGGTCGAACATGGCGTGCATGATCGGCGACAGCGGGAGCGTTCCGATGCCACCGCCGGGGAGTTCGGGGAGCATTGCGCCCTGGCCGACGTCGGTGGCCACCGCGGCCAACGCCGCGACCGTCTTGCTCTCGAACACGTCCTGCGTCGAGAAGGCGAGCCCGACGAGTTTGGCCCGCGCGACGAGCTGGATGGACAGGATGCTGTCGCCGCCGAGGACGAAGAAGCTGTCCTCCGCACTGACCTGCGCGACTCCGAGGACCTCGGAGAACAGTTGGGCCAGTTGGCATTCCCGCGGCGTCGCGGGCGACCTTCCGGCTCCGGTGGATTCGAAGACCGGTGCGGGCAGGCCACGCCGGTCGACCTTGCCGAACGCGTTGACCGGTAGCGCGTCCAGCGACGTGATCACCGTCGGCACCATGTGCGGCGGCAGGCAGGCGCGTGCGTACCGGCCGAGTTCGACGGGGTCGATGCGGCGACCGGCGACCGGCGCCACATAGGAGGCCAGGACGGTCGCGCCGGCATTGTTCTCCACCGGCACCGTGATCGACTGGTCGACGTCGTCGTGGCCGACGAGCGCCGCGTCGATCTCGCCGGGTTCGATCCGATAGCCACGGATCTTCAACTGGAAGTCGGTGCGGCCCAACAGTTCCAGGGACTTCGTCGACCCTTCTCCGACCCACCGGGCCAGGTCCCCGGTACGGTACATCCGCTCCCCCGCCGCCCCACCGTACGGGTGGGCGACGAATCGACCGGCCGTCTGGGCCGGCAGGTGTGCGTAGCCGCGGGCCAGCCCGGGTCCGGCGAGATACAGTTCACCTGCCGTGCCCGCGGGCACCGGCTGCAGGGTCGGGTCCAGGATCAACATCGACATGCCACGAATCGGGCCGCCGGCGGTGAGGGCCGCCGCGGGATCGATCCTCGCAGCGGCCGCGGTGATGGTGGCCTCGGTGGGTCCGTACTCGTTGATCATCGACGCCGTCCGCGTCCACCGTTGCACCACATGCGGTGGGCAGGCGTCGCCCCCGACGACGACGGTACGCAGATCGGTCAGCGGCTCGGGATCGACGGTGGCCAGCATGGTCGGCGTCAACGTGAGGTGGCTGACGTGTTCGTCGGCGAGCAGTTCGGTGAGCCGCTCGCCACCGATCACCGCCGGTGGCACGATCACCAACGTCGATCCGGTCGCGAAGCAGGTCAGGAACTGTTCCATCGAGGCGTCGAAACTCGGTGACAGTGCGTAGGACACCCGCGAACCCGCTCCCAGGTGTTGCGCGGCGGTGCGGTCGGCGATGAGATTCGCCAGGCCACCGTGGGTGACCTGCACGCCCTTCGGCACACCCGTGGAGCCGGAGGTGTAGGTCATGTACGCGATGTTGGTGGGGCGCACCGGTCGGATTCGGTCGTCGTCGCCGATCGCGCCGCCATCGATCGCGTCGTCGATTCCCAGCGCCGGGTCGGCGTCGTCGACGATGACCGGAACCACCGGGGAATCCGCGAGGGTGTCGCGGTGATCGTCGATGGTGATCACCACATCGGCGCCGCTGTCGGCGAGGATGTGTTCGATGCGCGCACGCGGATAGTCCGGGTCGATCTGCACGATCGCGGCCCCCGACTTCGCGACCGCCCAGGCGGCCGCCACCGACGCCACCGAACGCCGGAGGAGGATGGCGACCGCCGTGTCGGGACCACAACCCAATCCGATGAGTCGGCGAGCGAGTCGCGACGTCGCGGTGTCCAGTTCCCGATAGCTCAGGGTTCGGCCCTGGGCGGAGATCGCCACGGCGTCGGCGTGGCGGCGGGCGCCGTCGGCGAGGATGTCGGGCAGCAGACGCGGCGGGAGCGGAGAATCGCCGCGCACCGACAGCATCTCGGCGCGTTCCTCCTCGGCGAGCAGCGGAAGCCGCCCGACCGGACAGTCGGGCGCACCGGCGAGGAACTCGTGCAGGAAGCCGACGAAGCGCTGATGGTGGCCGGCGAGTTCGGCGTCGGTGTAGATGTTCGGATTGCCCTGAAAGTCGATGTGCGTACTGCTCTTTCCCGCACCGGGGTAGATGTTGACGAACAGATCCGACGTCGGGCCCGAGGTCAGGACGTGCAGACGCCCGGTGACGTCACCGAGCACCACCTCGTTGTCGATCATCATCAGGTTCACCGCGGGTCCGAAGGACGCCGCCTGATCCCGGGTGAGGCCCATGTCGGCGAAGATGTCCTCCTGGCGATAACGTTGCCGACGCAGAGCGCTCATCAACTCGCCTGCCACGGCCGCGGTCACCTCGGCGAGTGTGCGTCCGGCGACGCCGACGCGCAGCGGCACCACGTTGGCCACCATGCCGCCGGATCGGCGCAGGACCGCGGAGTGCCGGCCCGAGACCGGCAGGCTCAGGAGTACCTCGGGGCTACCGGTCATCCGGGCGAGATAGGCGGCGAACGCGGCGACGATCACCGGGGTCACGCCACCGGCACCCTCGCGTGCGGCCGTTGCGAGCAGCTGTGCGGTGTCATCGGGCAGCGGAGTACTGACCAGCGCCGGATGCAGTGTCGGCTTGCCGAGTCGTCCCGCCAGGCTCACGACCGGTGGCGCATCGGCGAGGTGTTCGCTCCAGTACTTGCGATCGTTGTCGTGGCGTGACGAACCGGGATAGGAGATGTCCTGCGCGATGATGTCGCCGAAATCGCTTGCGGTGCAACGCGGAGCCTCCTCGCCACGGATATCCGCGTTGTAGAGCTCGGTGATCCGGCGCAGCATCGTGACCGCGGCGAATCCATCGAGGGCGATGTGGTGCGCGCGGACGTACCACAGGTACCGATCGGTCCCGACGCGGTACACGACGCTGGTCATGAGGTCGTCGGTGAGCAGGTCGAGGGGACTCGAATAGTCCAGCCGCATCAACTCGTGTGCGGTGGCGACGGGGTCTTCCTCATCGCACAGGTCGACCGTGGTCACCGGGGAACCGCGTGTCTCGTCCACATACTGGCGCGGTTCGCCGTCGACCTCGATCAGACGCAGGTTCCCGGAACCGAACTCGAGTCCGGTGGTGCGACACGCGTCCTCGAGCCGATCGGTGTCCAGTACACCGTCGATCTCGACGTACTGGGCCACCGAGATCGGCAGATCACCCGAGACATGCTGGGCAAACCACATGCCGCGCTGTGCCGCGGAGAGCGGCAGGGTCTCGGCCGGCGGGTTCACCGGGGCGCCCCCGGGTGGGACCACCGCCGACGTGGCCGGGCTGGGATGGCCGAATCGATCTGACGCGTTCGGCGCCGGCGATTGCAGCCGCCGAGGCGGGTTCACGAAGTTCTCTTCGGAGAGGGCCATGTGATCTCCAGGCAGATTCTCATCACATCCGGGGTGCCGGTCGGCGCCCGCGGAGTTGATTTCGGCCGCACATCGTCCACGTCCCTCCGCGTCGTGAAGCGAGAAGGATCAATTGGGTGAATATGTGGTCTTCTTGTGGTTTGGGTCAGTCGCGTTTTCGATTCGTCACCACGGTCGCGTCCGCATTTCCTCCATCACCGACCACCGCCCGCCCGAGCGTCGTGATTGGCGACTTTTTGGCAACTCCTCGACAGAAATGGACGATACCCTCAGCAAACTGTAAGAAACCAGCGATTTCGGATAAAACATCGTCGCCGCGCTCCACCAGGCCCTCCCGTGAACTCGTAATATATTGCTAAGCAATGTTTTTGGCTTCATTCGAGCCCCCACAAAGAGGTAGTGCGAACACACTACGTCCATGTCCTTCGTTTGATTCGGAGCGATTTCTCCGCCTGGCGACGGAACCGAACGATGAGAGTCTCACAGAAATCCTTCGGATCTCCTGACGTTCTTGTGGGTGGGTTACGGCCAGGGCAGTTCGGGGCAGGCGCCGCCGCGGGTGAGTTCGGCCATCGCTATCAGCGCTTCTGGCGTGTGGAATCCGTAGGCCCGCTTGGTCAGTGCGCGTAGATGGGTGTTGGTGGCCTCAGTGCGCGCGTTGGTCAGGTTGTGACGCAACGCGTTCCGGATACGAGCATTGTAACGCTCCAACGTTCTTCCCAGAACTGCGATTTCCGGGACGTCACTGTCTCGGGCCCATGCCTGTGCCCCAGTCAGCAACACGAACCGCCTTCCTTCGGTGGCGCGGATCGCATCGCGCAGTTGCTCTTTGAGCATGTACGCCTCGTACAGCTCGCGGTTGTCCTCACGGAGCTGCTCGACGATGCCACGCTGCTCGGGTGACTGATCGGTATGGGTCTTGCGGACCGCCCACATCGCACCCTTCCGGCCTCCGTGGGTGGCCACGGTACGGCGCCGCACCTTGTCGACCATGTCGCCAGCCCACTGGATCAGGTGGAACAGATCCAGACATGGAATGGCGTGCGGGGCGTGGGCGGTCACCGCCGACCAGATCCACTCCGCACCG
>NZ_JBDZDJ010000015.1:0-129658 GCF_040049135.1 Gordonia sp. VNK1 | reverse complement strand
CGACGGCCCCCACACCCTCGACATCCGCACCCCCACCGGCCACACCTACCGCAGCATCGCACCACCGCTCATCAGACCCCAACCCCCGGCGCCACAACCAGCACACCCCCACCCACCCATCCGCCACAGACCACGCCGAACCACCCGCAACCGCGCCACCACCCGTAGACGACTGCGATCACCGATCTGAGGGTGCAGGGGGATGAGTCAGTGCAGCCGGGCCAGTGCGCCCATCATGTCCCGGCGCGTTCCGTCGGCCTCCGAGTACCGCAGGGCCTTGACGCGTTCGACGAGGATCTCGTCGGTGGCGTCGGGCAGCAGTGTCAGCACCTCGTCGACGAAGTCGGACAGCGGCATGGCCCACTCGGCCTCCGCCTGACCGGGCATCAGGTCGGTCGCCACCGCCGGCGGAACCAGTTCGAGGACGCTGATCCCGTTGGGCGCCAACTGCATTCGTAGGGAGTCGGTGAAGGAGTGGATGGCCGCCTTGGTGGCGCTGTAGGTGGGGGTGGTGGCCATCGGGGTGAAGGCGAGTCCCGAGGACACCGTGATGATGGTGGCGCCCGGTGTCCCCGAAAGGAAGTCGGTGAACGCCGCGACCAGGCGGAGGGGACCGAGGATGTTGGTGGTCACCTCCGCGACCGCGGTGTCGAGGAATGACGGGTCGGTGAGATCTTCGGCGCGCATGATGCCGGCCATCGCGATGAGGACATTGGTGTCGGGGAATCGGGTCTGCACCTCGGTACTCGCCCGCATGATGTCGTCGGCGTCCGCGGTGTCGATGCGAACAGTCTCGATACCCGGATGGGCCGCGGCGATCTCGTCCATCAGTGCGGTGCGTCGACCGCCGATGATGACGGTGTTGCCCCGCTCGTGGAGTCGCAGTGCGAGGGCGAGCCCGATACCCGAGGTGGCGCCGGGGATGAAGATGGTGTTGTCGGTGAGGTTCATGACTCCACTTCATCGCGCTCACCGACCGGCCACCAGGCCGCAGTCATCCAGGGACCGCCGATCCCTGGGCGGGGTCGCGGCGACCGGGTAACAGTGGAGTCATGACGTCCATCGACCGTGCGGGCCTCGCGCAGTTCCTGCGTGCCCGGCGCGAAGCCCTGCAACCCGCCGACGTGGGTCTGCCGCCCGGCGCGCGACGTCGGGCACCCGGACTGCGGCGCGAGGAGGTCGCGGCGCTCGCCGGAATGTCCACCGACTACTACAGCCGGCTCGAACAGCAACGCGGACCGCATCCGTCGGATCAGATGGTCGCCGCCATCGCGCAGGCGATGCACCTCGGTCTCGACGAGCGCGACCACCTGTTCCGGCTCGCCGGGTTGAACGCGCCCGACCGGGTGGGCCGCGACGATCATGTCAGTCCCGGCATGATGCGCATCGTCGACCGGCTCGCCGACACCCCGGCGATGGTGGTCAACGGTGCGGGGGAGACGTTGCGGCAGACGGCAATGGCGGTGGCGTTGCTCGGTGACGATTCGGTGCTGACCGGGTATCGGCGCAGCATCGTCTACCGATGGTTCACCGACCCGCAGACGCGCGGTCGATTTCCGGCCGAGGATCACGATCATCACGCCGCCGCCCACACCGCACGCCTGCGGGCCGCCGTCACCCGCGACGGGCCGCGCTCGCGGGCCGCGGAGATCGCCGATGCGCTGCGTCGCGAAAGTGCGGCGTTCGCCGAACTCTGGGACCGGCACGACGTCGCAACCTCACTCGCCGACACCGAGAAGCGGATCGTGCATCCGCAACTCGGACTCATCGAGGTGTTCTGTCAGACACTCCTCGATCCGGACACCGCGCAGATCCTGCTGGTCTACACGGCCGTACCGGGCAGCGACAGTCACGAGAAGCTGGCGATGCTGTCGGCGGTCAGCGGCTGAGTCCGGACGCGCCTACCGGCGTCCCGCGGGTTCCTGATCGACGATGTCGTCGACCACCAACTCCGAGGGGGCCTCGCCGGAGGCGTCGGCGGCCACGGCGGCGAGTTCCTCGCCGAGCGACTCCGCGGGTTCGTCGACAGACTCCGGGACCGATGTCTTGGAGCCGGTGAACAGGCAGGCGACGGCACCGATCAGGCAGCACACCAGGGCGAAGGTGAAGGCCGCGGTCAGACCGTCGGAGAACGGATCGCTGATCAGGTGCGGGAAGAACTCGAGACCGGTGAGGTGATCGATGCTGGCCTGCGGCAGACCCTGTAGCGCCTGGCCACCGACCTCCTGGATCGGGTTGACGCCCAGGAACGCCGCGAACAGGATGCCGACCGTGGGCAGGTGCGCGATGGAGTCGGCCGGTGCCGAGGGCATTCCGCCGGCGGTGAGGCCGTCGTACATCGCGGTGGGCAGATGCTCGCTGAGACCGGCGATCATCATCGAGAAGAACAGCCCGATGGACAGCACCATCGCCGCGTTCTGGAAGGTCGTCATCATGCCGGCGCCGGAGCCGCGGGAGGTGATCGGCAGGCTGTTCATCACCTCGGCACGGTTCGGCGAGGCGAACAGGCCCATACCGATGCCGTTGATGAGCAGGATCAGTGCGAACACCCAGTAGCTGAAGTCAACCGGGATCGCGATCAGGCCGGCGAACGTCCCGGCGGTGATCAGCATGCCGATGGTGGTGAACCACTTGGTGCCCAGCTTGTCCGACAGGGCGCCGGACACCGGTGCACTGAGCAGGAAGCCGACAGTCATCGGGACCATGTAGATACCGGCCCACAGCGGGGTCTTGGTGTAGTCGTAGCCGTGCTGCGGCAGCCAGATGCCCTGCAGCCAGATGATCAAGATGAACTGCAGACCACCACGCCCGATGGACGCCATCAGGTTCGCGATGTTGCCGAAGGTGAAGGAACGGTTCTTGAACAGCGACAGCTCGAACAGTGGGCTGTCCACCCGGGTCTCGATGATGACGAACGCGGCCAGCATCAGCGCACCGCCGATCAGTGCGGCCAGCACCCAGGGATTGCCCCAGCCCATGTTGGAGGTGCCGTAGGGCTGGATGCCGTAGGTGATGCCGACGAGGATCGCGACGAGGCCGATGGCGAAGGTGGTGTTACCCCACCAGTCCATCTTGGCCTTGCGGCGGACGCCGGTGTCGCGCAGCTTCAGGTACGCCCAGATGGTGCCGATGACGCCGAACGGGACCGAGACCAGGAAGATGTAGTGCCACTGGATCGGGGCGAGCAGGCCGCCGATGATCAGGCCCAGGAAGGAGCCGGCGATGGCCGCGACGCCGTTGATGCCCATGGCCAGACCACGCTGATTGGCCGGGAAGGCGTCGGTGAGGATGGCCGAGGAGTTGGCCATCAGGAATGCACCACCGATGCCCTGGATGATGCGCCAGAAGATCAGCCAGATGGCCGCTTCGGGACCGTCGAACCAGGTGATGGCGAGGAAGATCGACGACACGGTGAAGATGGCGAAGCCCATGTTGTACATCCGGGCGCGCCCGAACATGTCACCGAGCCGGCCGAAGCTCACCACGAGAACCGCGGTGACGACGAGGAATCCCATCATCATCCAGAGCAGGTAGCTGGTGTTGCCCGGCTCCAGCGGATTGAGGTTGATGCCCTTGAAGATATCGGGCAGCGCGATCAGCACGATTGAGCTGTTGATCGTCGCGATCAACATGCCGAGGGTGGTGTTGGACAGGGCGATCCACTTGTAGTGGGGCCCGAGATCGGAAGCCGTGGGGGCCGCGGTGGCGGCGGTCATGGTGTCTCCTGACGTGGTGGGGCTGGGTCGGCTGACGGGGCGTGGCGTCACTCGTCGGATCGCGTCATCGATCGACTCCGAGCGTGGAGCACTCGCCGTCGGTCAGGACGTCGGCGAGGGCGGCGATGCCGCGGGTGAGTTCGGCGCGGGTCTGCGGGTCGAGACGGTCCAGCGCGTCCGCGAGCATCAGCGCCTTCTTCGACTTGGCGTGGTTGATGAGTTCGGTGCCGGCCGGGGT
Source organism: Gordonia sp. VNK1 (assembly GCF_040049135.1). Lineage (NCBI taxonomy): Bacteria > Bacillati > Actinomycetota > Actinomycetes > Mycobacteriales > Gordoniaceae > Gordonia > Gordonia sp. VNK1. The sequence goes on along the minus strand of NZ_JBDZDJ010000015.1, from coordinate 125,704 downwards.
CGCGGCGAGCTGGCGGGCCCGTCCGTCGTCGGGGTCGGGGAGCCGTTCGACGTAACCGCCCTGTTCGAGGTTGCCCACGATCCGTGACATCGTCGGCAGTGAGACCGATTCGCGTTCGGCCAGCGCGGAGAGGCGAAGTGGGCCGTGGTTGATGATCGTCCACAGTGCCGAGGCGACCCCGGCGCTGAGGTTTCCCTGCCCGCCGGCCCGCAACGCCCGTGTGATGCGCACCCACTGGTGGTAGAGCACGGCGACATCGACCGTCGGCGCGGTGCGCAGTTCATCGGTGGATGCGGACATGGCGGACGCCTTTCGGTGGGTGGGATACCGAGAAATATAGTTGCTTGTTGCTAAGTAATCGAATGGTAAAGCGGACTACAGGTCCGGATCGCTACGTTGGGAGATACGCAGACATTCATCGACGACGACGAAGTGAGGCGACATGACACAGGTAGTGATCATCGGAGGACACGGCAAGATCGCGTTGCGGCTGGCCCGCATCCTGACCGGACGCGGCGACTCGGTGACCTCGGTGATCCGGACGGAATCGCAGGTCGACGACGTCGCGGCCACCGGCGCGAGCCCCGTGGTGGCGGACGTGGAGAACCTGGACACCGCGTCGATCGCGTCGGTGCTGGCCGGACACGACGTCATCGTGTGGTCGGCCGGGGCCGGTGGTGGCGACCCGGCCCGCACTTACGCCGTCGACCGCGATGCGGCGATCCGCACCATCGACGCCGCATCCTCGGCCGGAGTGAATCGTTTCGTGATGGTGTCCTACTACGGTGCCGGACCAGATCACGGTGTGCCGGAGGAGAATTCGTTCTTCGCCTACGCCGAGGCCAAGGCCGCCGCGGACACACATCTGAAGGACTCGCCACTGCAGTGGACGATCCTCGGGCCGTCGCGGCTCACCGACGAACCCGGTTCGGGCCGCGTCGAGGTCGGTGGCGGGGTCGACTCGAAGGGTGAGGTGAGCCGGGACAATGTGGCGCAGGTCGCCGCCGCGGTGATCGCGGCACCGGACACCGTCGGCAAGGTCATCGAATTCAACGACGGCGACGTTCCGGTGACCGAGGCGATCTGAGGACATCCGACTCCTCCGCACGAGTGGCCCCGGCGTCGATAATGGAGAGGTGACCATCAACCCGAGTGTCCTCGATCGGATGCGTTCTATCGTCGGCGATGCCAACGTCCTCACCGACCCCGACGCGATGGCGGGGTATCTGACCGACTGGATGGGCCGCTACCACGGCCACGCCGACGCGGTGATCCGGCCGCGCACCACCGCCGAGGTCGCGGATGTCGTCGGAGAGTGTGCGGCACAACGGATTAGGATCTGCGTGCAGGGTGGCAACACCGGGCTGGTCGGCGGTTCGGTTCCGCCGCCGGAGGCTCCGGGCGACGACGGTCTCATCCTGTTGTCGACCGCACGCATGACCGACATCGACGACGTCGACGAGGTCGGCGCGACCGTCGGAGCGCAGGCCGGTGCCACCATCGCCGCGATCGATGCCCGCGCCGAGTCGGTGGGTCTGATGTTTCCCGTCGACCTGGCCTCCCGGGAGTCCGCGACGGCCGGCGGGGTGGTGTCGACCAATGCCGGCGGGGTGCGGATGATCCGGCACGGCAACACCCGCGCGCAGATCCTCGGGATAGAGGCGGTCCGCGCCGACGGGCAGGTGCTGCGACGCTGGTCGCCGTTGGTGAAAGACAATGTGGGATACGACATCCCGGGCCTCCTCGCCGGCAGCGAGGGAACCCTCGCGGTGATCACCGGGGTGCTGTTCCGGTTGGTCACCGCCGCCTCGGCCACCGTCGTGCTGGTGGCGGCGCACGATCGCGTCGACGACGCCATCGCCCTGATCGGTCAGGCCCGGGAGGCGGGCCTGACCGTGGAGGCCGCCGAACTGATGACGCAGGCGGGTCTGGACCTGGTGCACGAGCACGGAACCCGGCGGCCGGTGGCCACCCCGGCCCCGTACTATCTGCTGCTCGAGGTGTCCGGGGCCGGCGACCCCGAGGAACTGGTGGTCGACCTCCTCGAGAACGGCACCGGCATCGTCGACGCGGTGCTCGAACCCGGGCCGGCGCGGGCCCTGTGGGAGGTGCGTGAAAGCCACACCGAATCCATCGCCCGCTCCACCACCACACCGGTCGTCAAACTCGACGTGTCCTTCCCGATCCGGGAGTTGCCTGCCGCCGTCACCGAACTCGAGGCGTTGCCCGGCGAGCTCGATTTCGCCTGCCGCCCCATCCTTTTCGGGCATGTCGGCGACGGCAACGTACACGTCAATCTGCTCGACGTGCCGGTCGAGCACACCACCGAGGTCACCGACCGGGTGTTCACCATCGTCGCGGGTCACGGGGGCAGTATCAGTGCCGAACACGGGATCGGCCGCGCCAAGACCGCGTGGACACATCTGGGACGATCGCCGGTCGACCTCGCGGCCATGCGGGCGATCAAGGACGCACTCGACCCCGACGGGCTGCTCAACCCGGGAGTCATCTTCGGCTGAGCCGAACTGGGTGCGGGAGGCTCAGAGCGCGGCACTCACCTGCGTCGACTCCAGCGGATGCGAGAACATCGGGTAGTCGAAGGAGATCGCGTTGTCGTGTTCGGCCACCGACGTCGCGGCGGTGCAGTCGGTCAGGGTGATCACCCGATAGCCGTTCTCATACGCCGAGCGCATCGTCGACTCCACACAGCAGTTGGTGAGGAAGCCACCGAGGATCACCGTCTCGATTCCCTTGCTGCGCAGGATGAAATCGATGTTGGTGGAGGCGAAGGTGTCCAGGCCGCGTTTGCCCTCGACGACGATGTCGCCGTCGGCGGGTGTCAGATCGTCGACGATGCTCGCACCCCAGGTGCCCTTGACGAAGGCGTTACCGTCGACGACGCCCTTGAGGATGCCGTAGGGGTGGCGGGTGAGTTCCCCGTATCCGGGGGCGAAGGTGATCGGCGCGTGCATGATCGTCACCCCGGCGGCACGCGCGGCGTCGACGAGCGCGACGGTGTTGGCCAGCATGTCGGTCTTGTCCATCACCTCGGCCACCGCGTCGTGCAATACCCCGCCGTCGGAGGTGAATTCGTTCTGGAACTCGATGAGCACCAGTGCGGTGGTGGCGGGGTCGAGGGTGAGGGCGTCGGTCATGGTGATTCTCCTTCGCGCGATGCGGGGTGGCTCCCAGAAGACAATGCCGGGTGACCTGCGCCACAGTCAATGGAAGACCACGGAAACCCTTGGCGGCAAGCCGCGCGCGGACCCGTCGTCGGTGAGACGATGCAAGTCGTGACCGATCACGTGGATGCACGGTTGGCAGAGTTGGCGCGCCGCAGCGGAGTGGCCACCAGCTACGTGGGATGGGATTCCCTCGAACACACGGTGAGCGATCAGACTCTGAGGTCGGTGCTGACCGCCCTGGGCGTGGCCGTCGGCACCGACGAGGAGATCGAGCGGTCGATCGCCGAGTCGGAGGTGGCGCCCTGGCGGGATTTTCTCCCGCCGGTCACCGTGACCACCGAGGGCGCCGGCGACGTCTTCTGGGTCCATGTGCCACATGGCAATCCGCTCGATGTGCACATCACCACCGAATCCGGGGTGCAGCGTCGCCCGCATCAGGTCGATCACTGGTGGGAACCGGTCGAGGTCGACGGTGTCCTCACCGGACGTGCCAGCTTCACCGTGCCCACCGACCTCGAACCGGGCTATCACGAGATCGCCGCCACCGATCCGGCGGCCGGGCGCACCGAGACCACCCCACTCATCGTCACCCCGCGTCACCTCACCACCGCCGACGACCTGACCGGAGACCAGCGGTGGGGCCTGGCACTGCAGCTGTACTCGGTGCGGTCGGCGCGGTCGTGGGGCGTCGGGGACTTCGCCGACCTCGCCGAACTCGCCGCGTCCACGGCCAGCACCTACGGCGCCGACTTCATCCAGGTCAATCCGCTACACGCCGCCGAGCCGGTGCCCCCGGTGGAGAACTCCCCATACCTGCCGACGACGCGGCGGTTCGTCAATCCGCTCTACATCGCCGTCGTCGACATCCCGGAGGTGGCCGATCTGCCCAAACGGCACCGCAAACTGATCGACCGGCTGGCCAAAGGCTTCGTGGCCGACAATGTGTCGACCAAGAAGATCAAGCGCAACAAGGCATTTCGGGCCAAACTGACCGCGCTGGAATTGATCCACGAGGTGCCCCGACGCGCCGCCCGGGAGGCGTCGTACCGGGCGTTCCGGCGCCGCGAGGGTGACGGCCTCCTCGACTTCGCGACCTGGTGTGCGCTGGTGGAGGAGTTCGGTTCGGACAGTCCCAAATGGCAGGGGAAGCTGCGGGATCCCGCCTACGTGGCGCGCCAGCGTCGGCGACTGGCCACCCGCATCGAGTTCTACACCTGGCTGCAGTGGATCTGCGACGAACAACTCGCCGCCGCGCAGAAGGCGGCACGGTTGGCGGGCATGTCCATCGGGATCATCGCCGACCTCGCGGTCGGCGTCGGACGCGACAGCGCCGACGTCTGGATGCTCGGCGACGTCCTGGCCACCGGGGCGACGGTGGGGGCGCCGCCGGACGGATTCAATCAGCAGGGACAGAACTGGAATCAGCCGCCGTGGCACCCGAAGAAGCTCGCGGCGGCCGGGTACGCGCCGTACCGGGACATGCTGCGCACCGTCCTGCGGCACGCGGGCGGACTACGCGTCGACCACATCCTCGGACTGTTCCGGCTGTGGTGGATTCCCGACGGCGGGTCGGCCGCCGACGGCACCTACGTCCGCTACGACCACGACGCGTTGATCGGCATCCTCGCGCTCGAGGCGCAGCGCGCGGGTGCCGTCGTCATCGGCGAGGATCTCGGGGTGTTCGAACCCACGGTGCAGGACACCCTGCGTGACCGCGGAATCCTCGGCTGCTCGATCCTGTGGTTCGAGCACGGCCCGTACGCGCCGATCCCGCCGGAACGCTACCGGGAGCTGTGCCTGACCGCGGTCACCACCCACGACCTCCCACCGACGGTCGGATACCTGGCGGGCGACCACATCACGCTGCGCGCCGAGCTCGGCCTGCTCACCGAGAGCGAGGACGAGGATCGGGCACGTGAGGAACGTGACCGTGACGCGGTCCTCGCGATGGCGATCGAACGTGGACTGCTCGCACCCGACACCCCACTGACCGACAAGCACACGATCAACGCCCTGTACCAGCTGATCGCGGCGAGCCCGTCGGTGCTGCTCAGCGTCGCCCTGGTGGATGCGGTGGGCGAGCGGCGCATCCAGAATCAGCCCGGCACCGACGCCGATCAGTACCCCAACTGGTGCATCCCGCTGGCCGACGACGAGCGGCGTCCGGTGCTCGTCGAGGACCTGCCCGCCAATGCGCGGTTCGCGTCGCTGGTGGCCGCCCTCGAGGCGGTCGGCGTGGGCGGGGAGTCGGCCGGGGCCTGACCCGCCCCGCCGCTCAGTCGACGTCCGTGGCCCCGCGCCGGATGGCGATGGCAACCAGTGCGGCGGCGACGGCGCACAGCACCGCCACTCCGATGTTGAAGGCGATGCCCGTCGGGACCAGCCCCCACCGGGCGGCGGCGAGTCCCTGGGCGACGATCGGGATCGACAAGGCGACGTAGGCGACCACGAAGTAGGTGGAGGTGACCTCGGCCCGACGATCGGCCGGACTGGCCGCGACCACCGCGGCCAGGCCCTTGCTGAACGAGATGCCCTGCCCGGCACCGGAGATCACCGCACCGACGATGAGCAGCGGCAGGGACTCGGCGGCCAGCGCCCAGGCGATCACCCCCACCCCGACGGTCAGCGCCGCGCAACCGGCGATCAGGGCGGTCCCGGTGGGGGCGCGCCGCCCCACGATCTGGGTGAGGGCCGACGTGCCGAGCAGGATGGCGACGAGGGCGCCCGCCATGAAGTGATTGTCGATCCCGATGACGTGGGCGAGGAACGACGGTGCGACCGCGGTGAACGTCCCCAGCACCGCGAAGCCGGCGAAGGCCGCGATGGCCGGCCCGGTGAACACCGCACGCACCTGCGGTGGCACCGACAACCGCTGCACTCCCACGCGCGCACCGGGTGTCGGCCGTGCCGGTTCCGGGATGAACCAGATCGCGACCCCGACCACCAGCAGCAACGCGAGGTCGACGACGAAGACGGTGTGCAACGGTGACGGCGCGTACTGCGCGAGCACGCCGGCGAGCAGCGGTCCCAGGCCGAGCCCGCCGATGTTGGCGGCCGTGGCGATCGCCGGTGCCCGGAATCGCCAATTCGGCGGCGCGAGTTCGATCACCGCCGCGGTGGCGGTGCCGGTGTAGATCCCGGCCGACAACCCCGACACGATGCGGCCGACCAGGAGTTGACTCAGTCCGCCCGCGGCGAGAAAGACGATCGCGCTGATCGCCGAGAGCGCCACACCGGCGATCAGCAGTGGCCGGCGCCCGACGACGTCGGACCACCTGCCGAACACGATCAGCGCCGTGATGACGCCGGCGGCGTACACCGCGAAGATGATGGTCGTCGTGGCGACCCCGAAGTCCAGTTCGGCGCCGTAGATCGCATACAGCGGGGTGGGAAGAGTGGTTCCCAGCATCACCACCGCGAAGGCGGCGACCGCGGCGGCGAATGCGGCCGAGGGGCCGATCGTGCGGTGAGCGGGCATGCCTCATCCAAGCACGGGGTCTCGTCGATCTATTCCGGCACAGATTCAGACACGACGTGGCGCGGAGAAGGTCACCGGGTGCGCTAGCCTTCACAAACATGTCGACAGATCCGCGGATTCTCGCCACCACCTCCCGAACGCCCTTTGCCGTCGACGAGATCCACAAGCTCGGCGAGACCGGGCGATTCGTGGTCGCCTCCGACACCTTCCGCGCGGCCCCCGGCAGTCACTCGCGGGGCGCGAGCAAGCACGTGACGGTACCCGCACCCACGCAGGAGACCCTCGCCTTCGTCGACGCCGTCGTCGAGATCCTCGACGAGTATCAGATCAACTGGCTGCTGCCGATGTTCGAGGACGTCTTCTACCTCGCCGCACACCGGGATCGGCTCGCGCAGGGACGCGACATCGAACTGTTCTTCCCCGACCTGGAGACGTTGCGCCGGGTGCACGACAAGGTCAGCTTCACCGACCTGTGCCGCACCCTCGGCCTGCCCGTCGCCGAGACGATCACCGCGACCAGCCAGGACGAACTGCGGGCGGCCGCCGGGCACTGGGATCACTGGTTCGCCCGCGCCGCCTTCGGCCGTGGCGGCCTCGACATCGCCACCAACACCGGCCCGCTGGCCGGCGAGACCGATCTCGACGACATCCACCCCAGCGCCGACGACCCGTGGCTCGTGCAGGAGTTCCTCTCCGGCGTCGACCGCTGCAGCTGGAGCGTCGTCCACCACGGCGAGGTGGTGCTGCACTCCTGCTACGAGCATCCCCTCGCGATCGACAACCGCGGCGGCGTCATCTTCCAGTCCGTCGATTCGCCGGAGTCGCTGGAGACCGCGCAGCGCATCGCCCGGGAACTCAACTGGCACGGTCAACTCTCCTTCGACTACCTGATGACCGACGACGGTGTGCATCACATGGTGGAGTGCAATCCGCGTCCGACGGCCGGCTGCACCGTCGCCACCGCCGAGGAGTTCGACACCGCGCTGTTCAACCCGGGCGGGCTCGTCGTCGTACCGCCGGGCCGCAAGAAGATGATCAAGGCCGCCGTCATCCGCGACGCACTGATGCATCCGTCGCACGCCCGCGGCAACGTCGCCGCGGCCAAGGGCGCCAAGGGTGTCTACGACCAGCGCAAGGACCACATGCCGCTGCTGTATTCGGCGTTGTCGCTGCAGCACATCCTGGCCTACCGCAAACAGTTGGGTATCAACCGTCAGAAGGGTGAGACGCTCGTCGCGACCCAGTTCTTCGACGTGCTCTACGACGGTTCGCCGATCGCCTGACGCCGATCGCCGGGAGCCGGGGGGTTCCGGTCGGCGACCGCATCACGTTAGTGTGTCGTGGGTAACACGCAATCATGAGGTGATGGCATGGTCGTTGACCACGAGGTGGTGATCGTCGGCGCCGGATTCGGCGGGATCGGCGCCGCGATCGAATTCCGCCGGCTCGGCATCGAGGACTTCGTGATCCTCGAACGGGAGGACGATCTCGGCGGCACCTGGCATGTGAACCACTATCCGGGTCTCGCCGTCGACATCGCCTCGGCGACCTACTCCTACTCCTTCGAACCCAATCCGCGGTGGTCGCGGCTGTTCGCGCCCGGGCCCGAACTCAAGCGCTACGCGGCCGACGTCGCCGAGAAGTACGACCTCAAGCGGCGGATGGAATTCGGGACCGTCGTGGAACGGGCCGTCTGGGACGACGAGGCCGCGGCGTGGACGGTGTCGACCGCCGACGGCGCGCAGCGCACCTGCCGATACCTGGTCACCGCCACCGGCTTCCTCTCCCAACCCCACACCCCCGACTTCGACGGCCTCGACACCTTCGCCGGCACCATCGCCCACACCGCCGACTGGGATGACGACCTGGATCTGTCCGGCCGGCGCGTCGCGATCATCGGCACCGGCGCCACCGCGGTCCAGCTGATCCCGGAGGCGGCCCGAAAAGCGGTCCACCTCACCGTGTTCCAGCGCACGCCGATCTGGGTGGTGCCCAAGGTCGACTTTCCCATCCCACGTGGGGTGCAGAGCCTCTTCGCCCGTTTCCCGCTGACGCAGCGGGCTGTGCGCCTGGTGAACACCTCGATGCTGGAACTGCTGATGGTGGTCGGTGTGCTGCACTTCCGGCAGGCCCGCCTCGGCAACCGTGTCGCGGCCCTGTTGGCCAAGGCGCATCTGCGGGCGCAGGTGCCCGACGCCGGCCTTCGCCGGGCGCTGACGCCGGACTACGACTTCGGCTGCAAACGACCGACCTTCTCCAACACCTACTTTCGGTCCTTCACCCGCCCGAACGTGACCCTGGAGACCGGCGGCATCGGACACCTCGAACCGGACGCGATCATCACCGGCGACGGCCGGCGGATCGAGATCGACACCCTGGTGCTCGCCACCGGATTCGACCTGTGGGACACCAACTTCCCGGCCTTCGAGATCATCGGCCGCGACGGCGTCGATCTGGGCCGGTGGTGGCGCGACACCCGATTCCAGGCGTATCAGGGCATCACCATGCCGAGGTTCCCGAATCTGTTGTCGCTCAACAGTCCCTACTCCTACAGCGGACTGTCCTACTTCACCACCATCGAGGGACAGATGCGCCACATGGCGCGCCTCTTCGGTGAGTTGCGACGCCGGGGTGCGCAGACGTTCGAGGTCACCGAAGCGGCCAACGCCGAGTTCCTCGACGAGGTCACCGACCACCTGCAGTCCTCGGTCTTCTACCGGGGCGACTGCGCGTCGGCGCGCAGTTACTACTTCAATCACCAGGGGGAGGCCGCCCTGCTCCGGCCAAACTCCACCCTCACCACTCTGCGTCAGATGGAACGATTCCCGCTCGAGGACTACAGCTTTCGCTGACGGCTCGTGCTCGACGATGCACGGGACTACCGTGGCGTCATGCGCGCATGGGCAGTCAACCGTCCGGGGCCGATCGAGAGCGGACCGCTGGACCTGATCGAGCGGCCGGTACCCGAACCGGGTACCGGCGAACTGTTGGTCCGGGTACGTGTGTGCGGGGTGTGTCGCACCGACCTGCACGTCAGCGAGGGCGACCTGCCGGTCCATCGCGCCGGGGTGACACCGGGCCACGAGGTGGTCGGCGAGGTCGCCGGATTCGGCCCCGGCGCCGACACCGGTGAGTTCACGCTCGGTGATCGGGTCGGGGTGGCCTGGCTGCACCACACCGACGGCACCTGCGCCTACTGTCGCCGCGGCGCGGAAAACCTCTGTCCGGCATCCACATACACCGGATGGGACGTCGACGGTGGATACGCCGAGTTCACTACGGTTCCCACCGACTTCGCCTACCGCCTGCCCGACGACGTCGACGACGTGACACTCGCACCGTTGCTGTGCGCGGGGATCATCGGCTATCGCGCACTCAAGCGCGCCTCACTGCCGGAGGGTGGGCGGCTGGGCATCTACGGCTTCGGTGGCAGCGCGCACCTGGCCACGCAGATCGCGATAGCCCAGGGCGCCCGGGTGCACGTGATGACCCGCGGCGAGCAGGCCGCCGAACTCGCGCGGTCGCTGGGGGTCGCCTCGGTCAGCGGTGCCTACGACGCACCGCCAGAACCGCTCGACGCCGCGATCACCTTCGCCCCGGTCGGCGAGTTGGTGCCGGTCGCGATGGCCGCCCTCGACCGGGGTGGAGTGCTGTCGATCGCCGGAATCCACCTCACCGACATCCCGAAGCTCAACTATGAGCGGGAGTTGTTCTACGAGAAGGAGATCCGCTCGGTCACCGCGAACACCCGGGCCGACGGCCACGAATTCCTGCGCCTGGTCACCGAATACGGCATCACTGCGACCACCCATCCCTACCCACTGACCCGCGCCGACGAGGCCCTCGCCGACCTCAAGGCCGGGCGCTTCGACGGCGCCGCGGTGCTCGTCGCCGACGAGTGAGGCCGGGACGACGGATGGCGGTGTGCGCTACACCGGTTCGAGCAACTCCGGGGAATTGTTGGCGACCCGATTGACCAACGGTGACACCTCGCGGATCGTGATCGCGGCGGCCACCTCGGCGCTCGGCGGTGCGAACAGCTCGTCGGGGGCCCGGTGATCGGGATCGAGCCAGGCGTCCCAATGCGCATACGGCATGATCAGCGGCATCCGGTCATGCACCTGGACCAGATCGCCGACTGCGTCGGTGGTCAGGATCGAGCAACTCAGCAGGGGAGCGGCCGCCTCGTCGGTACGGTCGTGCCACACCGACCACAGGCCGGCCATGAACAGCCGGGTACCGTCGGCCGGCGACATGAAGAACGGCACCTTGGTGGGCTTGCCCTTCGTATCCGGCGGGCCCTTCTTCCACTCGTACCACCCGTCCATCGGGATCAGGCAGCGACGCGACTTCACCGACGACCGGAACGAACTCTTCTCACCCGCGCTCTCGGCGCGCGCGTTGAACAGCAACGGGCCCTTGCCGACCTCTTTTGCCCACGGCGGCACCAGACCCCAGCGCATCGCGCGGATGCGCAGCGTGGGGTCGTCATCGGGATGGTCATGGTCGTGCCGCTTGACCACCGACATCACCGTCGTGGTGGGGGCGACGTTGTAGTTGGGTCCCAGGGCCCGCGGTGCCGCACCGCCATCGGAGTCGCCCGTCGCGGCGTCCGGCGCCGCCGGCACCTCGTTGACGGCATCGATCTCGGCGGCGAGCTTGGCCGGGTCGGTGGTCACCGCATATCGTCCACACATGGGTCCATCGTGGCACGGGGTCCCGACACCCGCGGTGTCGTCGCTGGTCAGGCGCAGATGTCGGCGGTCACCGCGGCGGTCACCGACACCAGGTCGGCCGGTGCCAGGGCCACCTCGAGGCCGCGTCGTCCGGCGCTGCACAGGACCTTCGGCCAGGACAGCGCCGAGACGTCGACGACGGTGGGCAGTGCCGTGCGCTGACCGATCGGGGAGACCCCACCCAGGACGTACCCCGTGGAACGGGTCACCGCCTTGGCCTCACCCATCACCGCCTTACTCGCCCCCAACGCCGCCGCGGCCGCCTTCAACGACAGTTTCCGCGGCACCGGGATCACCGCGACCGCCAGGCCCGACCGGGATCCCGACAGTTCGATGACCAGGGTCTTGAACACCTGCTCGGCGGTGACGCCGAGCGCCTGCCCCAGCGCCTCGACGGCCTCGGATCCGTAGTTGTCGTTGCGCGGGTCGTGGGCGTAGCGGTGCACCTCGTGTGCGATGCCCGCCGCGACGAGCGCGGCGATGGCGGGGGTGGCGGCCACCGGGTTACCTCCTGGGTTCGGATGTCCGGCGCGGACCGAACATGTCTGGCACAGACCGGAACAATTGTCGCGTCGAGCCTGTTGTGACCACATGTCGGGGCACCTCGATTCGTCGGTGACGACGTCGGCGGCGCCCACCACACTGACCGGACACGGCGTCCGGCAACACACTCGATGCAGAGGAAGGCAGGTGGCCGGTGACCGCGGACATGCTCCTCGATCCCCCTCGCGAGCCGTTGGACGGGCTGCGCTCGGTAGACTTGATCGACATCATCGGGCAGCCGGAGGCGGTGCCCGCGAGCGTCAGCGTCGAAGGGATCGCAGTGACCGAAGCCGACCCAACCGAGCAGGAGCAGACCGACCAGGCCGCGGCTCCTGCTGCCGGTGCGCCGGCCGAAGGACCCGGATCCGCCGCGCCGCGCCGCGCCGATCCGAATGAATCGTCCCAGGACCTGACCGAGCGGTTCGAACGCGACGCGCTTCCGCTGCTCGACCAGATGTACGGCGCAGCACTGCGGATGACTCGGAATCCGGCCGACGCCGAAGACCTGGTGCAGGAGACCTACGTCAAGGCCTTCTCGGCATTCGCATCGTTCCGCGAGGGCACCAACCTCAAGGCGTGGCTCTATCGCATCCTGACCAACACCTACATCAACGGCTACCGCAAGAAGCAGCGGCAACCGGCGCAGTACCCGACCGACGAGATCACCGACTGGCAACTCGCCGCCACCGCCGAGCACACCTCGACGGGGCTGCGATCGGCGGAGATCGAGGCCCTCGACGCGCTCCCCGACGACGAGATCAAGGCAGCCCTGCAGGCGTTGCCGGAGGATTTCCGGATGGCCGTCTACTACGCCGACGTCGAAGGTCTTCCGTACAAGGAGATCGCCGAGATCATGGACACACCGATCGGGACCGTCATGTCGCGGCTGCACCGGGGACGCCGTCAGCTTCGGGAACTGCTGGCCGACGTCGCACGTGAACGCGGCTTCAACCGGTCGGCCACGGCGAAGAGCGAGGTGACCCAGTGAGCGAGAACACCACTACACCGGTACCCGACGACGACCCGGAGTTCACCTCGCTGGATTGCTCGGCGGTCATCGCCGACGTCTGGTTGCTGCTGGACAACGAATGCGACCCCGACGCGCGGGAGCGGCTCAAGTCGCATCTGGACAACTGCCCGTCGTGCCTGGCCCACTACGGCATCGAGAGCGACCTGAAGGCCCTGATCAACCGAAAGTGCGGAGGGGATCAGGCGCCGAAGGGCCTGCGTGACCGGCTGCGCGTCGAGATCCGCCGGACCGTCGTCGTCACCGAGACGCGGTACTCCACCGGGGAGTGACCACCGGGGAGTGACGGCACAAAAAACGCCCGGTCGGGAGTCGGTCGATCAGACCGGCGTCACCGTTCCGGGCGTTTTCCCGTGTCGCTGCGCAAGATGCTCAGGAGTTGGGGCGCCTGCCGTGATTGGCTGCGTTCTTCTTACGTGCGCGCTTTTTGCGTCCGCGCTTACCCATGGCGAGCCTCCTTCGTCGAAATGTGTACCCACCAGTGTCCCATGAGGTCGCCCGCATCCGAGAATCGGCCGGTGGTCGGGGCTCGCCCGCGCATCCCGGCTAGGTTGTCCCTATGGCAGAAGACGTCGTGGCCGAGATCGTCGCGAGCGTGATGGAGGTGCTGGTCACCGCGGGACAATCAGTCGACGTCGGTGACACGATCGTGCTCGTGGAGTCGATGAAGATGGAGATCCCGGTTCTCGCGGAGGAACCCGGTGTGATCGCCGAGGTCAAGGTCGCCGTCGGCGACGTCGTCCAAGCCGGCGACGTCATCGCCGTCTACCGGTGACCGCGGGCGCCCATGTCGACCCTGGCCGATCTGCTGGCCGAACACACCACACTCTCCGATCACGCCGCCGCCCATCTGCAGCGGCTGGTCGCCGAGTGGCAACTGGTCGCCGACCTGTCGTTCGCGGACTTCGTGTTGTCGGTGCGCACCGAATCCTCCGACATCGTCAGCGTGGCGCAATGCCGACCCAACACCGCCTCCACTGTCTTCCCCGCCGACGAGGTGGGTACCGTCGTCGACCCGGCCAAGAATCCGCAGGTGCCCCGTGCATTCGAGGAACGGCGGATTCTGCGTGACGAGGACCCGACGTGGTTCGGTGCGATGGCGATCCGGCGCGAGGCCGTGCCGGTGGGGTACGACGGCGCGGTGATCGGGGTGCTCACCCGTGCGGTGGACCTCACGCATCCGCGGTTGCCGTCGCCGCTGGAACTGGCCTATCAGGACTGCGCCAACGACCTCTGCCAGATGGTCTCCGACGGGACGTTCCCCCAACTGGAGGGAAATCCGCGTGGATTGTCGACGCCGCGCGCCGGAGACGGATTCGTGCGCGTCGACGCCCGCGGCATGGTGGTGTATTCGAGTCCGAACGCACTCTCGGCATTCCACCGGATGGGCTGGACCGCCGAACTCACCGGCGCGCGCCTGTCGGCGGTGACCGCCTCGCTGCTCACCGATCCCTTCGATTCCGAGGACGCCGCCCTCATGATCGACGCCGCGGCGGGTGTCAGCGCACCGCCGGCCGGCCCGTACCGCGACGTCGGGATGCGGATGGAGGCCGACGCCCGCCGTGCCTCGGTGTTGCTGCGTGCGGTGCCGCTGCGTCCCCGTGGAGAGAGCACCGGCGCGATTGTCCTGATCCGCGACGTCACCGAAGTCAAACGTCGCGATCTGGCCCTGATCAGCAAGGACGCCACGATCCGCGAGATCCATCACCGGGTCAAGAACAACCTGCAGTCGGTGTCGGCGCTCCTGCGTCTGCAGGCCCGGCGGACCAGTAACGCCGAGGCCCGTGCGGCCCTCACCGAGGCGGTGCGTCGCGTCGGTTCCATCGCCCTGGTGCACGAGTTGCTCTCCGGCAGTGTCGACGAGGAGGTCGATCTCGACGAAGCGGTCGATCGTCTGGTCCCCACGCTGGTCGACGTGGCCTCCGGGGAACGCCCGGTGATGGTGCGACGGGTAGATCGGTTGGGTGTGCTGGCCTCGGATCTCGCGATGCCGCTGGTGATGGTCCTCACCGAACTGATCCAGAATGCGATCGAGCACGGTTTTGCGGCCGAACGGCCCGACGCGCTGATCGAGATCCGAGCCGATCGTGATGTGCGGCGCCTGCGAATCCTGGTGCGTGACAACGGTTCGGGACTGCCCGAGGGATTCGACCTGGCGTCGTCGGACCGGCTGGGGTTGCGGATCGTGCAGACACTCGTGTCGATCGAGCTCGGCGGCGAGGTGTCGGCGGGACCCAACCCGGTCGGGGCGGGAACACAGGTGGAGATCACCGTGCCGCTGCGACGCGAGACAATGCGCTGAACACCAAAAAACCCGGCCGTGGCCGGGTCTTCTGGGTGCCGCCGGACAGTGGCGGCGTGTTGATCTGATCGCTCAGACGCTGCTGCGTGTGCGGGTGCGTGCGGTGCGGCGCTTCAGTGCGCGTCGTTCATCCTCGCTCATCCCGCCCCAGACGCCTGCGTCCTGGCCCGATTCCAGTGCCCACGACAGGCACTCTGCGGTGACCGGGCACCGCGCGCAGACGAGCTTCGCATCGGCGACCTGCGCGATGGCCGGACCACTGGTTCCCACCGGGAAGAACAGTTCCGGATCTTCGTCGCGACAAATGGCCTTGTGACGCCAGTCCATTCCTTCTCCTTCACGTGCGCGTGCGCACCACTCGATAACCGTTGGTTGGTTCGTGTTGGCTGTAACCGATAGTTCACGCGGAGGCACCAAATGTTTCCGCGCTGTTGCTTGTGAATACTTTCACGAATCCAGCCGAAGTCAATGGTGTTCCGTTAACACGTGTGCAATATCACTGTCGGTCCCGCCCGAATTGCAGGGGGGCGGTGTGTCAGCTCGAACTCCGATGTTCTATTCTACGCTGGCTTTGGCGTTTTCGTCAGGTGTTTTCGCAGGTCGTCACCGATGGGTGCCACGTCGCCCGCGCGCGGGGTGGTGATTCGTGACACAGCCGAAGCGACGCGGGTGTTACGCGCAGTGGCGTCGGTCACCCTCGGGGCGTGCCGAGTTCGGGTGCGACGACGTCGAGGGCGTCGGGCAAGAAGTCGAACCGGATGTCGGTGAACGCGCCGATGTAGTCGCCGTCCATCTGCACGTCGATCGGCTCTTCGGCGGCAAAGGCCACCCACGTCACGTCGTCGTCGCGGAACAGGTGACGGGCCTTCGGGTCGGCGCCGCCGAGAAGTCGTAGGGCCAGCGGGAGATTACGCAGCACTCCGGTGGTGGTGGCCGCGAAGACGCCGAGGCGGGTGCCGAAACCGGTCGTCGGATTGGTGCGGATCTCGCGGCGCCCGAGGTAGGTCCACGGACTGGTGTTGCTGACGAATGCGAAACGCACCCCGTCGACCGGCTCGTGGCCGTCGGCGGTGACGGTGAAAGTGCTTGTGCCCCCGGCATTGGTGAAGAAACTGGTGATGGTCGTCGTGAGGTATCGGACCGGGGTGGCCGGCTTGCCCGCGTGGCGTTTGTCCTCCATGGCGTGGACGATGATCGCGTCCATGCCCATGCCGGCGTTGAACAGGAACCAGCGGTCCGCGGAATGTCCCAATCCGATGCGCCGGTGGCTGCCGCGGTCGAGGAGATCGATCACCTGCCGGGTGGCCTGGAGGGGATCGGCGTCGATGCCCAGGGTGCGGGAGAACACATTGGCGCTGCCGCCGGGGATCACCGCCAGCGCGGGAAGGCGGGCGGGCGGCGTGCGTGTCGGCGGGCCGAGCAGGCCGTTGACCGTCTCGTTGACCGAACCGTCGCCCCCGTGGACGATGACCGCGTCGTAGTTCTCCGCGACCGCCCGGGCACCGAGCTCGCCGGCATGTCCCCGATGCGTGGTGTGTTCGACGTCGACGGGGAAGTGCGCGCCCAGGGTGTGCACGAGCGCATCACGGCCGGCCGGACTGGTCGCAGTGGCGAATGGATTGACGATGAGCATGACGCGCACGACATCCGAGGATATGGGGTCGACCCCGACCGGCGCAGGTTCGGGTGGCGAGGGCGTGCCACATCATCCCCTTTACCCTGGACGGGTGAGCAAGCGCAGTGATCCCGCCACCGGTACGGACGCGGCCGACACCGATCGGCCACCGACCCCGATCCGGGTCGCCGGCGCCCTGACGACCCTCGAGGGAGTGCTCGCCCTGATCGTGGCGGCGGTCCTGGTGATCCGGGGACTGACCGAGGATCGGCACGATGCGTTCAACGGCATCGGAACGGCGTTGTGGCTGGCCATCATCTTCGGTGGGGTGCTGGCCGGCGGTGTGGCGCTGGTTACGGGACGGCGGTGGGGCCGGGCGATCTCGGTGGTCGCGCAGATCCTGCTGCTGCCGGTGTCCTACTACCTCTTCACCAGCCATCAGCCGCTGTGGGCGGTGCCGCTGGGTCTGCTGGCCCTGATCACACTCGGCTTCCTGTTCGCCCCGGCGTCGCTGCGCTGGATCGCCGGCGATCTGGAGATCTCCGAACCCGAGCCGCCCGCCCGATCGGGCCGCCCGAAGGGTTCGCCGCCCGGGTCGAAGCGGCGGGGAACGCGCTGATCCGAGCGGGTATGGCGGTGCGCGGCGTGGTGTGATCGGATCCGCGTCGCCGATGTGGTCGGCCGCACAGAATAAGCACACCGGTGGCCGTATGGTGGACGCCATGACGCGCATTCTCGCGATTGCCAACCAAAAGGGCGGGGTGGCCAAGACCACGACCGTCGCATCCGTGGGGGCGGCGTTGGCCGACTTGGATGTGTCGGTTCTGGTGGTGGATCTGGATCCCCAAGGGTGCCTGACGTTTTCGTTGGGACACGATCCCGACCAGATCCAGGCGTCGGTGCATGACGTCCTCCTGGGGGACGAGGAGATCGCCGATGTCCTCCTCGACACCGAGGACAAGGTGACCCTCCTGCCGGCGACCATCGATCTGGCCGGCGCCGAGGCGCTGTTGCTGATGCGACCCGGGCGCGAATACGCGCTCAAGCGCGCGCTGGCGGAGGTGGCCGAGGATTTCGACGTGATCCTCATCGATTGCCCGCCGTCGTTGGGGGTGTTGACGCTCAATGGACTGACCGCGGCCGACGAGGTCATGGTGCCGTTGCAGTGCGAGACGCTGGCACATCGTGGGGTGGGTCAACTCCTGCGCACGGTGACCGAGGTGCAGCAGATCACGAATCCGAACCTGACGATGCTCGGTGCGGTGGCGACGTTGTACGACGCCCGCACCACCCACAGCCGTGACGTGCTCTCCGATGTCGCCGACCGCTACGACCTGCCGGTGCTCGATCCGCCGATCCCGCGTACCGTGCGCTTCGCCGAGGCGTCGGCATCCGGTGCGTCGGTGATGCGGGGACGAAAGAACAAGGGCGCCACCGCATATCGTCAGCTGGCCGAGAATCTGTGGAAGCACTGGGATGGCGGCGCGGACGTGGTCACCTCGGATCTGAGCTGACGCGCCCCCGGGTCGGCAAGCCCTGCGGTCGATCAGCTCTGCGGTGCGAACGCCTCGACGATGCCGCCGCGCTGTTCGATCACCTTGTCGCCGAGTACCCGCAGGCTGATCACGCCACCCTGGTAGTCGTGGCGGGTCAGCGGGATGGTGCGTACCGGTTCACCGGTCGCCGGGTTGCGCACGCTGATCCCCGACGGCCCGGGAAGCAGGAGTTCGTCGCCCATCATCTCGCCCGGGCCGAGCGCCGCCGGGACCTGATACTTCGGGCGCATCGTGCCGGCGTCGAGCACCAGGGTGTCGGTGCCGGTGAAGTAGGTGACCAGCCCACCCGAGGTGAGTGCGACGCTGTCGGCGGGCGGGCTCGCGAGCCCGTTGACGGTGTTGGAACCCGTCTGCGCGCCGTCGGAACCGAACTGACGCACGCTCGGCGGGGTGGGTGCGGCGGCGTTGGCACCGCCGTCGTAGACCGCGATGGCCGAGGTGCTCATCCCGATGACCACCGGCGGTGCGCCGGTGGCGCGGTCGGTGATCAGTGAGGAACCGTACTGGCTGACCCGCTCGTCGCTGTCGAGGACCGCACCGAGCACCGTCAGCCGATAACCGGTGTCGCCGGCGCACCGCTCGATGACGGCGATCCGATCACCGGCGATCGCGGCGGAGTACAGGTGGCAGTCGCTGCGTCCGGGCTGCACGCCCGGCTTGACCGGCGCGGTGACCCGGCCGTATTCGATTCCGCGGACCAGGTTCGATCCCCAGGTCTCCAACCGGCCCGAACCCTGCGCCAGGACGTATCCCGATCCCGCGGTCACGGTCACCTCGTCGTCGGCGTCGCTGGTCCGGGCACCCTTGCGCCCGCCGGTCGCCGCGTCGAGTGCGGTGACCTCCGAGCATCCCCGCGAATTGCGGTAGACCGCGATGGCCTCGTTGAGGCTGTCCGGCCACGCGGCGACGGCGGTGCACAGGGGTGCGTCGCGGGAGTAGGTCCACAGTTGCCCGCCCGTCGACGGGTCGCGTCCGGTGACGGTCCCACCGTCGGCGGTGATGATGGTCGACGCCGCCACCGCGGGAACCGTCGTCGCGCCGGAGGCGGCATGCCAGCGGGGGGTGAAGGAGGCCGGCACCGCGGCCGCCGGTTCGACGGCCGCCGGGGTGGCGTCGGCCTGCTCGCTGGTGG
The DNA here is from genome assembly GCF_040049135.1 of Gordonia sp. VNK1. Classification (NCBI taxonomy): domain Bacteria; kingdom Bacillati; phylum Actinomycetota; class Actinomycetes; order Mycobacteriales; family Gordoniaceae; genus Gordonia; species Gordonia sp. VNK1. The sequence goes on along the minus strand of NZ_JBDZDJ010000015.1, from coordinate 106,130 downwards.
TGTGACGAGCCGGGCTGACCGACCACACCGCCACGGCACCCACGATGAGCACCACCACGATCAGGGCGCTCACGATGAGATCGAGCCGGGTACGTCGCTCCGGTCGGATCCGTTTCACCGGCGGTGTCCGGGGTTCGGTCGGCGTCGAGATGGCTTGTTGTCCCTTGCCTGTTCAGTGTTGGTCGGTCGTGTCAGGGGTTGATCGGCCGGGTTACTCGGCGGAGGCCACCGGGCTCGACGAGGAGTCGCTCGCGCCGGCCCCACTTCGGCGGCGGGAACCGCCGCGCCGGCGTCGACGCTTGCGTGCTGCGGGATCGGCCGATTCCGACCCCGTCGATCCGGCGTCGGTGGCGGTGGCATCCGAGGTGGCCGCCGGCGACGCGGTACCCGCCTCGGCGGTGTGGCTGTCGGCGGTCTGACCCCCGCGGGTGCGGCGACGGGTCCGGGTGCGGGCCGGTCGCTCCGACCGGGGGCGGCGTTCACCGGCGTCGGTATCCGCCGAGTCGCGTTCGCGTTTCGGCTTGGCGACGCGGCCGGTGGCCGAGGCGGGGATACCGAGCTGCTCGCGCAAATGCTCCGAGGTCGAATACGTCTCGACCGGCTCGGGCACACCGAGTTGCAGGGCTGAGTTGATCAGCTCCCAGCGGTGCAGCTCATCCCAGTCGACCAGGGTGATCGCGGTGCCGGTACGGCCGGCGCGACCGGTGCGGCCGATGCGGTGCACGTAGGTCTTGTCGTCCTCGGGGCATTGGTAGTTGATGACGTGGGTGACGTCGTCGATGTCGATGCCGCGGGCCGCGACGTCGGTGGCGACGAGGACGTCGATCTCACCGGTCCGGAACTTCTTGAGCGCCTTCTCGCGGGCGATCTGGCCCAGGTCGCCGTGAACCGCGCCGACGGAGAAGCCGCGTTCGGCGAGGTCGTCGGCCACCTTCTGAGCGGTCCGCTTGGTGCGGGTGAAGATCATCGTCGCGCCGCGACCGTCGGCCTGCAGGATGCGGGCGACCAGTTCGGCCTTGTCGAGGGCGTGCGCGCGGAAGACGTACTGCGTGGTGCGCTCGTGCACGGCCGAATCGTTGGCGTGTTCGGCGCGGATGTGGGTGGGCCGATGCAGGAAGGTGCGGGCCAGGGTGACGATCGGACCGGGCATGGTCGCCGAGAACAGCATCGTCTGCTTCTTCTCAGGCAGTGCCGCCATGATGCGCTCGATGTCGGGCAGGAAGCCGAGGTCGAGCATCTCGTCGGCCTCGTCGAGCACCAGCACTGCCACCTTGCCCAGGATCAAGTGCCCCTGCTGCGCGAGATCGAGGAGGCGACCGGGGGTGCCGACGACGACGTCGACGCCGGCCCGCAACTCGGAGATCTGCGATTCATAGGGTCGTCCGCCGTAGATCGCGGTGATCTTCAGCGGGCGCTGGGTGTCGTCGGGAAGTGTCACGTCGAGGGTCTTCGCGGCCACCTCGAGGTCACCGGTGACCTGCAGACACAGTTCCCGGGTCGGCACGATGACCAGGGCGCGGGGGGTGTTGTCGAGTGGTCGCACACCGGACTGTTCGGGATGGACGAGTCGGTGCAACAGGGGCACACCGAACCCGTAGGTCTTGCCCATGCCGGTGCGGGCCTGGCCGATCAGGTCGTCGCCGGCGAGAGCCAGCGGCAGGGTCAGTTCCTGGATCGCGAAGGTGTGGGTTTTGCCGTCCTTGGCGAGGGCGTCGACGATGCGGTCGTCGACGCCGAGATCGGCGAAGGTGGGCGAGGTGTGGGCGTCGTCGACGATGGTCGTCTGGACGTCGTTGGTCTGCGCATCGGTTGTTTGCGTGTCGGTTGTCTGCACGTCGGAGTCGCTCATATGGGGTTGTGGAGCCTTTCATGTGTCGTCGAGCACGCACGAAGGGTTCCACGGATACCGGCGTCTCGCGGCGTCACCGCGCGGCGGAAAGGCCGCGGCGGGCGACAGTGGGCTCGAAGTGCGCGCACATTTCTGGTGGTCCGCGAACGAGTCGGGCGCCGGACGGCGGCCTGGCGACGGTCCGGGCCCAGGTGGCCTTGACCCCCGAGCGCCGTTGTCCGCGGTACTACACCGACCACGAGTGTACGTGGTCGGCCCGGTGGCCCGTTACCATCGGGGCATGTCGACGCCCTCCGCCTCCTCCGAGCCCGTGCCGACCGACCCCGCCGCGGAACTGCTGGCCGACTCCGTCGGGCAGGAGAACGCTGCCGTCGGCAAGTTGTTCGCCGTGCTGCTGGCCGGCGAGTACGCCGCCTTCTACCGGCTGATCGAGGAGTCGGCGATGGCCCCCGACGTGCCCAGCGGCATCGCGATCGCCCGGATGGCGGCCTCGGAAATCGCGCACTTCGAGAAGCTGAGTGAGCAGGTGACCCGTCGGGGTCTGGACCCGGCGGAATCGGTCGTGCGGTATCGCAACGTCTTCGACCAGTATCACGAGGCGACCACCCCGCAGACCTGGCTCGAGGTGCTGGTCAAGGCGTATGTGGGTGACGGCCTGGCGGCCGATTTCTACGTCGAGCTCGCCGAGATGCTGCCGCCGGCGGCCCACGACGTGATCTCCGAAGTGATGGCCGAGACCGGCAATTCGCAGTTCGCCCGCGATCAGGTCCGCAAGGCGATCGCCGCCGATCCGGCGTTGCGGTCACCGCTGACATTGTGGGGACGACGGTTGCTCGGCGAGGCGGTGACCCATGCGCAGTGGGTGCTGGCCGCCGAGGAAGGCGTGATGGACCTGTTGTTCTCCGCGACGTCGTCGTTGTCCGGCGTTGCCGACTTCTTCGATTCGATGACGGCGCGTCACGCCGAGCGGATGTCGGACATGGATCTGGGCTGACCTGCCATCGGACCGTGCGCGTTTCGCTGTGAGCGGAGTGGGTGCCACCGGCGCGCGTGACTCGATTAATCTGGTGCCGCAGGCGTGGTCGTGCCCGATCGTGGCGCGAGCGTCGTCGAGCCGAGTGTTCGACACGCAGTGATGTCGACGAAAGCCGTAGAGAGGGTGGCCATGACCATTGAAGTGAAGATCGGTATCACCGACAGCCCCCGCGAATTGGCGATCCAGTCGCCCCTGGACAGCGACAAGGCCCTCGCGGCGGTGGAGGCGGCCCTCACGGGCAAGGAACAGCTGCTGACCCTGACCGACGACCGTGGCGCCCGGTACCTCGTGCCGGTCACCAAGATCGCCTATGTCGAGGTCGGCGCCGCCGAGAATCGTCGGGTCGGATTCGGTTCCTGACCCGCTGCCGGACAACGAAAAGCGCACCGAGGCCGAAGGGGCCCGGTGCGCTTTTGTATGGGGTGGCAGGCGTGGCGCCTGTGTCTATTCGGCGGCGAACGAGCCGTCGTCGTCGGCCGGGTCACCGAGGTCGTTGCGCGGTACGTGGGACAAACCGCCCCACAGCAGTGCGACCGTGGTGTCGACGGCCGTTTGCTTGTCGATGGGCCGCTTGGCCTCGAGCCAGTAGCGGGCGTTGACCTGGCTGGCGCCGACGAGTCCGGCGGCCAGCATCCGGGACCGGTAGGGGTCGAGTCCGGAATCGTGCATGACCAGCCCGTACACCGCGTCGACGCAGGCCTCGGTGGCACCTTCGGTGCGCCGGATGACGGCCGGATCCATCACGTCGGAGGCGAAGATCAGGCGATAGCCGGAGTTGTCGGAGTCGATGAAGTCGAAGAACGCCTGGACGGCGGCTCGGACACGTTGCCGGTTGTCGGTGGTGGTGAGTAGTGCGTTGTTGACGTCGACGACCAGTTTTTCGGCGTGGGAGTCGACGACGGCGATGTAGAGGTCGAGCTTGGACGGGAAATGTTGGTACAGGACCGGCTTGCTGACGCCGGCGTGGATGGCAATCTCATCCATGCCTGCGGAGTGATAGCCGCGTTCGACGAAGATCTCGCTCGCGGCCTCGAGAAGTTGCAGGCGCCGGGCACTCCGTGGCAGGCGGGCGCCATTGCGTCCGGAGGACACGTTTGCGGCGGTAGACATGGTTCGAGGGTACTCGGGTGAACCTCGGCGATGGCCCCCGGATCACCGAGTGAGACGTCACGTGAATGCACAGGGATCGTCGATGTCGGTTCATGTCCTACGTGGTAGTGGCTTGTCGCTGTGAGAGGGTGTGAACCGTGAGCCGCACAGATGACGTGCCGGGCGCCGGGAGCGAAGCGAGCGGGCCCGGTTTGGGGGGCGCCGACAGCGATGCGAGCGGGCCTGGTTTCGCCGGCGCCGGCAGCGATGCGAGCGGTCGGGTCCGGGCCAGGGATGTGGGTCCGCGTGCGTCGCGGGCCCGGTCGAGTACGCGCTCGGGTGGTGCTCGCCGTGCCGATCGTGAGACCGGCGTCGGCGATACCGGGACCGGCGAGTCGCCGATGCGTCGTCGCCCGATTCCGGATCAACCGTTGCGGGCCCGCTGGGATCCGACCGATGACAGTGGGCGGCAACGGTCGGATCGGGATGCGGTGTCGACCCGGAAGAAGCAGAGCGCGGTGGGGCGTTTCGTCACGACCTACGGCTGGCGCGCGTATGCGATCCCGATGCTGGTGATCCTGACGATCGTGTTGTTGGTGTTCACGGTGCGGGACACCGGTGACGACGATTCGTCGGCGCCGATCACCCCGGATCCGATGTCGCGCAACGCCAACGTGACGACGCAGACCCGTGCGATCGGTGCGCCGACCGGGGATGGGCAGGGTGTCGATCTGGCCGCGGCCGTGTTACCGGAGGGTGGCCACTTCACCGTCGACGGGAAGAAGACATTTCACGTCGTCCCCGGTACGACCGCGCAGGTCGGCAGCGGTGGTCAGGTGTACACCTACACCGTCGAGGTGGAGGACGGGCTGACGCCGGCCGATTATGGCGGGGACCGGGTGTTCGGTCGGATGGTCGATGCGACCCTGGCCAATCAGCGCAGCTGGATCGGCGACGGCAAGGTCTCGTTCCGGCGGATCGATCGGGGCGAGCCGGATCTGCGGATCTCGTTGACGTCGTCGGCGACGACGCGCGAACTGTGCGGGTACCAGGTTCAGGCGGAGACGTCGTGCTTCTATCCGCCGATGGAACGGGTGACGATCAATGAGGCCCGGTGGGTGCGTGGCGCCACGTCGTATCAGGGTGACGACGTCGCCTACCGGCAGTACCTGGTGAACCACGAGACCGGCCATGGCATCGGTTACGAGAAGCACGTGCCGTGCCCGGCGAACGGGGCTCTGGCGCCGGTGATGATGCAGCAGTCGTACGGAACGTCGAATTCGGGGCTGATCCTGCTCGATCCGGACATCTCGCAGGCGGATCGCTCGTTCGTCTGCAAGCCCAATCCGTGGCCGTTCCCGGAGCGTTCGTCGACCTGAGGGGAATGACCGGGTCCGGGCCGTCGTTGTGCTCACCAGTTCTTGGTTGATCTATTTCGGGAGGCCCGTACCGTGTCGTCCTTGCCGCCGTTGGTGGAACCCGCGGCCGAATTGTCCAATGACGAGGTTGCGCGCTACAGCAGGCACCTGATCATCCCGGATGTCGGGATGGAGGGGCAGAAGCGCCTGAAGAACGCGAAGGTGCTGGTGATCGGGGCCGGTGGCCTCGGTTCGCCGACGCTGTTGTATCTGGCGGCGGCGGGTGTGGGCACGATCGGCATCGTCGAATTCGACGTGGTCGACGAGTCGAATCTGCAACGTCAGGTGATTCACGGGCAGTCGGATGTGGGGCGGCCGAAGGCCGAGAGTGCGCGGGATTCGATCGCGGAGATCAACCCGTTCGTCACCGTGCACATCCACGATCAGCGACTCGAACCCGAAGGGGCCATCGAGTTGTTCTCGCAGTACGACCTGATCCTCGACGGCACCGACAACTTCGCCACGCGGTATCTGGTCAACGATGCCGCGGTGTTGGCGCACAAGCCGTATGTGTGGGGGTCGATCTATCGGTTCGAGGGTCAGGCGTCGGTGTTCTGGGAGGACGCGCCGGATGGGCGTGGCCTGAACTATCGCGATCTGTATCCGCAGGCGCCGCCGCCGGGCATGGTGCCGTCGTGTGCGGAGGGCGGGGTGCTGGGCATCCTGTGCGCGTCGATCGGGTCGATCATGGGGACCGAGGCGATCAAGCTGATCTGCGGTATCGGGGAGCCGTTGCTGGGCCGTCTGATGGTGTACGACGCCCTCGACATGACCTACCGCACCATCAGGATCCGCAAGGATCCCGAGGGTGAGCGGATCGCGGGCCTCATCGATTATGAGGAGTTCTGCGGTGTCGTGTCGGATGAGGCGGCGCAGGCCGCTGCCGGTGCGACGCTGACGGCCGTGGAGTTGAAGGAGAAGATCGACGCGGGGGAGAAGCTCGCGCTGATCGATGTCCGCGAGCCGGTCGAGTGGGAGATCGTGCACATCGACGGTGCGACGTTGATCCCGAAGGACCGGATCCTGTCGGGGGCGGCGCTCGCCGAGATCCCGCAGGATCGTCCGACGGTGCTGTACTGCAAGACCGGTATCCGGTCGGCGGAGGCCCTGGCCGCGCTCAAGCGTGCCGGGTTCGCCGATGCTCGTCATCTGCAGGGCGGGATCACCGCCTGGGCCAATCAGGTGGACAAGGAACTGCCGGTGTACTGACTCCCCGGTCGGTTCACGCCGGGGAATCGAGCATGTCGCCGCGTCGCTGCACGTGATCGGGCGGTGACCGGAGGTAATCTCTGCAGACGTGAACAGCGTCGAGCCGCCCGAGCATGTGCTCAACACATTCGGGCTGACCGCCCACCCGCCCATCGCGATGGGCGATACCTGGGTCGGTGGATGGCGCGTGGGTGAAGTGGTGCTGTCGTTGGTGCCCGATCACGCGCGCGCCGCGTGGTCGGCGTCGGTGCGGGAGAACCTGTTTGTCGAGGGTCTGCGTATTGCCCGGCCGTTCCGCGCCACCGACGGCCGTTATGTGGTGTCGGGGTGGCGGGCCGATACCTATATCGCGGGCGCCCCGGAGCCGCGGCACGACGAGGTGGTGTCGGTGGCCGAGCGGCTGCATGTGGCGATCGCCGATCTCGAGCGTCCCCGCTTCCTGTTGCAGCAGCCGGCGCCCCCGCATACCGACGTAGACGTCTTCGCGGCCGCGGACCGGGCGGCGTGGGAGGACGTGCCGATGCGTTCGGCGCGGGCGGCGGGGATGGCGGAGCCGACGTCGCCGGATGGCCAGGAGAGTATCGAGATCCTCAAGACCCTCGCCTCGCTGCGTAAGAATGTCGATCTGAAAAACCAAGTGGTGCACGGGGATCTGTTCGGCACCGTATTGTTCGCCGGGGCCGCGGCGCCGGGGATCACCGACATCGTGCCGTACTGGCGTCCGGCGTCGTGGGCCGCCGCCGTCGTGGTGGTGGATTCGCTGGCCTGGGGTGGCGCCGACGACGAGTTGGTCCAGCGATGGTCGGATGAGCCCGAGTGGCCGCAGATGATGTTGCGCGCCACCATGTTCCGCCTCGCCGTTCATGCCCTGCATCCGCGGTCCACCGCCGGCGCGCTGCCGGGGTTGAAGCGGGTCGTCGATATCGTGCGGTTGATGGTGTAGGGCTGATCCGCTCCGGTCTGACTTCTCTAAAGTGGGGCTTCCCAACGACATTCGCGGAGCAGGACGCGGCCGTCGCGAATCGGGACGCCCTCCTGCGCCAGTCGGTCGAGCTGCCGGTGAGCGAGGTGGGCCGCCGGGCGCCCGCTCGCCGAGATCACCCGATGCCACGGGAGATCCGCCGAATCGGTACGCATGATCGCGCCGACGATGCGCGGTGAGGACAATCCGGCGGCCTCGGCGAGATCGCCGTAGGTGCTCACCTGCCCCGGCGGGATGGCCGCGACGAGCGCGCGCACGCGTTCGACGTCGTCGTCGGTGATCGCACTCACAGCAGTGATCTGATCAGCGACGCCGTCAACTCCGGTGCGTCGAAGGGCACCATGTGGCCGCAGTCGGCGTGATGGATCTCGACCTCGGGGCCGCGGTCTCGCGCGCAGTCGGTGAGGAAGTCCGAACCGACGAACGGTGGGTCGACACGATCGGCGACGACGATGTGGGTTGGCACTCCGGCCGGCGGAAGGACTGCCGGGCGGCTCATCTCACTCCACGCGGTCGCGGCCATCGGGGCGCTGACCCGCCAACCGACCCGCCCGTTGGGGAGGTCGATCAGATGCGCGGCGATCTCGGCGTCGAGGATGGCGTCGGAGACCTCGGCCCAGCCCTCGGAGCGTTTGGCGGCCCGCGCCGCCGCCGCGTCGGGATAATCCCAGTTCTGCAGGCTGTCGGTGGCGACGGTCAACGCGAACCCGGGGTCGAGTCCCTGCGCCGGATCGAGCAGCACCAGCCCGCCGACGGCATCGGGTCGCTCGTGGGCCAGATGGATGGCGAGCGCCCCGCCGTACGAGTGGGCCACCACGATCAGCGGACGTTTCCCGGCGGGGATGGTGGCGTCGACGAAGGCCGACAACGCGGCGACGTGATCGTCGATCGACCAGGGCGGGCGCCAGGGTGAATGCCCGTGTCCGAGCAGATCCGGGGCGACGACGTGGAGGTCGGGCAGGTGTTCGTCGGCCAGCGGCGCCCAGCGCAACCCGTGGCCGGTGAGGCCGTGCAGCGCAAGGACGGTGGGGCCGGTGCGATCACCGAACTCGACGTGCTGCAGTCCGCTCACCCCGACGATTGTGCCGTACGGCGCCGCGGAACGGATGTGTCGGTGGGGCATGCTTGCATGGACACATGGCCCGCACACGTTCCACCTCCGCCGGCCCGGCCGCGTCCGGGACGGGTAAGCGGCGCACCCGTCGGCCGGAGAAGACGGCGGGCGGTTCCGGTGGTACGGCGCTGCGCGCGCATCTGGTGGGGTCGGGCCGCTACGAGGTGACGCCCCGGAGCTGGGCGCCACACGTGCAACACATGATCGACGACATCGATGCCTCCTCCGATACCGGTGCGGGGCAGGCGGCGGCGCAGCCGTGGCGGCCGTATCGGGTGCACGGCGGTCCGGGCTCGGGTAAGACGGCGCTCGTGGTCGACGCCGCCGTCGCACGCCTGACCCGTCCCGGAACGGACCCGGAGTCGGTGCTGGTCCTCGCCGCGAACCGGCGGGCCGTCGTCGCCCTGCGTGAGGAGATCACCCGGCGGGTGCTGGCCGCCACATCCGATTCCCCGGCGCTCGGCGGGGCCCTGCGCGAACCCCTGGTCCGCACCGTGCACTCGTTCGCCTTCGCAATCCTGCGGTTGCAGGCGCAGGCCCACGGCAATCCGCCACCACGCCTGATCACCGGGTCCGAGCAGGACGTGGTGCTGCGCGAACTCCTCGCCGGCGACATCGAGGACGGTGCCCTCTACTGGCCGGAACATCTGCGGCCGGCGTTGGGTACCGACGGATTCGCCCAGGCCCTGCGTGATCTGCTGATGCGCGCGGCCGAACGCGGTGTCGGCCCGGAGGAACTCGCGGCCCTCGGACGTCGTCATCGCCGCCCCGAGTGGGTCGCTGCCGGGCACGCCTACGCCCAGTACGAGCAGAACATGCTGCTGCGCGGAGCGGTCGGTTCGCAGACGCCGGGCGCGTCGGCGCCCGCCGTCGACGCGGCCGAATTGGTCGGATCGGCATTGTCGGCGTTCGCGACCGACCCGGATCTGCTCGCCGGTCAGCGTCGCCGCATCCGGCACCTCATCGTCGACGACGCCCAACACCTCGACCCGCAGGCCGCCGCCCTGGTGAAACTGATCGGTACCGGCACGTCGTCGACGATCATCGCCGCCGACTCCGATCAGTCGATCTTCGGATTCCGCGGTGCCAGTGCACGTTTCGCCGACGAACTGGTGGATCCGGGCACCGAGCGCGACATCCTGCTCGACCGCGACTTCCGTCATCATCGCCAGATCGCCATCGTCGGGCGGGCGCTGACCGCCCGGCTGCCGGGGGCCCGGCCGCACGCGTTTCCGCACATCGACGGTACGGACGACGACGACGCGGAGGTGATACCCGGGGGCGCCTCGGTGCGGGTGTTCAGCTCGGCCGCCAAGGAGGCCACCGCGGTCGCCGACCTCCTGCGGCGTGCCCACCTGTTCGAGGGGGTGCCGTGGTCGCAGATGGCGGTGATCGTCCGGTCCGCGCACCTCGCGTTGCCGGCGTTGCGCCGGGCATTCCGGTCGGCCGGGGTGCCGCTGACGACGCCGACCACCGATCTCCCGTTGCACCGTCAGCGTTCAGTGGCGGCGTTGATGCTGGTGTTGCGGGTGGTCGCGGCCCGCGATCTCGGTGAGCCGGCGGATGAGGACTTCTCCGTCGAGGACACCGTCGCACTGGTGAGCGGGCCGATCGGGATGGCCGATCCCGGGGCGATGCGGCGGTTGCGTCGCGGCATCCGGCGCCGGGACGAGCGGGCCGGCGGTGACCGCGCCGACCGCGACACCCTCACCTCGTTGCGGCTGGCCCTGCTCGATCCGGATCTCGGTGCCGACTACCTCGCCGCGCTCACCGAGCACGAGGGTGCGCCACTGTCCCGGGCGCTGGGGGTGATCGGCGCGGGTGTGGCCGCACACGTCGCCGGCCGCGGCATCGAGGAAACGCTGTGGGTGGCCTGGCAGGCCACCGGTCTGGAACGGCGCTGGGCGGGAGCCGCCATCCGCGGTGGCCCGGCCGGGGAGCAGGCCGATCGGGATCTCGACGCGATGATGGCGATGTTCGAGGCGGCCGGCGGATTCGCCGACAACCTGCCGGCCGCCGGTCCGGCCGGCTTCGTGCACTACCTGTCCCAACTGCAGATCCCGCGCGACGGCCGCACCCCGGCCGCCGTTGCCGAGTCGGTCACCGTGCTCTCCGCACACGCGGCCGCCGGTCGCGAATGGGAGGTGGTCGCGGTGGCCGGCGTGCTCGACGGGCTCTGGCCGTCGTTGCGCAGCCGTGGAAGTGTCTTGGCCACAGCGCAATTGGTCGACATCCTGGACGGCGTCGACCCCGATGCGGTGGACAAGGTGGCGCGCGGCGCCGGAGCGCTCGCCGACGAACGCCGGCTCCTGCTGGTCGCCTGTACCCGTGCGCGACGCCGACTCCTCATCACCGCGGTCGAGGACGGCGGTGGGGACTCGTCGCCCTCGCGATTCCTCGCCGAGATTGCCGACGCCCTGCGCGCCGACGCACGACGCGACGGCGGTGACGCGGAGCACGCCGACGGCGATTCGCTCGACACCGACCCGGAGTCGGACCTGCCGATCGATCCCGGTGTGGACCGCGTCTTGTCGTTGCCGTCGCTGGTGGCGACGCTGCGGTCGGTGGTGGTCGGGGGAATGGAGGCGGGAAGCCCAGAGGCGGGGGAGCCCGACGAACGCACTCGCGCCGCCGCGCAGTTGCTGGCCCGGCTGGCCGACTCCGACATCGCCGGCGCACACCCGCGGGAGTGGTTCGGGCTGTCCGGATCGAGTACCGGCGCGCCACTGTGGCGGCGCGAGGACGGCCCGGTGACGTTGTCTCCCTCCAACGTCGACCAGCTGGAGCACTGCTCGCTGCGGTGGGTGCTCGAACGCAACGGCGGCCGCGACGGTGACGGTACCCCCGCGCTCACGGGCAGCCTCGTGCACACCCTGGTGCAGGCCGTGGCCGGCAAGATCGACCCCGACGAGGTGACCGGTGCGCTGCGTGAGATCTGGGATCGCGTCGAGGTCGGAGCCGTCTGGCATTCGGCGCACGAACTCGAACGCGCCGAGGCGATGTTGGTGAATTTCCGTGAATGGCTGCGGGTCTCGCGTGCCGATCTCACCGAGGTGGGCGTCGAGTCGGTCATCGACGCGACGATCGCGCCGGCGGCCGAACCGGCCGGCGAGGTCCCGGCCGAGGACGGATCCGATCTCCCGATCCGGCTCCGTGGTCGCGTCGACCGTCTCGAACGCGACACGGAGGGACGTCCGGTCATCGTCGACGTCAAGACCGCCAAGACGCCGGTGTCCAAGGCCGACGCCGCCGAACACCCACAGTTGGCGGCCTATCAGGTGGCCATCGCGCACGGTGGCGCACGGGATTTCGCCGGGGAATCGGTCGAGCCCGGGGGTGGGCGGCTGGTGTATGTGTCCTCGGCGAACCGGTCCACCGGTGCGGCGCAACGGGATCAGCCGGCGCTGACGCCGGAACTGCTCGACGAGTGGGTGAGCGTCGTCCGTCATGCCGCCCGCTCGGGTATCGGACCGGAGTTCCGAGCGACCCCGAACGCCGGTTGTGCGCACTGCGGGCTCGTCACGAGCTGTCCGGCCCAGTTGCGTGGCAAGGCGGTCACCGATGACTGACCGCGATAGCGCTGTGCGGCATCGTATCCCGGCGACGTCGCTGGCCGCTGCGCTCGGGCTGCCGCCGCCCACCCCCGAACAAATCGAGGTCATCGAGGCGCCCAGCGAACCGATGCTGGTGGTCGCCGGTGCCGGTGCGGGCAAGACCGAGACCATGGCGTCGCGGGTGGTGTGGCTGGTCGCCAATCAGATCGTCGGGCCGGACGAGATCCTCGGGCTCACCTTCACCCGGAAGGCGGCCAGCGAACTCGGCGCACGCATCCGACGGCGACTGTCGATGCTCGCCGGATCGCCGGCGCTGATCGGCTGGGATCCCGACGGCAGCCTCGCCGCGCGGCTGCGGGCCGGCGATCCGGAGGTGAGCACCTACCACGCGTACGCGGGGCGGCTGATCGCCGACTACGGATTGCTCCTGCCGGTCGAACCGCATGCGACGCTGCTGTCGGAGACCGAGTTGTGGCAGATGGCGTTCTCGATCGTGTCCACCTGGACCGGTGACCTGCACACCACCAAGATGCCGGCGAGTGTCACCGAGGCGGTGCTGCGCCTCTACGGGGAGATGGCCGAGCACCTGGTGGATCTCGACACGCTTGCCGAGTGGGGCGATGACCTCTACCGGATGGTCGATGAGCTGCCCAAGGGGCCTCGTCAACGTGGCGGACCCAATGCCGCGCTGCGCACCGTGCAGGAGGTCATCGACGAACGCCGCGAACTGCTGCCGCTGGTGGCCACCCTGATGCGCACCATGGCCGAGCAGGCGGTCCTCGACTTCGGCAGTCAGATGTCGCTGGCCGCCCGACTCGTCGCCGGGCATCCGGAAGTGGCTGCGGCCCAACGGCAATCGTTCAAGGCGGTGTTGCTCGACGAGTATCAGGACACCGGGCACTCGCAGCGGGTGCTGCTGTCGGCGCTGTTCGGCGGCCGCGATACCGCGCGCGGCGCCCCGATCGCGGTGACCGCCGTCGGCGACCCGATCCAGTCGATCTACGGCTGGCGCGGCGCCTCGGCCGCCAACCTGCCCCGCTTCGCCACCGACTTCCCGTGCGCGGACGGGACACCGGCACGTCGGCGTGAACTGCTGACGAGTTGGCGTAATCCGGTGCAGACGCTGCGTTTGGCCAACGCCGCCTCCGAGGAATTACGACGCCGTGGCGTGCCGGTCAGTGTGTTGCGCCCGCGGCCCGACGCGGACTCCGGGACGGTGACGATGGCGCTGACCGAGACGATCATCGACGAGCGCAACTGGATCGCCGATCAGGTGGCCGCACGGTACCGCGTCGAGGACGGCTCCGCGCCGCCCACCGTCGCGGTCCTGGTGCGCCGCAACGAGGATTCGGCCCCGATCGCCGCCGAACTGGAACGGCGTGGCATTCCCGCCGAGGTCGTCGGCATCGGCGGGCTGCTGCACGTCCCGGAGATCACCGATGTGGTGGCCACGCTGCGGCTGATGGCCGATCCGATGGCCGGCACCGCCGCCATGCGATTGCTCACCGGCGCGCGGTGGCAGATCGGCGCCCGTGACCTCGCGGCGTTGTGGCGGCGGGCCACCGACCTGGCCGCCGGACAGATCGCCGCGGGTGGTGTGGTCACCACCCGCGAACAGCTCGACGATGCGCTCGACGCGGTCCTGCCCGCCGAGATCGTCGATCGTGCCGGGATCGCCGACGCCGTGGCCGATCCCGGTGATCCGGAGGCCTACAGCGCCGAAGGGTTTGCGCGGATCCGGGCGTTCGGGGCGCAACTGGAATCGCTGCGACGCCGCATCGGCCAGCCGCTGCCCGAACTCGTCGCCGACGTGGAGACCACCATCGGGGTGGCGGTGGAGGCCCAGATCCGGGCCCGACGCATGCGCGGAGCGATCACCGGGCGCGAGCACCTCGACGCCTTCGCCGACTACGTCACCCATTACGCCGAACGGCCGGGCGCCACCCTGCCGGGCCTGTTGGCCTTCCTCGATACCGCGGAGACGATCGAGAAGGGACTCGAGCCGGGCCGGGTGGAGGTCGCCGAGCAGCGGGTGCAGATCCTGACGGTGCACGCCGCCAAGGGGCTCGAATGGGACGTGGTGGTGTTGCCGCATCTGGCCGACGGGATCTTTCCCAGTTCCAAGTCCGAGACCACCTGGATGCGCAGCGCGCGGGAGCTTCCCGGGCCGCTGCGAGGTGATCTGGCGGTGGCCGATCCGCGGGGCCCGGAGGCGGGCAAGCGTGCTGCGGCCGCCGCGAAATCCGGTGCCGCCGAAGGATTTCCGGTACTCGACCTGAGTCGGGTGGCCGATCGTAAGGAACTCGAGGACGCCCTCACCGAGCACAAGGAGGCCATCGCCGAACGGCGACTCGAGGAGGACCGGCGACTTCTCTACGTCGCGATCACCCGGGCGCGACACGACCTGCTGATCTCCGCCCACCACTGGTCGGAGACGTCGACCTCGCCGCGCGGCGGGTCGGTGTTCTTCGACGAACTCCTCGCGTTGGTCACCGCCACCATAGAATCCGCCACCATCGAATCCGGCAGCATCGAATCCGGTACCGACGCCGACGGCCTGAGGATCGACGTGCTGGCGCCGGATCCGCCCGACGGTGCCGACAATCCGCTGGCCGACGTCGTCGATGCCCGCTCCTGGCCGCCGGATCGGCTCGGCGAGCGACGTGACGCGGTGACGGCGGCGGCCCGGTTGGTGCTCGACGAACTGGCGGCGCGTGAGGCGCCATCCCTGTTCGACGCACCGCCGACCACGCCGGATGATGGCGACGAGCACGCGGTCGGCGGTGTGGGCGAGATCGATACGTGGACCGCGGAGGTCGATGCACTGCTCGCCGAACATCACCGCAGCAATCAGGCCGTCGTCGACGTGGAGTTGCCGTCGCATCTGTCGGTGAGTCAGCTGGTCGATCTCGACTCCGATGAACGGGAGTTCGCCCGGAAACTGCGGCGGCCGGTGCCGTTTCGGCCCAATCCGATCGCCCGGCGCGGCACCGCCTTTCACGCGTGGGTGGAACGCTGGTTCGGGGCGAGCAGGCTGCTCGACATCGACGAACTCCCCGGCGCCGCCGACGAGAGCGCGGCACCCGACACCGAACTCGACGCGCTGCGCGAGGCGTTCCTCGCGTCGCGCTGGGCCGCGCGCAGCCCCAGCGAGGTGGAGGTGCCGTTCGAGACGGTGATCGGGGAGACGGTGATCCGCGGTCGCATCGACGCCGTCTTCGCCGAACCCGACGGATCGTGGACGGTGGTCGACTGGAAGACCGGTGCCGTCCCGACCGCGTCGCCGGAACTGTCGTCACTGATCATCCAACTCGCCGCCTACCGCATCGCCTGGGCGCAACTGGCCGGTGTGCCGACCGAACGCGTCGGCGCCGCCTTCCACTATGTGCGCCACGGCCACATCTTTTCCCCCGACGACCTCCCCGATGCGGCCGCACTCGCCGCATTGCTGGCCCGATGAGCTAGATTCTCTTCGTGTGACACACCGGAGGTACTGCCGATGAGAGCGCGGGCGCGGGGGCTGCGTCGCCGATTCACCGGGGAAGACCTCTCCGAGGGGCCCGACTACGCCCTCGTCGGTGTCATCCGGATCCCCGAGCTGCGGCAGAGCCCCGGCCGCGCCATCGGCAAGCGTGTCGTCTTCGCGGTGATCGCATTGTTCGCCACCGCCATCATCGTCTACGTCGACCGCGACGGTTACCGGGACGTGCAGGAGAATTCGCTGTCGTTCCTCGACGCGATGTACTACTCGGCGGTCACGCTGTCGACCACGGGCTATGGCGACATCACTCCGTACACGCCGTCGGCGCGGCTGATCAACCTGCTGATCATCACGCCACTGCGCGTCCTGTTCCTGATCGTGTTGATCGGTACCACGCTCGAAGTGCTGACCGAACGTTCTCGTCAGGCCCTCAAGATCCAGCGCTGGAGGAACAACTTGCGCAATCACACCGTCGTCATCGGCTATGGCACCAAGGGACGCACCGCGGTGGACGCGATGATCGGCGACGGCATCAAGCCGGCCGACATCGTCGTCGTCGACGCCAATCCGACCGTCCTGGAGGCCGCGGAGTCCGACGGCCTGGTGACGGTGCGCGGTGACGCCACCAAGTCCGACATCCTCCGGTTGGCCGGGGTGGCGCATGCGGCGAGCATCGTGGTGGCCACCAACCGCGACGACACGGCAGTGCTGGCGACCCTGACCGCGCGGGAGATCAATCCGCGCGCCAAGATCGTCGCCTCCATCCGGGAATCGGAGAACACCCATCTGATGCGTCAGTCCGGCGCCAACTCGGTGGTGGTGTCCTCGGAGACGGCGGGCCGGTTGCTGGGCATCGCCACCATGACGCCGTCGGTGGTCGAGGTGATCGAGGACCTGCTGACACCGGATGCCGGATATGCGATCGCCGAACGTGAGGTCGACCCCACCGAAACCGGCGGCTCCCCGGCGCATACCCGCGACATCGTGCTCGGCGTCGTCCGCAACGGGGTCCTGCACCGGGTCGACGCCAGCGTGGTCGAGCAGATCGAGGTGGGCGACCGCCTGCTCTACATCCGCAAGAGTGCGGGCGACTGACATGGGTGAGTTCGTCTTCGATCAACCCCCGCTGCTGTCGCGTGGCACCTTCGACCGCGCCGACGAGATCCGCGACGATCCGGCGCGGATGGCCTCCGGATGGCCCACGGCGCTGGTCCTGCCGATCGGACCGGACGGCCGGTACCCGGTGACCGACGCACGGGGCTTGGCGTGGATGCCCGCCGCCGAATTCGGCGACGCGCCACCGCAGGACGCGGTGTTCCTCGCGCACACCGACACCGACCTGTGGGCCCTGCGGGTCGACTCGCTCGACGGGCGGACCGCCGATCCGCGTCGCGGTGCGGTCCGGCTGTCGGCGGATGAGGCGGGCCTGCTGGCCACCGCCCTCGGAATCCTGAATTGGCATGCCGCCGCCCGCTTTTCGCCGGTCGACGGTGGCGCGACCAGACCGGCCCGGGGTGGCTGGGTGCGTCGGCACGTCGAGACCGGCGCCGACGAATTCCCACGCACCGATCCGGCGATCATCACCGTCGTGCACGACGGTGCCGATCAGATCCTCCTCGGCCGTCAGGCGGTGTGGCCGGATCGCTGGTACTCGACCCTCGCCGGTTTCGTCGAGCCGGGAGAATCGTTGGAGCAGTGCGTGATCCGGGAGGTGCACGAGGAGGTCGGGCTCACCGTCACCGAGCCCCGCTACCTGGGCAGTCAACCGTGGCCGTTCCCGCGGTCGCTGATGCTGGGTTTCAGTGCGCTCGCCGATCCGGCCGAACCGCTGCGGTTCCTCGACGGCGAGATCGGCGACGCCGTGTGGTTCCACCGCGACGAGGTGCGTGAGGCACTCGCGCGTGGCGACGAGTGGATGCGGGGCGATCCGGTGCCCGACGACGATTCCGGGCCGCGGCTGCTATTGCCCGGGTCCATCTCGATCGCGCGGTCACTGATCACCGCGTGGGCCGGACACGAGGTCTGAGCCGGCGGCAGTCACGTGCCGGCGGTCCCCAGTCCGGAACAGTTCGGCGCAGGGTGGTGTTATGGGTGCCATGAGTGACACGACGTCCAACGCTGCCCTGACGATGTACACCACGAGCTGGTGCGGTTTCTGCGCCCGACTCAAGACCGGTCTGCGCAGTGCCGGTATCGAGTGGACCGAGATCGACATCGAGGCCCATCCGGAGGCCGCCGAGTTCGTCGGCAGCGTCAACGGCGGCAATCACGTGGTGCCCACGGTTCTGTTCGCCGACGGCAGCACCGCCACCAACCCGTCGGTCAACGAGGTCAAGGCCAAGCTGGGGGTGTGACGCTCATCCCGCGATGACGTGGGGGTGGGCGTGGGGTGTGGATGGGCCGATGCCGGTGTCGGTGTCGGCTGACATAGTGGAGGCGTGCCGCAACGCTCCACCGACTCCGCTTCCGGGCCATCAGCTCCGTCCTCCGGCGGGATCCTCGACGGTCTCGATCCCGAGCAGCGCGAAGCGGTGCTCGCGCCCCGGGGGCCGGTGTGTGTGCTGGCCGGGGCGGGCACCGGCAAGACCCGCACCATCACCCGGCGTATCGCCCATCTGATCGACGCCGGTCAGGTCAATCCGTCGCAGGTGCTGGCGGTCACCTTCACCGCGCGCGCCGCGGGGGAGATGCGAACCCGGTTGCGCTCCTTGGGAATCGGTGCGGCAGGCCCGTCGGTGTCGGCACAGACCTTTCACGCCGCCTCACTGCGGCAACTGCGCTACTTCTGGCCCCGGGTGTTCGGCGACGCCCGGTGGGAGTTGCTGGACAACAAGTTCCCGCTGATGGGACGTGCCGCCCGGCGGGCCGGTCTGGGGACCTCCACGGACACGGTGCGTGACCTGCTCAGCGAGATCGAATGGGCCAAGGCCTCGGTCATCGGTCCGGAAGGCTATGTGGCCGCCGCCGCGCGGTTGCAGCGCGAGACGCCGGCCGCGCCCGAGCAGGTCGCCAAGGTCTATGCCGCCTACGAGGATTCGAAGGTCTCACCCGAGGGTGACCGGCTCCTCGATTTCGACGACCTGCTGATCTACATGACGCAGATGATCGACGTCGACCCGGGCGTGGCCGAGGAATTCCGTTCGCGTTACCGCTGTTTCGTCGTCGACGAATACCAGGACGTCACCCCGGTGCAGCAGGGCCTGCTCGACGCGTGGCTCGGGGAGCGTGACGATCTGACCGTCGTCGGCGACGCCAATCAGACGATCTACACCTTCACCGGAGCCCGGGCCGACTATCTCCTCGATTTTCCGCGCCGTTTCCCGGAGGCGACGATGGTCCGGCTGGTCCGCGACTACCGGTCGACGCCGCAGGTGGTGGGCCTGGCCAACCGGGTGATCGGCGCCGCACACGGCCGGATCGCGGGCACCCGTCTCGAACTGATCGGACAGCGCGCGCCGGGACCGCAACCGCGGTTCGTCGACTACGACGACGAGCCCGCGGAGGCCGCCGCCGTCGCCCGACGCATCAAGAAGCTGATCAACGACGGTGTCTCGCCGTCGGAGATCTCGATCCTCTACCGCGTCAACGCGCAGTCGGAGAATCACGAGCAGGCGCTGACCGAGCAGGGCATCGCCTATCAGGTGCGCGGTGGGGAGGCGTTCTTCACCCGTACCGAGGTGCGCCAGGCGATGCGGCAGCTCGGGGTGGCCGCCGAACGCGGGGTCCGCGACGGCGTCGACGTGCCCGAGGTGGTGCGCGCAGTGCTCGGCGAACTCGGGCTCTCCGACGAGGAACCCACGGGCGCGCAGGCCAAGGCGCGGTGGCAGTCGCTGAAGGCGCTGGTCGAGCTCACCGACGACATGGTCGCCGAGAATCCGGATCTGACGTTGAGCAACGTGGTCGCCGAATTGCAGACCCGTTCGCAGGCCCGGCACCCACCGACGGTGCAGGGTGTCACGTTGTCGTCGTTGCACGCGGCCAAGGGCCTGGAGTGGGATGCGGTGTTCCTGGTGGGGCTCACCGAGGGGTCGCTGCCGATCAGCCAGGCGATCAAGGGATCACCCGAGGCGGTCGAGGAGGAGCGTCGGCTGTTCTACGTCGGTGTCACCCGGGCCCGGGAACATCTGCAGGTGTCCTGGGCGACCGCCCGCAACGAGGGCGGCCGGGCCCGCCGCCGTTCGAGGTTCCTCTCCGGTCTGATCCCCGACGATTCGCCCGCCTCGCGGATCGCGCCGGAACGCAAACCCCGGCGCGGCCCGACCTGCCGGGTCTGCGGTTCCCGGCTGATCGACTCGACCGCCACCCTGCTGGGTCGCTGTGAGGGATGTCCGTCGGATCTCGACGACGATCTGCTCGTCGCCCTCAAGGAGTGGCGCAAGCGGCGGGCCGCGGAGAATGACGTACCGGCCTTCGTGGTGTTCTCCGACAAGACGCTGCTGGCCATCGCCGAGCAGCAGCCCACCGACGACGATTCACTGGTGGCGATTCCGGGGATCGGGGCGAGCAAGCTCGACAAGTACGGCGCCGACGTCATCGAGATCGTCAAAAGTGCAGGTCAAAAATAGGTTGTGCGGAATGTCGCGGCACCCTTAGGCTGGTACGCACATCAGCACGGGGAGTGTTCGTGTGCGCCGAGCGGGCGGGCCGAATCCCAGCGGATGCGACAGCAACAGTCATCATCGAGACCGAAAGGAGTGGATCAGTGAACGGAATCATCGTCAACGCTGCGGAACAGAAGTGTTCTGCGCAGCTAGGCACGTACGCGCATCGAGACCGCTTCTGGCTCGATGCACGTTGCTCGCATCGTGCCGCCCAACCGATCGGCGCCATCGCCGTACCGGCTGTCGAGATGCCACTGACCGCACCCGCGGCCATCGCAGCTCGAGCGAGCACGCGGTTCCCCGTACATTTCCGCAGATCGAGACGCTAGAGAAGCGTCAGATTTTCGGCCACGGGCGAATCGCACCAAGCGAACCCGTGGCCTTTTTCGTTGTCCGCCTTGACATCACCGTCGGGGCGACTCCGCCGGAGGCTCGGGTCGAACAATCCGATGAAACCGATCACGAGGTGGAGAACAGTTATGACGACCGAATGCGTCCTCGACTCCTGTATGCCGGCCGACGGTGTCGCCGCCCTCGGCGCTGACGCGGTTGGCCACGCCCCCGAACTGCCCTGCCAGGTCACCGACGCCGACCTGTGGTTCGCCGAGGATCCCCGCGACCTCGAGCGTGCCAAGGCATTGTGCGTCGACTGCCCGCTGCGCGAGGTCTGCTTGCAGGCCGCGCTCGAGCGCGCCGAGCCGTGGGGCGTGTGGGGTGGCGAGATCTTCGACCGCGGCACCGTGGTGGCGCGTAAGCGTCCGCGCGGCCGCCCGCGCAAGAATGCGGCATGAGACACCGGCCGTTTCCGAGGTCATGATGACCCGGGGACGGCCGGTGTTGTTCGTTTGGGGGGCGCTGGGCTCACGCCAGCCCGGGCACCCACTCCTCCATGATCGAGCGGTACGGGGCCTCGGCGTCGAGCTGCGCCGCGATACCCACACAGCCGGCCAGGACCCGGAACACCATCACGTACTGCTTGGGCACATTGAGATGGCGTGAGGTCTTGTACACGTCTCCGCGCACGTCGGTGGCCTGACCGGCCGCCCGCTGCAACCACTTTCGGGTGAAGTGGAAGGACTCGGTGTAGAGCGGATCGACGTAGGGACGCAGGTAGGCCTGCAGGTCGGCGGCGCTGACCTTGTCCACCTGGGAACGGAGGATGAACCCGGCCGCCACCATGTGTTCCTTGAGCTCGTCGTACTCCTTGTCACGCGCGAGCCGCAGGATCGGTCCGGTCTCCGGCGGCAGACCGTTCGGGTAGTGCCCGACTGCGCCGAAGTCCAGCGCCCCGAAACGGCCGTCGGTGGTGATGAAGAAGTTGCCCGGATGGGGATCGCCGTGCAGCAGACCCGCGCGGAACGGCGAGCTGACCTCGAAGGTCGACATGAGCGCGGCGGCCCGGTCACGGGTGGCCTTGTCGCCGTCGGTGATGATCCGGGACAGGGGTGTGCCGTCGAGCCACTCCGACACGATGACCTTGGGGGAGCTCGCCACCACCTTGGGGATGACGAAGTCCGGATCGTCGGCGAAGGCCTTGGCGAAGGCGCGTTGGTTGTCGGCCTCACCGAGATAATCCAGCTCGGCCTCGGTGCGGTCGATGAGCTCGTCCATCATCGACTTCACGTCGGTGCCGGGGGAGAGCTTCTGCATCAACCCCGACATCCGGGACAGGGTCTTCAGGTCGGCCTTCAGTGCGTGGTCGGCGCCCGGGTACTGGATCTTGACGGCGACCTCGCGGCCGTCCGACCACACCGCCTTGTGTACCTGTCCGATGCTGGCCGCCGCGGCCGGCTCGTCGGAGAAGTCGCGGAATCGCTGCCGCCACTTGGTGCCGAGCTGCTGATCGAGAACCTTGTGCACCTTCGACGCCGACAGCGGCGGTGCCTCCGCCTGCAGCTTGGTGAGGGCATCCCGGAACGGCTCGCCGAACTCGTCGGGGACCGCGGCCTCCATGATGGACATCGCCTGGCCCACCTTCATGGCGCCGCCCTTGAGCTCACCGAGCACCGCGAACAGTTGTTCGGCGGAGCGCTCCAGGAGTTCCTGGTTGACCTCGTCCTTGTCCTTGCCGACCATCCTCTTGCCGAGGCCGGCGGCCGCCCGACCGGCCATGCCGATCGGCAACGAGGCGAGCTTTGCGTTGCGGCGACCTTGCCCCCGCGTGATGTCGGTCATAGTGTCCTTTCCCCCAATCAGAATAGAGGACCGCCGGCGGTGATCGTCCCGGTAGTGCATCGACACAGCGGATGCGGTACCCACGTCGTCGATTCGATCCGCGGCGGAGTGCCGTGCAGGTGCATCATCCGGTTGATCAGGTGCGGTGGAGCGGCGTCGGCCGCCGACGACGCGGCCGCGAGTTGCTCGATCTGGTCGTGCGCCAGGGCGGCGGTGGCCCGGGCGATCGCCGTCGACGCATGCCCGGTCACCCGGTTCAGTTGGGCGGCCAGGACCGGCCAGGCGGCGTCGCGGTCGGTGCGGTGACGGTCGGCGCACTCCAGGCAACTCGACAGCCCGGGCAGGACGAGCGGACCGATCAGGCCCGTCCCGTCGCGCAGACGCACCGGGAGGTGTGGTGTCCGGGAGCGCATCAGTTCGTCGGTGACCCACGATTCGTGCACGAGGTGATCGGTCAGGATCACCAGGTTCGGGACAGCGGCGGTGACCGCCGCCGGCGGCGTCTCGGGGGCGTCGTCGGGGTGCACGCGGGTGTCGTCGGGGTGGACGCGCCGTCGCGCGGTGCGGACCGTCGGGAAACCGGCGTCGGCAAGCGAGGCTGTCAGCAATTGCGTCAACACCCCGGTGCCGTGGACCCGGATGCGCAGCGCACGGCGCGGGTGCCGCGGCGCTCCGGCGTGTGCCTTCTGCTCGGACACCAGGCGGTCGAGGATGGCCGCGAACTCCGCACGGGTCAGTCCCGCATCGACGAGATCGGAGAACACCTCGGCCGGGATGCGGGATTCGTGTAGCGAATCCAGCAGTGCCGCAACACTTCTGCCGGACACTGTCGAGGGTAGGCGGAGGATGAGCGCGGTGTGCGGATCGCTGCCGACGTGCACCTCGTTGCCGGGGCGCAGCAGCACCGTGACGCCCTCGCGGAGCACCGGCAGGCGTGCCGCGCGTCGCCCCGTCGCAAGCGGATCCGCTGTCATGGGGATACTGTGCCATCCGGACGCCCCCGATCGGCCGCGCCGAGGGCGGTTATCCACAGCGCGGTGCGAACACCGGTGGTCCGTTCAGCGCTGAGGCGTGTCGTCCCCGTCGCCGGTGTCCTCACCCGAACCGTCGGTGTCGCCTACGGACTTGGGGTCGCCGGAGCCCTCGGCGTCGGCCGCGAAGGACTTCTCGAGTTCGGCGATCGCCGAATCGATCTCGGAGGTGTCGCCGCCGATCACGCGATCGATGAATCCGGCCGGCGCATCGAGGTCGTCACTGTCGGGCAGCAGATCCGGGTGCTCCCACACCTTGTCACGAGTCGGGATGTCGGAGGCCTGCTTGAGCGAGGCCCACAACGCCGACGCCTCGCGCGACTTGCGCGGACGCAGTTCCAGACCGACCAGGGTGGCGAAGGTCTGCTCTGCCGGGCCGCCGGTGGCGCGGCGGCGACGGATGGTTTCGGTCAGTGCGGCCGTGCTCGGAATCCGGTCCGAAAGTGCTTCGGTGACAACGTGTTCCACCCAGCCCTCGATGAGGGCGAGGAGGGTTTCGAGACGTTCGAGGGCCGCTTTCTGCTCGGGTGTGGTGGTGGGTTCGAACGAGGCCGACGAACTGATCAGTTCCTCGAGCTTGGACGGATCGGCCAACAGCTGCGTCGGATCGATACCAGCGGTGGCGTCGGTGATCCCGGAGAAGTCGATGCTGATGCCACGCGCGTACTCCTCGACGGTGGCGAGCAGTCGCTGACGCAGCCACGGCACGTGGGTGAACAGCCGCAGGTGCGCGGCCTCGCGCGCGGCGAGGAAGACGATGATCTCCTGGGCGGGCAGGTTCAGGCCGTCGGCGAAGGAGGCGATGGCCTCGGGCAGGAGCACCGCGGTGCCCTCCGGGGCCAGCGGCAGGCCGATGTCGGTGGAGGTCAGCACCTCCTTGGCGAGCTGGCCGAGGCCCTGGCCGAGTTGGGTGCCGAAGGCCATGCCGCTCATCTGGGTCATCATGCCCATCATCGGACCGGCGAACTGCGCGGCCTCCGGCGGCAGGTTCTGCTCCCAGGTCCGCGAGATCTGGGCGGCCACCGGATTGCACAGTCCCTTCCAGGTGGGCAGCGTCTCGTCCAGCCATTGCACCGGCGTCCAGGCGACGGCCTTGCTGACGCCACCGGGCAGTGTGGTGACGTCATCGAGCCAGACGTCGGCCAGGCGCACCGCGTCGGCCACCGCCTTCGTCTCCTTGTCGAGGACCGGGGTGAAGTTCCCGATCTGCTGACGCGCGAGCTTCGCGGCGAGCTCGTAATTGACCGGGCCACCGGCGGACGGGCCGGTCATCGACGTCCCCATCCCGCTGAGCATGCTGCCCAGCTGGCTGAACATCTGGCCGAGCGCGGCGGGATCGAGGCCGGCGGACGGATCGAAACCCTCTCCGCCCATGGCGAATCCGAAGGGATTCTGGGCACCGCCCGGCGCGCCGGCGCCCGAATCGCCGCTGCGGTCGGGGTTCTTGTCCTTGCCGCCGTCATCATCGGAGGAGGACGAGAATCCGAAGGGCAAATCACTCATGAGTCCACGGTACCGCCACCATCGCCGGGTGTGGCCCTCGAGCGGTTTCGCCTTGAGCGTAGTTCGCGCAGGTCGGGTTCCCCCGGCCGTGCGGCCCGGGTCCCGCACGGTGTGCCCTAGGGTGGTCGGAATGACAGGGCTCTCCTCGCGCCGCACCTTCACCGTGGCCGTCACCGCTCTCGTGATGCTGGTGCTGATCGTGGTCGGCACCACCGTCCAGGTGCCGTTCGTCGCACTCGGACCGGGCCCGACCGTCAACACGCTGGGCACCATCGATCTGGACAACCGTGAGGTGCCGGTCGTCGAGATCGCCGGAGCGCAAACCCATCCGACCGACGGGCATCTGAATCTGACCACCGTCTCGGTGAGCGACGGGCTGTCGTTGTTCGGTGCGCTCGGAATGTGGTTGTCGGGGACCTATTCGGTGCAGCCACGCGAGACGGTGTTCCCGCCGAGTCAGACGACCGAGGAGACCCAGCAGCAGAACACCCAGCAGATGACCGACTCGGAGGGCAGCGCGACGGCCGCGGCCCTGCGGTATCTGAACAAGCCGACCGCACTGGCGGTCGCGGTGGTGGCGCCGGACGGTCCGTCGGCGAAGGTGCTCAAGGCCAACGACGTCATCATCTCGGTCGACGGAACCGCGGTGGCGACCACCGAGGACCTGCAGAAGGCGGTGCGCACGCACAAGCCGGGTGAGCAGATCCCGTTCCGGATCCGCCGCGACGGCACCGAGTCGACCGTGACCGTCACCGCCGCCGCGCGTCCCGGCGAGGCCGACGTCGCCTACATCGGCGTCACGCCCGAGGTGCGCAGCGCCGACCCCGGCCTGCGCATCACCTACAACGTCGGCGAGATCGGTGGGCCGTCGGCGGGACTCATGTTGAGCCTGTCGGTGATCGATCAGCTCGGCAGCGATTCGCTGACCCACGGCAAGTTCATCGCCGGTACCGGCACCATCGACGACGACGGCGACGTCGGTCCGATCGGTGGCATCACACACAAGACGCGTGCCGCGCGTGACGCCGGCGCGTCGGTGTTCCTGGTGCCCGACGAGAACTGCACCGAGGCGAAGTCCGACGCCCCGGACGGTCTCGAACTGATCAAGGTGAGTTCCCTGACCTCGGCCGTCGACGCGCTGGACACGATCGGTGCCGGCGGGTCGGCGCCGCACTGCTGAGCGGTACCGGCTCAGTCCTCCAGCGCCGCGGCGAGCGCCGCTCGGAGGTCCGTGGCGAGGTCGGGGTGGGTCCGTAGTTCGCGGACCTGATCGGTGTCGTCGGGTTCGAGTTCGAGCAGCGCCAGCGTGGGTCCGCCGCGTAGTGCGCCGACCGCGAGCCGGGCGCGACGCGCATCGGGATGGTCGTGTGCCAGTTCGTCGCGGGCGTCGGGTGGCAGCACCGTGATGTCGACGACGACCGCCGCCCCGACCACCGGTTCCTGCCACGACGCCGTCGCCAGGAACTCCTCCAGCGCGGCGAACGGGTCGTCCCGATCGGCGGACTCCAGGGGTTCCTCGGCGATCGGACTGAGGACGGAATCGTCGTCGGCGTCGACGACCTCGGGATGCAACGCGGCCAGTACCTCGGTGGGCACCAGCGCGAACACCGTCGGCGACTGACCCCATCGGTGCGGCGTCAGGAATCCCAGCGCATCACGCAGGGTGCGACCGAGATCGTCGGGGGAGAAGCGGTGGGGCTGCGACATGGTGCACCCATCATGCCGTGTGCCCTGATGTCGTGTGCCGGCATGTCGTGTGCCGGGGCCGCATCGGGAACTCGATCCGCACCGGTGCCGTTTCTCCGATGAGCGGCGTCACAGCTGCCCGGTACGGTGACCGGGCGGTCGCTTGGCGGGCACCAGTACAGTGGGGAACCACATCGCAGGGAGTCGGCACAGCCGGTTGACGTGTGTCCGTATTGAGAATATTTGGAGAGTGGATCAGGTGGGCGTACGCGGGCCGGCAGGACTGCCGACACTGTCGCGCAGGAGCAAGATCGCCATCGGCATCGCGGTGGCGCTGCTGATCATTCTGTTGGTGGGGCCGCGCATCGTCGGCATCGCCACGGACTGGTTGTGGTTCTCCGATCTCGGCTATTCGAAGGTCTACTCGACCATCCTCTGGACACGGGTGCTGCTCTTCCTGATCGCCGCGGTCGTGGTCGGGCTGATCATCTTCGGCGCCATCGCGATGGCCTATCGTTCACGGCCGGTGTTCGTCCCGACGTCGGGTCCGGGTGACCCGCTGGCGCGATATCGCGCGGTGGTGATGGGCCGCGTCCGCTGGTTCGCCATCATCCCGCCGGTCCTGATCGGCGTGCTGGCCGGACTGGTCGCGCAGGGGTCGTGGGTCACGGTGCAGACGTTCCTGCACAGCACCGACTTCGGCGTCACCGACCCGCAGTTCGGACTCGACATCAGTTTCTACGCGTTCGAGTTGCCGTTCATCCGGTTCATCCTCAACTTCCTGTTCGTCATCATCGTCATCGCGTTCTTCGCGAACCTGATCACGCACTACCTCTTCGGCGGCATTCGCCTCGGCGGCGGCAGTGGGTCGCTGACCAATCCGGCGCGCATCCAACTCGCGGCGCTGGCCGGCACCTTCCTGTTGCTCAAGGCGGTGTCGTACTGGTTCGACCGGTATCAGCTGCTCTCCAGCGACCGCAAGCAGGAGATCTTCTCCGGCGCGAGTTACACCGACATCAATGCCGTCCTGCCGTCCAAGCTGATCCTGATGGCCATCGCGATCATCTGTGCGCTCGCGTTTTTCGCGGGTGTGGTGCTCAAGGACCTTCGCATTCCGGCGATCGCGACGGTGCTGATGTTGCTGGCGGCGCTGCTGATGGGGGTGGGCTGGCCGCTGACCATGGAGCAGTTCTCCGTCAAGCCGAACGCCGCGCAGAAGGAAGCCGAGTACATCAGCCGTAACATCGCGGCGACGACGGCCGCGTACGGGATCGAACCCGACAAAAACGTGGATTACCAGGAGAATTGGGGTGCGACGCCACCGAGTGCGGAGGCCGTCAACACCGACGAGCCGACGCTGTCCAACATCCGCATCCTCGACCCGAACGTGATCGCACCGACGTTCAATCAGCGTCAGTTCCTCAAGAACTTCTACGGGTTCCCGTCGCAGTTGGCCATCGACCGCTACACCGTCGACGGACAGCAGCGCGACTTCATCGTCGCGGTCCGTGAACTCGACCCCACCAAGTACGGTGACCAGCAGCAGAACTGGCTCAACAAGCACACCGTTTACACCCACGGCAACGGGTTCGTCGCGGCGCCGGCCAATCAGGTCGACGAGGCCTCGGACGACACGTCGGCCGGCGCCAGTGACCGCGGCGGACTCCCGGTCTTCTACGTCAGCGACCTGCAGAGTATCCGCGATCCCCAGTATCAGGAGACGGCGCCGATCAAGGTCAGCCAGCCGCGCATCTACTTCGGTGAACTCATCGCCAATGTGACGCCGGACTACGCCATCGTCGGCACCTCCGGCGGCGACCGCGAGTACGACGAGGACGGCCGCACCTACAGCTACACCGCCGATTCCGGTGTCTCCCTGAGCAATTGGTTTGTGCGCGCGATGTATGCGGTCAAGTACACCGAACGCAACTTCCTGCTGTCGGATGCCATCAACAGCAATTCACGGATCCTCTACAACCGCGACCCGCGGGACCGGGTCAAGCAGGTCGCGCCGTGGCTGACGGTCGATTCGAAGACCTACCCCGCGGTGATGGCCGACGGGTCGATCAAGTGGATCGTCGACGGCTACACCACCCTGGACAACTACCCGTACTCGCAGTCGACGTCGCTGCAGGAGGTCACCACCGACGCCCAGGACCTGATCAACAATCAGGCCCAGCGCACGCAGGCCAACGAGCAGGTGTCCTATGTCCGTAATTCGGTGAAGGCCACCGTCGATGCCTACACGGGCAAGGTGACGCTGTATCAGTTCGACGACACCGATCCGGTGCTCAAGACGTGGATGAAGGTGTTCCCGGGCACGGTCGAACCCCGCTCGGAATTCGACAAGAAAGCCGATCTGGCGGCGCATGTCCGTTATCCGGAAGATCTCTTCAAGATCCAGCGTGAACTTCTCGCGAAGTATCACGTGACCGATCCGACTGCCTTCTTCCAGAACAACAACTTCTGGTCGGTGCCGCCGGACCCGAGCAATGAGGACAATGCGAATCGTCAGCTGAACCAGCCGCCGTACTATTTCAGCGCACGCGAGCCCCGTGGCGGTTCCGGATCCGGTTCACAGTTCCAGTTGACGACGGTGTTCACCGGATTCCGGGAACGAAACCTGGCCTCGTATATGACCGTTTCGTCCGACCCCGGGACCTATGGGCAGATCACGGTGAAGGTGCTGCCCACCGATCGGCAATCGGGTGTCGGACCGATCCAGGCGCAGGACAACATGAAGTCGGCCGGTGCCGTGGCCTCGGACCGAAAACAGTTGGAGGGCACCACCAAGGTGACCTACGGCAACCTGCTGACCCTCCCGGTCGGCGGCGGCGGCATTCTGTACGTCCAGCCGATGTACACCGAGGTCGACTCGGGCGGCGGTGTGCCCAAACTGCATCGCATCCTGGTCTACTACAACGCCGCGGCCGCGCAGCCCAAGGTCGGGTATGCGGCCACGGTGGCGCAGGCCCTGCAGCAGGTGGGCATCAGCCCGGAGGATGTGACGTCGCCACTGGGCGGGGAGCCCACCACTGGCGGCACCACCGAACCGGAACCGACGACGCCGACCACACCCACCACCCCGACACCGACCACCGGTGACAGCGCGCAGCGCGACGCCGCGGTGAAGGCGATCGGGGATGCGCTGGCCAAGCTCAAGGAGGCGCAGAGCAGTGGCGACTTCACGGCGTACGGGCAGGCGCTCGATCAGCTCAATCAGGCCGTCCAGACCTACGAGAATCTGGGTGGCGGCAACTGACATGCCAGGCCCGAATGTGGTTGCGCTCACACGTGTTTGCCCAGTTCAGGGCCGATACGGGAGGCGATTTGCATCCGCTGGGAACCACCATGTAACGTGGTATTCACCAACGCGGGGTGGAGCAGCTCGGTAGCTCGCTGGGCTCATAACCCAGAGGTCGCAGGTTCAAATCCTGTCCCCGCTACCACGAAGATTCGGCCCCCGATCGCCAGGCGATCGGGGGCCGAATTCATTGTCGTGTGACTCGGTCGCCGGACACCATCGATGCGGGTGTGCGCGCCCCGCTGAATACACTCACAGCCCCGGCCATGAACGCGTGGTTTCGAGATCGAAAACCCACCCGATGCTATTGTTCGGGTGGTTATTCAGAAGGAACTAATGGGGGGGACCCAGCATGGCACGACGTACCGTCGTCACCTTTGTCGACGATCTTGACGGGAAAGAACTCAAAGAAGCCGTCACGATCGCATTCAGCGTTGACAACAAGAATTACGAATTCGACACCTCGGCCGCGCACGCCGAAGAGTTCCACCGTGACCTCGAGAAGTACATCGCGGCGTCGCGGGTGGCCGGCGCACGACGCTCGGGTGGGGGTTCAGGCCGACGGGCACGCTCATCCCGTGACCTGAAATCGGTGCGTGAATGGGCGCGTGAGAACGGCTTCGACATCAGTGAGCGTGGCCGGATCTCCACCGAGGTCATCGAGGCCTACGACGCGGCCCACTGACACCTGCGTGTCCATCGGCGCATCCGTCGTGAATGTGGGTGCGCGTCCCGCCGCCTCGGCGCTACCGTCGAGGTATGACCACCGACAAGGCGATCCACGATCACATCACCGACCTGATCGGCGAAGAGCACGATCTGCGTGAACGACTCGGTCGCGGCGACATCGGCAGGGACGAGGAGAACGCCCGTCTGAAGGCGATCGAGGTGTCGCTGGATCAGTGCTGGGATCTGCTGCGCCAGCGTCAGGCCCGCCGCCGCGCCGGTCAGGACCCCGACGACGCCGCGGTGCGTCCGGCCGACACCGTCGAGAAGTATCTGGACTGACATCATCGGACCGCGCCGCACTGCGCTGCCCCGTTCGTACTCTCCGATCGGACAGGGCCCACGACGCCGTTCGGCGCGTTACGGCTACCGGTGGGCGCAGAACAGACGAAGCGCTCGCGTCCCGGTGTGACCGTCATTACCCTCATAGCGGCAGAGTCGTGTGACGCGCACGACCGCGAGGACACGACGTGAGGACGACAGTGGGCAGCTACAGCGACGCATTCGCGCGCAGCATCGATGATCGGGAGTCGTTCTGGCTCGCCGCTGCGGCAGAGATCGAGTGGTCCGTCCCGCCGACCACCGCCCTCGACGACTCCGCGGCGCCGATGTACCGGTGGTTCCCCGACGGCCGGCTCAACACCTGTTTCAATGCGCTCGACCGGCACGTGGCCGCCGGGCACGGTGACCGCCTCGCCCTGATCTGGGATTCGGCGATGGTCGGCGAGATCCGCCGCTACACCTACGCCGAACTGCTCGACGAGGTGTCCCGGTTCGCCGGGGTGCTCGCGTCGCAGGGCGTGGCAGCCGGTGACCGGGTGGTCATCTATCTGCCGATGATCCCCGAGGCCGCCATCGCGATGCTCGCGTGTGCGCGCATCGGTGCCGTGCATTCGGTGGTGTTCGGCGGTTTCGCGGCGCCCGAATTGGCCACCCGCATCGACGACGCCGAACCCGTCGCCATCATCACCGCATCCGGAGGCCTCGAGCCCGGGCGCACCGTCGAATACCTCCCGATGGTCGCCAAGGCGCTCGAACTGTCGGCGAACCCGCCCTCGACGGTCATCGTCAAAGACCGCGAGCAGGTCACCGGCTCGGCTGCCGATCACGGCGGCTGGCTGGACTGGGACGACGTGATGGAGGCCGCGTCACCGGTCGATCCGGTGGATGTCGCGGCGACCGACCCGCTCTACATCCTCTACACCTCGGGGACCACCGGAAAGCCGAAGGGTGTGGTCCGTGACAATGGTGGCCACGCCGTCGCCCTGCGGTGGTCGATGACCAACATCTACGACGTCGCTCCCGGCGACGTGTGGTGGACCGCATCGGATGTGGGCTGGGTGGTGGGCCACTCCTATATCGTCTACGGTCCGTTGCTGACCGGCGCCACCACGATCATGTACGAGGGCAAACCGGTGGGCACCCCCGACGCGGGCGCGTTCTGGCGGGTGATCTCCGAACATCGGGCCAAGGCCCTGTTCACCGCGCCGACCGCGATCCGGGCGATCCGCAAGGCCGATCCGGACGCCAAACTACTTGCCGAGTACGATATTTCGTCGCTGACGACGCTGTTCGCCGCCGGTGAGCGCCTCGACCCGGACACCTTCACCTGGGCCAGTGAGGTGCTCGGCGTGCCTGTGGTCGATCACTGGTGGCAGACCGAGACCGGCTGGTCGATCGCGGCGAATCTGCGTGGGCTGGAACCGATGCCGATCAAGGCGGGCTCACCGACGGTGCCGGTGCCGGGCTATCAGGTGGGCATCGTCGACGCCGAGGGCAACACCGTCGACGCCGGCGTCGAAGGCAACATCGTCATCACGCTGCCGCTGCCGCCCGGTACCCTCGCCGGACTCTGGCGCGACGAAGACCGTTACCGCAGTTCGTATCTGAAGGCGTTCCCGGGCTACTACCTGACCGGCGACTCGGGATACATCGACGCCGACGGCTACGTCTTCGTGCTCGGACGTTCCGACGACGTCATCAACGTCGCCGGTCACCGCCTGTCCACCGGCAGCATCGAGGCCGTCGTCGCGTCGCATCCCGCGGTCGCCGAATGCGCGGTGATCGGCATCCACGACGATCTCAAGGGGCAACGACCCAGCGGCTACGTGGTGCTCAAGGCCGGCGTCGACATCGAACCCGACACGCTGCGCAACGAGCTGGTGGCCATGGTGCGCAACGAGATCGGAGCGGTCGCCACGTTCCGCGACGTCACCGTCGTCCCGGCGTTGCCCAAGACGCGATCGGGCAAGATCCTGCGCAAGACAATGCGTCAGATCGCCGACCACGAGGAGTACGCGGTGCCCTCCACCATCGAGGACCCGGACGTACTCGCCGACCTCGCACGTCAGCTCGGGGGCTGAAAGCGGTGTCGGTATAGGCTGTCGAGCAGGGTGATGGATCTCGCCCGGGGCGACAGTGTCTGTGCGCCGCCCCGAACCGCCGGTATCGGCTGATAGTTCCTGTTCCGAGTAGACGGAAGGGGCATTGTCATGGGCGCAGATCACACAGGCCGAGATCACACCGGGGGAGCGGACCGGATACCGATCCCAGTGGATCCCGACACGCCACCGGCGCGGCCGCTGCACCTGCAACTGCCGGCGCTGGGTCTGGTGTTCGCCGGCGGGGTCGCGGGCACCGGACTGCGCTACCTGATGGAGGAACTGTTCCCGACGGTCGGCACCGGCTGGCCGTGGGCGACGTTCGGAGTGAACCTTGCCGGCGCGTTCATCCTCGGTGTGATCCTCGAGGTGATGATTCTCGCCGGACCGGATTCCGGCTGGCGCCAACGGGTTCGGCTACTCGTCGGGACCGGCTTCTGTGGGTCGTTGACCACCTACAGCACGTTCGCGCTGGAGACCACGCAGCTCGGACAACACGGCGCGGCGGGTATCGCGATCGCCTACGCCGTGACGTCGGTGGTGGCCGGAATCGCCTGTGCCTGGCTGGGAATCGTGGCGGCCGGGTCGATACTCGCGCGCCGGACGGGAGCGGTGTCGTGACGGTCCTCGCGGTTCTGCTGGCCGGTGCGCTCGGCGCGGTGGCCCGGTTCGTCGTCGACGGCGCGATCAAGAGGTGGCGGCCGGCGACGTTCCCGTGGGCGACGTTCGCCATCAACGTGACCGGTTCGCTGCTGCTGGGTGTGCTCGCCGGTCTGGTGATCGACCACTCGGCACCGCATGCGCTGCAGACCATCGTCGGCACCGGATTCTGTGGCGGTTACACGACATTCAGCACGGCGAGTGTGGAGACGGTGCGCCTCGCCGAGGGACGCCGCGGAATCCTGGCCGCCGCCAACGCGATCGGCAGTGTGGTGGCGGCCGTCGTGGCGTGCGGGTTCGGGTTGTGGTTGGCGTCGGTGTGAAGGAGTTTCGCCATGAACGATGAGAACGACTTCGGCCAGCTCGGTGGCGACGGTCCGCTGCAGCGCAGCCGATCCGGTCCCGAGCCGAGAGTGGCGGCGCGAGCGGCCCTGGTGGTCGGCTGGGATCGCCACCCCGACAGCATGGCCGCCATGGCTTTCGCGGTCCGACTCGCCGGCGATCTCGACGCCCACATCCATCTGGTGCATATCGTCGATCTCGACGACGCCCCGATCGATCTCGACTCCCCGGAGTGGGACGAGGACTACCGCAACACGGTGACCGACGAGGTGATCGCCGCGCGTGCCCTGCTCGACGGTGTCCCGGCGTCGTGGACCTACCACGGTGGTCACGGCTCGCCCGCCGACCTCCTCGCCGTCGTCGCCGATCGCTACTCCGCGCTGATGGTGGTGATCGGCAGTCCGCGACCTGGGATGCTCGGATACCTGGATTCTGTTCTGGGACAATCGGTTGCGCATCGTCTCATCGGGCGGCGTGGGGTACCCCTGTTGTTGGTGCCGGCGGATTCCTCGGCCGGAGGCCGGTGAGATTGCTGTCGAGGTGGCGTCCGCGGTCAGGCGTTGGGCTGTCCCACATTCTGGTTCCAGGCTTCGGCGAGCCACTGATCGAACCCGCTGCGTTCTCGCATCCGAAGGTCGAGATAGACGACTGTCTGCAGAGTGCGGAAGAACGCGAGCATCACCGAAATCACGGTGGCGTAGAGGATGACGCTGAACCCGTTGATCGTCAACACGATCGCCAGCGGTATCCCGCATCCCAACCAGCACAGATGAAGCGCGATCAGACGCCCCCACGCGGGCCGTGAGAGCGCGATGGTGCGCTTGAACGTGTCCATGACGCCTCGTTGTTCGATCATCAGGATGATCGGCGACAAGCTGACGAGCACGCCGATGGTGAACGCGACGATGATGTTGAGAAGCATCATCGCGATCACTCCGCTGACACTCCCCTTCAAGAGGAGTGGCAGTGTGGCGAGTTGGATCACGAAGTCGGGAATGAGGATGAGCGCGTAGAAGACGAGATTGAGACGGCACACCGCGAAAACCCTTGGGCGGCATTCCCGTAGTACGTCCAGAATTCGTACTGGCCGACCGGTCGCGGCGCGGTAGGTGGCCACCACGGTCAGAGCAAGCAGTGCGGCATCGGCGAAGAACCCGACGACGAGGCACAGGGAAAGCATGACCAGCGCAGTGACCAGAAACTGTTGTACCGACGACACACCGTTGCTCACGTCGCTGACGATCACATCGCCGCCGAAGAAGGTGTTTCCGGAGTACAGCGCCTTCATCACAATCGAGATCACCACGTAGAGAACCACGATCATGGCAGCGAACACGGCGAGCGGAACCGTGATGAGAGCAACCCAGTTGCGCGCCATGACTCGCCCGGCGCCTCGGAAAGTCTCGGAGAATGTCAAGGGCTGAAAGGGAACCGGCGGTTGACGGACGGTGTTGACCGTGTCGGTGATCTCCGCCGACGAGGGCCTGGTCAACCGGAGTCGGCTGAGGCCATCGCGCGCGTCGCCTGTCCAGACGACCTTTTTCTCCCACGCTTTCCACGCGCCTACCGCGGCGGCCACACCGACCAAGAACCACCCGATACCGAGAGTGAAGATCGCGGTGACCAACGAGATGAGCGACAACGCGGCCAGGGCATGCCACGGCTCCAGCGCGAATACCGGCGGCATCGGCGGGGCCGCCGGCGGGGGAGGTGGGCTGGTGGACGGCTCTTCCGTCGGCGGTGGGGCCTTCTTCAGGCTGAGTCCGTCTGGCGGTGCCGGTGACGGCGTAGGTGGTGGCGGCGGTGTCGGAAGTGGCGGTGGTGGCGTGGGATCGGACTCGAACGAAGCAGGCGGCGGCACCTGAGGTGGCTGTTCGAAAGTCATGGTTGACTCCCCGTGACGACGACGTGGTGTGTACGTTGCGCGAACCATATCGGTGAGCCGGGAGTTCTGTATGTCACCCAGGCGGGTGATTGCCGGTCTGGGGCGGCCGGCACCTATGTCCTGAAACGGCCTCGTCGCCCGAGTGCCGGTGGCACTCGGGGGACGAGGTCGTGGACGATGTCTGTGATCAGTTGATGATCGGTTGCCTCACTTCAGTTCTGCGCTGCTCTTACCCAGCACCCGTCGGGCGATGATGAGTTGCTGGATCTGCTGAGTGCCCTCGAAGATGTCCAGGATCTTCGAGTCCCGCGCCCACTTCTCGAGCAGGGTGCGCTCGGAATAGCCTGGCGTACCGGCCAATTCGACGGCCTTGTTGGTGACGTCGGTGCCGGTACGGCCCGCCTTCGCCTTGGCCATCGAGGCCTCCAGCGAGTTCGGCTGCTTGTTGTCGGCCATCCAGCAGGCCCGCATGGTGAGCAGATACGCTGCCTCCCAATCGGATTCCATCCGGATGAACTCGGCTGCGGCGGTATGCTGATCGGCGGCCGGGCGATCGTAGTCGATCTCGATGCCGGCCTCTTCCAGGATGCGACGCAACTCCTCGAGCGCGGCGCGGGCCACACCCACGGCCATACCCGCGACCAGCGGACGCGTGTTGTCGAAGGTCTGCATGACACCGCCGAAGCCCTTCTTGGTGTCCACCTCCGGGCTGCCGAGCAGGTTCTCCTTGGGGATGCGGCAGTTCTCGAACCGGATCACCGCGGTGTCCGAGACGCGAATACCGAGCTTGTGCTCGAGACGCACGATCTCCACGCCCGGATGTTCGCGCGGCACAACGAAACTCTTGATGGCGGCGCGGCCGAGGCTCTTGTCGACCGTCGCCCACACCACGATGTGGCTGGCGCGCGAACCGGCGGTGACGAAGATCTTCTCACCGTTGATGACGTACTCGTCGCCGTCGAGGGTGGCGGTCGTGGTGACCGCGGCCGAGTCGGAGCCGAAGCTCGGTTCGGTGATGGCCATCGCGGCCCACACCTTGCCGAAGCGTTCGAGTTGCTCGTCGGTGGCGACCGCAGCGATCGCCGAATTGCCCAGTCCCTGATAGGGAATCGACAACATCAGGCCGACGTCACCCCAGGAGGTCTCCATGACGTTGACCACCGACTGCATGTTGCCGCCGTTGACGACGACGCCCTCGGGACGTTGTTTGCCCTTGTCCTTGCTCCGACCGGCGTCGGCGCCCGCACCGGCCTGTCCGGTCTCGGAGAGCCCGTCGTACAGGCTGGCCAGGGTGTCGAGTTCGACGGGGTAGTCGTGCTCACGCAGGTCGTACTTGCGCGAGATGGGACGGAAGATCTCCGCCGCGGCCTGATGGGCCTGGTCGATGGTGACGCCCAGCTTGCGTGGCAGTTCCAGATTGATGCTCATGAGTTGAGATTCCTCGTTGCTTCCCGGGTCGGCCTCAGAGGACGACGATGCCTTCGCCGATGCCGGCGCCACGGAGGTCGCGGTACCAACGCTCGACCGGATGCTCCTTGGTGAAGCCGTGGCCGCCGAGGAGTTGCACGCCGTCGAGACCGATCTGCAGGCCCTTGTCGATGGTGAGCTTGCGGGCCAGCGCGGCCTCCCGGGCGAATGACAGGCCCTGCTCCGCACGCGATGCGCCGCGCAGGGTGACCAGGCGGATGGCGTCGAGTTCGGTGGCCATGGTGGCGACCATGAAGGCCACCGCCTGGCGGTTGGAGATCGGCTCGCCGAAGGCCTCACGCTCGTTGACGTAGGGGATCACGTAGTCGAGGACGGCCCGGCCGGTGCCGGCGGCCAGAGCCGACCAGCCCAGTCGCGACAGGCGCACGACGTCGCGGTAGGCGGCCAGCGCGGCCTCTCCGGTCTCTTCGCCGAGCAGCGCGGACTCCGGTACGGCGACGTCCTGCAGCAGCAGGCGGCCCATGCCGGCGGCGCGCACGCCCATGCCGGGGTCGGCCTCGACGATCAGGCCCTTGCTGTCGGATTCCACGATGAACAGGGCGGGCTGTCCGTCGAGCTGCGCGCCGACGATGAACAGTTCCGACGAACCCGCTGCGGGGACAAAGGACTTCACGCCGTTGAGGCGGTAGCCGCTGGGCACCCGATGGGCCTTGGTCTGCAGCGCGAAGGCGTCGAAGAGGGGACGCGGCTCGGCGATGACGACCGCCGACTGCGGGACGTCCTCACCGGCGAAATCGGGGAGATAGGTCTTCTGCTGTCCCTCGCTGCCGAAGTTGGTCAGTGTGGTGGCCACACCGCTCGGCGCGAGCAGCGGAAGGGCGAGTCCCATGTCGCCGTAGGCCATCGCCTCGGCGACGAGCGCGTTGGTGACCACGCCGCGTTCGGTGGCGGCACCCTCGAACTCCTCGGGGACGTTGATCATGGTGATGCCGAGTTCCGCGGAACGCTTGACGATGTCCTCGGGTGCCGCTGCGGCGGCGTCGGCGTCATAGGCCGCGGGACGCAGGATTTCGGTGGCGAACTCCTTGACCGTCTCGGCGATCATCTGCTGTTCGTCGTCGGGGGTGAGGTTGAAGTAGTCCTTCGGGGTGGTCGTCAGGCGGGCTGCCTGTCCCGATCCGCCCTGGACCTTCTTGAAGGCGCGGTTGGCCGCACCGAGGGTCTGGAAGCCGGTCTTGGTCGCCTGGTAGGCGATCCGGTTGATCGGTTCGCGGATCTGATACTTGTCCGCGAACTCCGATCCCGTGACGGTGGTCAGCACCCGCATCGCGGTGCCGATGAAGTTGCGGGGATGCTTGGTCTTGCCGACCGCAGAGGTGTCGCGGGGCTCGGTGTGAGTCGACATGGTCACCATTTCTCTCGAGCGTGTGGCTTCGTGCGTAGGACTCCGGTGGAACTTACCCGGTAGTAAGAACGAACCTTACTCCTCGGTAAGAAGTTTGTCACGAACTTGGCGAACTCCGGCCGGTGGGCCGCGACGCTGGCACCGCATCGATGGCAGGAGCATGGTGGAACCATGCAACTCACCCACTTCGGTCATTCCTGCCTGCTGGTCGAGTTGGACGGGACGAAGATCCTGTTCGATCCGGGAAACTTCTCGCATGGATTCGAGGGCATCACCGGCCTCGACGCCATCCTCATCACCCATCAGCACCCGGATCACTGCGACGTGGCGCGGCTACCCAACCTCGTCGCCGACAACCCTCAGGCCCTGCGGTTCGCGGACCCCCAGACCACCAAGCAGCTCAACGACGCCGATTCCGCGGGTGAGTGGACCGCGGCACACGCCGGCCAGGCGGTGCCGATCGGCGACGTCACGGCGCGGGTCACCGGCGGTCGGCATGCGGTGATCCACCCCGACATCCCGGTGATCGACAACGTCGCCTACGTCCTCGACACGGCCGGACAGACCGGCCGATTCATGCATCCGGGTGACTCGTTCTACATCCCGTTCGAGAAGATCGACGTCCTCGCCCTGCCGTCGGCGGCGCCCTGGATGAAGCTGTCGGAATCGGTGGACTACCTCCGCGCGATGGCACCACGGGTCGCGGTGCCCATCCATCAGGCGATCCTGTCGGATGCGGGCACCGGAATTCACCACGGCCGACTGACCGAGATGAAGGATCCGGCCACCGAGTTCACCGTGTTGGATAAGGAATCGGCGACCGACGTCTGAGGGCGATCCGGCTCCGGAGCGCCTATTCGGCCGGGGGAGCGAAGAACTCCAGCGCGATGTTGTCGGGGTCGCGGAAGGAGATCCCGGACCCGTAGTGCGCATGCTTGATCCCGCCGTGTGCGATACCGAGCTCGTCGAGACGCGTCACCCAGGACTCCAATTCGTCACGTCCGACGGCAAACGCGACATGATCGAGCCCGGTGCGCTTCTCGTCGAAGGTCTCCGCGGGAGTGGTGTCGACGTGCGTGTGCAGCCCGAACAGGGTTCCCCCGTCCAGCGCGTAGACGGCGTGGTGGTACGTGCCCGATTCCTCGTCCTCGTCGAGAACCGGGTCGGTACCGAACAGTCGCGTGTACCAGTTGATGCTGATCCGCAGGTCGCGGACGGTGATCGCGACGTGGGTGAGTGCGGGAAAGCCGGGCATGGGGAACTCCTTCGGCGTCGGTGACGAGAGACCTTGCTCACCACGACGGTAGGTAATGGTTCGGTGTGGCAAGCGGTTTCGCCGAAGGACTCACCAAACGGACAGGGCTGCATCTCGACCGGGGCGTGCGCCCACTCGACGCGAAACGGCGCCCACTCGACGGGAAAGGGTGCCCACTCGACGGGGAACGGCGCCCACTCGACGGGGTTGGCGGTCAGCCGCGCAGCGCGTTCAGCACACCGTCGTGCAGCAGGCCGTTGGTGGCGACGGCACTGCCGCCCGAGGGGCCGTCGGCGCCGTCCAGTGAGGTGAAGGTTCCGCCGGCCTCACGGACGAGGATGTCGAGGGCGGCCAGATCCCACAGTGAGACCTCCGGTTCGGCGGCGATGTCGACGGCACCCTCGGCGACGAGGCAGTAGTTGTAGAAATCCCCGTACCCGCGGACACGCCACACCTCGTCGGTCAGCGCGATGAACTTCTCGCGGATACCCCGATCGGCCCACCCGGACAGGCTGGAGAACGCCAGGCTCGCCGACGCCGGATCGGCCACCGCCGACACCGACAGACGACGGACCTCGCCACCGTCGAAATCGGTGAACGCGCCCAATCCGGCTGCCGCCCACCAGCGACGTTTGAGCGCCGGGGCGCTGACGACACCCACCACGGGCACCCCGTCGACCAGCAACGCGATGAGCGTGGCCCACACGGGTACGCCCCGGACGAAGTTCTTCGTCCCGTCGATCGGGTCGACGATCCACTGCCGGCCGGTGAGCCTGGCCTCGCCGCCGAACTCCTCACCGAGCACGGCGTCATCGGGTCGGCGTGCGGCGAGTCGCTCGCGGACGAGGCGTTCGCAGTCGAGGTCGGCGTCGGAGACCGGTGTCAGGTCGGGTTTGTCCGAGACGTGTAGATCGAGCGCCCCGAATCGGCGGGTGGTCAGGGCGTCCGCGGAGGCGGCGATCGACAGGGCCAGATCGAGGTCATCGCGCAGGTCGACGTCGGCGGCGGGGCTGGTCATGACCGGTAGGGTAGCGGCATGTGGATCACCATCACCATCGCCGTCCTGCTGGCCGCGCTCGCGGTGGGGATGATCATGCAGATGCGGGGACGGAGCATCGGTGGATTCTCCGGTGGCGGAGCCGGATACGAGCAGGGCACGCTCACGGTCACCGGCGTCAGTGACCGACCTCAACCGGACAGCAAGGGTGAGGTGTTCTGCACGGTGTCGGGCGTCATCAACGGTCCGGGAACCTCGCCGACCGAGGTCTACGGAACCATGGTGCTGGCCGACGGGGCGCCATGGCCGCAGGTGGGCTCGGACCATCCGGTGGTCTACCGGCCGGGCAAGGCGGAGACCAGCTGGCGATTCGGGGAGTTGCCGCCGGTGACCCCGCCACCGACCTCGTCATGAGCCGACTGGGTCTCACAGTCGCGGATCGGTACCCTGGTTAACCGTGCATCCCGACGTGACCGCAGATCTCGAATCCCTCGACGCCACCCTCACCACCGTGGAGAAGGTGCTCGACGTCGATGAGCTGCGCCGCCGGATCGACGAGCTGGAGATGCAGGCCTCCGACCCGGAGCTGTGGAACAACCAGGAACATGCGCAGAAGGTGACCAGCGAGCTCAGCCACGCCCAGTCGGAGTTGCGGCGTGTGACCGAACTGCGCCAGCGCCTCGAGGATCTTCCCGTGCTCTACGAGCTGGCCGAGGCCGAGGAGGGTGACGACCGGACCGCCGCACTCACCGACGCCGACACCGAACGCGAGTCACTGCGGACCGACATCCAGGCGATGGAGGTCAAGACCATGTTGGCCGGCGAATACGACCAGCGTGATGCCCTGGTGAACATCCGCTCGGGCGCCGGCGGCGTCGACGCCGCGGACTGGGCGCAGATGCTGATGCGGATGTATGTGCGCTGGGCCGAACAGCACAACTACTCCGTCGAGGTCTACGACACCTCCTACGCCGAAGAGGCCGGGCTGAAGTCGGCGACCTTCGCGGTGAAGGCTCCGTACATGTATGGCACCCTCTCGGTCGAGCAGGGCACCCATCGCCTCGTCCGGATCAGCCCCTTCGACAACCAGGGCCGGCGCCAGACGTCGTTCGCCGAGGTCGAGGTGCTGCCGGTGGTGGAGACGACCGATCACATCGACATCGACGAGAACGAGCTCAAGGTCGACGTCTACCGGTCGTCGGGTCCCGGCGGCCAGTCGGTCAACACCACCGACTCCGCGGTCCGCCTGACCCACCTGCCCACCGGGATCGTCGTCACCTGTCAGAACGAGAAGAGTCAGCTGCAGAACAAGGCGTCGGCGATGCGGGTGCTGCAGGCCAAACTGCTCGAACGCAAACGTCAGGAGGAGCGTGCCGAACTCGACGCCCTCAAGGGTGACGGCGGCTCGAGCTGGGGTAACCAGATGCGCTCCTACGTGCTGCACCCGTACCAGATGGTCAAGGACCTGAGGACCAACGTCGAGAGCAACAACCCGACCGCCATCCTCGACGGCGATCTCGACAACTTCATCGAGGCCGGAATCCGCTGGCGCATGGCCGATGCCGACGCCTGATCTCGCACTGTCGCACGTGAGCACACCGACCGGAGTGTGGGCGGTGGCCGCCCAGCCGCTCGCCGCCAACCCCGCCGAGTCGGCGTTCGAGCAACTGCTCGGATCGATCTATGTGTGGCTGGCGACCAGCGGTCTGCAGATGCTGACCTGGGTGCTCGGCGGGCTGCTGACGATCCGGTTGATCCGATGGTCGGCGGACAGGTACGCCGCGCGCCTCGAGGCGAACTTCCACAACAGTGACCTGATCGTGCAGACCGAGGATTCCAAGCATCGGCGAGCATTGGTCGACGTGGTGGCGTGGGTTCTCATCGTCGCCGTGATCGCCGTGGTCCTGATCCGCTTCCTCTCGATTCTCCACGTTCCCATCACCGGTCTGACCGGTCCCGGTGCGGTGATCGGCGCGGCACTCGGTTTCGGCGCCCAGCGGGTGGTGCAGGACATCCTCGCCGGATTCTTCGTCGTCGCCGAACGCCAATACGGTTACGGCGACGTCGTCAGCCTGACGGTCACCGGCAACGGGCTGGCCGACGGCACCGTCGAGGACGTGACCCTGCGCGTCACCAAGCTGCGGACCAGTGAGGGCGAGGTCATCACCGTACCCAACGGCCAGATCATCAAGGCCACCAACCTGTCCAAGGACTGGGCGCGCGCCGTCGTCGACGTCCCGGTGCCCGCCGAGGCCGACATCGGTCTGGTCAACGAGACCCTCGACCGGGTCGGCCGCGACTTCTTCGAGGATCGCAACTGGCATGACCTGCTGCTCGACGCGCCGTCCCCGCTGGGCGTCACCGACCTCGAACTCGACTCGGTGACCGTCCGCATGGTGGCCCGCACGCTGCCCGGCAAACAGTTCGAGGTCAGCCGCGCGCTGCGTGTCGCGATCGTTCAGGCGCTGGCCCGCGAGGGCATCACCGTGGCGCCCGGACGCGACGCGCAGTCCGGCGGAGCACCCCCGGCGACGCTGGCCGACACCATCGGCAAGAACGGGGACTCATGACCCACCGCAACGACCCCGACGGCGACAAGCCCGAGGGCAACATTCCCGCCGGCCCCAAGCCTGCCGCCGCCACCAACCCCGACAACGAGATCACCGGCGAGATCCCACGCGCCGATGCGCCCACGGACACGCCCACCGGCGGCCTGCCGGCGGGACAGCCCCATCCGCGTCGGCGGCCCCTGCGCGACCGCAATTGGAAGCACATCTACCGCACCCGGATTCGTACCAGCACGGCGATCCTGCTGGTGGCGTTCCTGGGTTGCTGGACGCTGTACGGCTTCACCTCGCAGCGATACGCGCCGGCACCGACGCCCACCGCACCCGCTCAGGTCGCACGCACCACCACGCCGACCTACTACTCCGAGCCGTCGACCACCTACTCGTCGACCACACCCAGCCTGTCCGGGTCGGTCTCGGGGGAGCCGTCGGAGTCGGGAACCAGCGGGGAAGAGGGTGCCGAGTCGACCCCGGGCTCCGACGAATCGTCGACGACGACCACCAACAACAATCCGTTCCAGTGGCTGCAGCCCAACAACACCAACACCACGACGACGGTTCCGTCCCGCTGACCTGCGCCTTACC
The DNA here is from genome assembly GCF_040049135.1 of Gordonia sp. VNK1. Classification (NCBI taxonomy): domain Bacteria; kingdom Bacillati; phylum Actinomycetota; class Actinomycetes; order Mycobacteriales; family Gordoniaceae; genus Gordonia; species Gordonia sp. VNK1. The sequence goes on along the minus strand of NZ_JBDZDJ010000015.1, from coordinate 61,867 downwards.
GGGGCAACGCGCCGGGCGCGGCGCCTGAGCGGGCTTCTCAGGCGTCGTCGTTACACTGGCTCACCGTGATCAAGCTGGACAACGTCACGATGAAGTACAAGGCCTCCAGCCGCCCCGCCCTGTCGGACCTGTCCCTCGAGGTCGACAAGGGCGAGTTCGCCTTCCTCATCGGACCCTCGGGATCGGGCAAGTCGACGTTCTTCCGGCTGCTGCTCAAGGAGGACAAACCCACCTCGGGCGACATCTACGTCGGTGACTTCCACGTCAACACGCTCAAGGGCCGGATGGTCCCCAAGCTGCGGCAGTCGATCGGGTGCGTCTTCCAGGACTTCCGCCTGCTGCAGCAGAAGTCGGTGGCCGACAACGTGGCCTTCGCCCTCGAGGTGATCGGCAAACCGCCGTCGATGATCCGCAAGATCGTGCCGGAGGTCCTCGACTACGTGGGCCTCGAAGGCAAACTCGAGCGGATGCCCTACGAACTGTCCGGCGGTGAGATGCAGCGCGTCGCCATCGCGCGGGCCATCGCCAACCGGCCGTTGGTGCTGCTCGCCGACGAGCCGACCGGCAACCTCGATCCGGAGACGAGTGAAGAGATCGTCGACGTGCTCGACCGCGTCAACCGCCGCGGCACCACCGTCGTGATGGCCACCCACGATCGCCACATCGTCGACGCGATGCGCCGGCGGGTACTCGAATTCGACAACGGGAAACTCGTCCGCAACGACGAACAAGGGGTCTACGGGATCGGCTGAGGACATGCGCGCGCACCGTGTGTGGGTGCGCCGCGAACTCCGGGCCGAAGACACCACGACCACGAAGGACATCCGAGCGACCATGCGAGCGCATTTCATCATCAGCGAGGTCTTGAACGGCTTCCGCCGCAACGTCACCATGACGATCGCCATGATCATTACCACGGCCATCACGCTGGGGATGTTCGGCGGCGGTCTGCTGGTGATCCAGATGGCCGACAAGAGTCAGAAGATCTTCCTCGACCGCGTGGAGATGCAGTTCTTCCTCAACGAGGACGTCTCCAAGGCCGACCCCAATTGCCGGCAGGCGCCGTGTACGACCTTGCGTACCGAGCTGGAGAAGCAGCCGGGCGTGGGCTCGGTGACCTATGTCAGTGCCCAGGAAGGGTATGAGGCCGCCAAGGCGATGTTCGAGGAGACCTCGCCCGAGATCGCCGATCAGATCACCCCGGACACCTTCGCCCAGTCCTCGGTCAAGGTCCGGATGTCGGACCCGGATCGATTCGACGAGGTCTACACCACCTTCGCCGGCCGACAGGACCTCGGTATCGAGGGCGCACTCGACCAACGAGAGCTGGTCAAACGCATCTTCGGGGTGCTCGACGGCGTGCGCAACGCCGCGTTCGCCGTGGCGGCGATCCTGGCGGTGGCGGCGATCCTGCTGATCGTCAACACGGTGCAGGTCGCCGCCTTCACCCGCCGGACCGAGGTGTCCATCATGCGCCTCGTGGGTGCCACGCGGTGGTATACGCAGCTGCCGTTCCTGCTCGAGGCGGTGCTCGCCGCCCTCATCGGCTCCTTGCTGGCCGTCGGCGGATTGTTCCTGGCCAAGATCTTCTTCTTCGACCGTGCCCTGGCCGGGCTCTACGGCGTCAACATCGTGCCACGTGTCACCGCGGGTGACGTCCTGCTGGTGTCACCCTGGCTCATCATCGGCGGAATTGTGTTGGCAGCGGCGACCGGATATGTCACGCTGCGTGTCTATGTCCGGGAGTGAACGAGCCGTCGTGCGCGTTGTACACCCGGAGGATTTCCACAAACAGCACCGAGGAGGTGAGTAGCCGACATGGCAAAGGAAAAGGGACGCAACCTCATCGCGTCCAACCGCAAGGCCCGGCACAACTACACCATTCTCGACACCTACGAAGCCGGCATCGCGCTCCTGGGCACCGAGGTCAAGAGTCTGCGTGAGGGCAAGGCTTCACTGGTGGACGCGTTCGCCACCATCGACGACGGCGAGGTGTGGTTGCGCGGACTGCACATCGCGGAATATGGCAACGGGTCGTGGACCAATCACGCACCCCGGCGTAACCGCAAACTGCTGATGCACCGCCGCGAGATCGACAACCTGATCGGCAAGATCCGCGACGGCAATCTCACCCTGGTGCCGCTGTCGATGTACTTCCACGACGGTCGGGCCAAGGTGGAGATCGCGTTGGCCCGCGGTAAGCAGGCCCACGACAAGCGCCAGGATCTCGCCCGTCGCACCGCTCAGCGTGAGGTGGCCCGCGAGGTCGGCCGGCGCGTGAAGGGTATGTGATCGCTGCGGTGACAGCGCCCGGACCCGGTCGCCGTCGTCGACGGTGGGTGGTCTTGCTGAGCGCTCTGCTCGTCGCGATGCTGTCGGTGGCCGGGTGCGCTCCCGAGCGGTCCGCCGCCGAACAGATCGGCGGCTCCGGGCCGGCGATCGCGGGGTTGCCCACCACCCCGCCGATGGGCTGGAACAGCTGGAACACCTTCGGCTGCGGTATCACCGAGCAGATCGTGCGCGCTCAGGCCGACGCGCTGGTCTCCTCCGGACTCCGTGACGCGGGGTATCGCTACGTCGTCGTCGACGACTGCTGGATGGCCCCGACCCGGGACGACGACGGCCGACTACGTGCCGACCCCACGCGTTTCGCCGCCGGGATCGCCGCGCTCGCCGACTACATCCACGCCCGCGGACTGAAGTTCGGCATCTACGCCGGCGCGCAGGACAAGACGTGCGCGCAGTACACCGGCAGCTACCCCGGCGCGACCGGAAGCGGCGGCCACGAGACGACGGACGCGGCGACGTTCGCGTCGTGGGGAGTGGACTTCCTCAAGTACGACTGGTGCTCCGGCACGTCGTCGCACGACGATCAGGTGGCGTCCTTCATCGCGATGCGCGATGCGATCCGGGCGACCGGCCGGCCCATCGTCTACAGCATCAACCCGAACAGTGGTGTGTCCGAATCGGTGCCCGGGGCCGAATTCGATTGGGGCGGTGTGGCAACGATGACGCGGGCCACCAACGACATCACCCCGGCGTGGTCCACCGACGCGGGTCCGTCGGGCTATCAGGGCATCACCGACATCGTCGACGCCGTTGCCCCGCTCGGCGATCGGGTCTCCGACGGTCGGTTCGTCGACCTCGACATGCTGGTGGTCGGGGTCGGCGACGCACTCACGCCGGCGATGCAACGCACCCAGATGTCGATGTGGGCGATGATGGCCGCGCCGCTGATGGCCGGCAACGATCTCACCACGATGAGCACCCAGACCCGCGACATCCTCGCCAATGACGCGATCATCGGCGTCGATCAGGACCCGCGGGTCCGCGCCGGTGCCATAGTCGGCGACGATCCCGAGATCTGGAGCCGGGCACTCGGCGACAAGGGCCTCGTCGTCTCGCTGACCAACCGGGGCGATCATGCGCGCACGATGTCGGTGTCGCTGACCAGTCTCGGTCTCAACGGGGATGCGTCGGTGGCCGGCGTCGACGCCTGGACCGGTAAGCGCTACCAGGCCTCCGACGGGCAGTTGTCGGTTCCCGTGGGTGTCGCCGACACCGCGATGCTGTCGATCCAGTGACGTGGTCGCGGCGGTGCGGGGACGGCTGGGAGAAATGGGAATGAACCTGTCCGTCCGGGTTGTTACAATGAACTGCTCGCCCCTCACCGGGCGGGTCTCGTCTCGGGGCTGATCGGTTTCGACTACGTTCGCCGAGGCGGGGGAAGCGTGTCGGTGCAGGCCAGAGACCACCGTATAAGCGTCGCGGCAACCAATTAAGCGCCGATAAGAATCAGCGCGATTACGCTCTCGCTGCCTGACAGCGAGCCCGTAATCTGTCGGCCCGGATCATGCTCCCGGATCCGGTGCCGGCATCATCTTCGGGAGCTCACCGCTCGCACCGGTCGCGGGTGCGGATGGGACATTCAACAGCGACTGGGATCGTCATCTCGGCTTGTTCGCGTGACCGGGAGATCCGAGTAGAGACACAGTGAACTGCACACGGAGAAGCCCCGCTGACACGACGGAGGACCCGGGTTCAATTCCCGGCAGCTCCACAGCGATGTGCCCCCTACCTATGTCAGGTAGGGGGCACATTTCATTCCTGGCGTGCCATGTGGGTGAGTGCCATGTGGGCGGGAGGGAATTGGTCAGCGTGGTACGACGGGCTGTGCAACGTGAATCTCGTAAGCAGACCGCGCAGGGAAGAAGACGGGGAAGAAGCGACGACCACGCTCGATGACCTCCGCGCACGCCGTCCCGGAAACCGTGAGCGGATCGACCGCGTTCGCGCCCAGATGAATCACGACACCGCGATCTATCGGCTTGTGCAACTCCGTAGGGATGCGGGGTTGGTGCAGAAGGAGGTGGCTGACATCGTGGGAGTTGGACAGAACCGTGTGTCACGAATCGAGAAGGGTGACCTGGCCACCACCACGGGCTCGACGTTGCAGAAGTACGTCGAGGCGCTCGGCAGTGAACTCGAACTCATGGTGAAAAAGGCCCGACGGGACCGTGGCTCCGCTGGACATCAACCGCGAGACGATGCCTGCGTAGCTCGTGGACCCTCAGCCACGCAATGGGTGGGACGCCCGGGAAGTGACGTCCGAGGCGGGCATGCGTCCACCTCTGCCTCGGCAACGGAATCTCAACGCACGCAGTCTGATGCTGGTCACGGCTGAGGAGACACTCGTTCGGCCGACCGCTCACCGCGCCACCGCGGGCGCCACCAACGTCCGATCGCCGGCACGCATCAACGCGCTCCCGGTTCCACCGCCGACGGCTCCGATCGCCACCCGCCCGGCACGGATCGCGGCGTCGAGGTCGATTCCGGTCTCGACGCCGCTGTCGCGCAGCAGATAGACGAGGTCCTCGGTGGCGATGTTGCCGCTCGCCCCGGGCGCGAACGGGCAGCCGCCGAGGCCGCCAACCGATGCATCGAGACGCGAGATGCCGGCCTGCACAGCGGCATACGCACTCGCCAGGCCGCTGCCGCGAGTGTTGTGGAAATGCGCGCCCAACGGCAGTTCGCCGATCAGCGGAACCACCTGCGCGACAAGATCACGCACGCGCCCCGGGGTGGTGGTGCCGATGGTGTCGGCGACGCTGATGCGGTCCGCGCCCGCGTCGACGGCCCGTGAGATCACTCCGGTGACCCGCTCCGGGGGCGTCGGACCGTCGAAAGGGCAATCCCACGCGGTCGCCACGATCACCTCGACGCCGGCGTTCGCCGCATGTGCCATCGCGACGATCCCTTCGATGAGGGCGACCGACGCCTCGGTGTCCCGGCCGACATTGGCGCGGCTGTGCGCATCCGACGCCGACACCACGTATTCGAGGTTGGTGAGCCCCGCGTCAAGGGCGCGTCGCACCCCGCCCACTGAGGCGACCAGGGCCGAGAAGCTCACGCCCGGAAAGCGATCGAGGTGGGTACACAGTTCGGCGGCGTCGGCGAGCGCCGGGACCTTACTCGGCGAGACGAAGGCGGTGACCTCCACCTCACGCACGCCGGTGTCGCAGATCGCCTCGAGCAGTTCGAGTTTCGCGGCCGTGGAGATCGGTTCCTCGATCTGCAGGCCGTCGCGCATCGCGACGTCGCGAATGGTCACATCCATCAGATCACTCCCTCGTCGGCCAACTCGGCCACCTGCTCCGCGGAGAGCCCGAGCACCTCACCGTAAACCGCCGCGTTGTCACATCCCGGTTCGGGTGGACCGGCATTGCGGATCCGTCCCGGCGTCTCGCTGAACTGCGGCACCACACCCGGACCGCGCACCACCCGACCGGCCCGTTCGTCGAAATGGTCGGCAATCATGCCGCGCGCCTGCAGATGGGGGTCAGCGACCACCTCGGCGATGGTGTTCACCGGGCCGACCACGACGCCCGCCTCCGACAGCACGTCGGTGAGCTTGTCGGCGGAGAACTGCGTCGACCATTCACCGATCAGCGCATCGAGCTCGTCCTGATTGCGGCCGCGCGCCGCATGATCGGCGAAACGCGGATCGGTGGCCAACTCGGGTTGCCCCATCGCCGCGCACAGCCGCGCGAACACCGAATCCTGGTTGGCGGCGATGATCACGTGCGTGCCGTCGGCGGTGGGGTAGAGGTTCGACGGGGCGATCCCGTCGAGTCGGGTACCCGACGGTCCGCGCACCACGCCACCCACGTCGTAGTCCGCGATCGCCGATTCCTGCACGGCGACACAGGATTCCAGGAGCGAGGTGTCGACCACCTGACCCTTGCCGGTGACGCTGCGCCGATACAGCGCGGCCAGTGCGCCCTGGGCGGCGAACATTCCGGCCAGGGTGTCGCCGAGCGACAGCGACAATCGCGGCGGCAATTGGCCGGGATAGCCGTTGATGTAGCGCAACCCGCTCGCCGCCTCGGCGACCGAGGCGTATCCGGCACGCGACGCATCGGGTCCGGTCTGTCCGTACCCGGACACCCGGACGACGACGATGCGGGGATTGCGTTCGAGGAGTACGTCGGGTCCGATGCCGAGACGTTCGAGCGTTCCGGGCCGGAAGTTCTCGACGATGATGTCGGCGCGGTCGGCGAGACGGAGAAACATCTCCCGGCCACGATCGGAGCGCAGGTCGAGGGTGATCGCCCGCTTGTTGCGGCCGTGCACGGTCCAGTAGAAGCGGTTCCCGTCGACCTCGGCCTGCCCCCAGGTTCGGATCGGGTCGGGTCGATTCGGCGGTTCGATCTTGATCACGTCGGCGCCCATGTCGCCGAGGAGCCGGGCGGCGTGCGGGCCGGCGATGAGGGTGCCGAGTTCGAGCACGGTGACCCCGTCGAGGGGGCCGGTGGGCTCGTCGTCCGGCGGCGCCGTCGGCCGGGATGCGGAAGCGTTCATCCCTCCAGTGTGGCCGGTGAACGGCCTCCGAAGCAATCCGTCACCACGTTCAAATGCCCTCTGACGTGCTAAAACGCCTGAGTGGCGGCGAAAAACTGAAAATGAAGCCAGAATTTGAAATCTCTGCCACACTGGTTCGCGAATCGACAATGGGGTGGCATTGGTGACGGTGAAGCTGTTCGAGCAGATGTCTGCGGGGCGCGTGGCGTCCACCGCGGGCTCGGCGATCGCGACGCTCGGTCGGCTGCTCGAACTGTTCGCCACCGCCGCGAGCCGCGGGTGCGCGGATCTGGTCCGCGGGCGGTTCCCGTTCCGCGAGGCCTATCGGCAGATGGTCTTCTTCACCGGGGTGGCGGCGGTGCCCGCGGCGCTCGTCGCCATCCCGTTCGGCGTGATCATCTCGGTGCAGGTGGGCAGCCTGACCGCCCAGATCGGGGCGTCGTCGATGGCCGGCGCGGCCGGGGCGCTCGGGGTGCTGCGGCAGGGTGCGCCGATCGCGACGGCACTGCTGATGGGTGGCGCGGTCGGCTCCGCGGTCGCCGCCGACCTCGGATCCCGGACCGTGCGCGACGAGATCGACGCCATGCGCACCATGGGTATCGATCCCGCCCGACGGGTGATCGCGCCCCGGCTGGCGGCGGTGGCCGTGATCGCGCCACTGATCTGCGTCGAGATCATCTTCGTCGGCGTCGGCACCGGCTACTTCGTCAACGTCGCCTTCCAGGGTGGTGCCGCCGGCAGCTACCTCGGTTCGTTCGGCGAGTTCGCCGGCCTCGTCGACCTGTGGGCGGCGTTGGCCAAGGCGGAGATCTTCGGACTCGTGGTCGTGTCCATCGCCTGTCAACGAGGACTCGAGGCGCGGGGCGGTCCCCGCGGTGTCGCCGACGCGGTCAACGCGGCGGTGGTGCTGAGTGTGGTGGCCAGCTTCGTACTCAATCTGATTGCCACGCAAATCATCTCGATGTTCCTGCATACCAAGGTCGGGTGAACGACGCGGTGCTCGGTCTTGATGTCTACCTGGCGTCACACCCTCGTGCGCGTCGGGCCGCGGCGCACGCCGGCGCACCGGCGCGGCTGCTCGCGATGCTCGGCCATCAACTGCGATTCACCGCCCTGGTCCTCGGCGCGATACCGCACGCCCTGCGCAGCTACCGCCGCCAAACCCTCGCCGTGCTCGGCGACATGATGTGGGGCAACGGAACGATCATCGTGGGCGGCGGCACCGTGGCGGTGCTGGTGGTGCTCGGCGCGTCGGTCGGCGGATCGATCGGTGTCGAGGCGTTCGGCTCGCTGGACATGTTCGGCATGGGTCCGCTCACCGGATTCCTGTCCGCCTACGCGACCACCCGGGAGATCGCGCCGATCGTCGTAGCCATCGGCTTCGCCGCGCAGGCCGGGTGCCGGATGACCGCCGAGATCGGCTCCATGCGCATCTCCGAGGAGATCGATGCCCTCGAAGCGCAAGCGGTCCAACCGATCCCCTTCGTCGTCAGCACCCGCGCCGTCGCCGGGATCGTCACCATCATCCCGCTGTTCCTGATCACCCTGGTGCTGGCCTATCTGGCGTGCACGCTGGTGGTGACCGGCTTCCACGGCCAGTCGCCGGGCACCTACGAGCACTACTTCAACGCCTTCCTCCGACCCGTCGACGTGGTGTACTCGGTGATCAAGGCGGTGGTGTTCATCGTCGCCGTCGTGATCATCCACTGCTATCAGGGTTTCTACGCCCGCGGCGGTCCGGAGGGTGTGGGTGTCGCGACCGGACGGGCGATCAAGTTCAGCTTCATCGTCATCGTCGTCCTCGACATGGTGCTGACCCTGGTGTTCTGGGGCTCCGACGTCGGATTCAGGTTCTCCGGATGATCGGGCCGCCGGTCGACATGTCCGGACGCGGACCCTCCCAGGGTTCGCTGGTCCGGTGGGGGCTGATCGCGGTGGCGGTGATCCTGGTGATCGCGGTCCCGGTCACCCTGTACGCGCGCGGAGTCTTCGACGACCGCATCGAGGTGACCGTCACCTCCGACCGTGTCGCCGATTCCCTCGCCGCCGGCGCCGACGTCAAGTACCGGGGTCTGCTCATCGGCCGGGTGGACTCCATCGACATCGATACCGCAGGGCGACAAGATATTCGACTCTCCCTCGACGCCCGGCAGGCCGCCGACATCCGCGGTGGACTCTCCGCGCGGTTCGTCCCGTCGAACATCTTCGGTGTGGTCGGCATCGAGTTGATGCCCGACGGTCCCGGCCCGACACTGCACGACGGTGCGAGGATCGCGGCCACCGTATCCGGCTCGCAGGTCTCGGCGGTGGCGGTGCTGCGTGACGTCGGCTCGATCACGAGCACACTCACCGGGGCCGACGTCACCGCGATGATCAACCGGCTCGACGGGGTCGTCGCACAGATCTCGCCGTTGATGCGTTCGGGTTTCGACCTGCTCGTGTTGGCGCACGAACATCAGCAGATGCCGTTCGCGCAGATGCTCGCGATCGCCGACGACACCCTGCGCGGCGCCGACAGCCTCGCCGATCCGTTCGTCAACCTCTTCACCACGCTGGTGGAGAAGACCGAGATGTACGCCGACCCGGCCCAGACCGAGAAGGTGACCGGTGCGCTGACCGGCCTGGTGCAGACGTTCATCACCCTCGGTCAGACCGTCGGGAACAACCCGACCGACCTCGCCACCGTCCTCGACGCCTCCCTGACACTCGGTGCGCCACTGGGCTATACGCTGTCCACAGTGCCGGCCGCCGCCGACGACGCACACGAACTGATCGGTCGTCTCGACCGCATGCTGCTGCGGGTCGACGGCCAGGTGCGGCTGCGCCTCGGGCTCACGCTGCAATCCCTGCCCGCGATCACCGCCGGGCTCGCCGCGTCCGGGACCGGCGGTGGCCGATGAACCGCGTCCGCCCCACCGCCACAGCAGGTTTCGTGGTCTTCGTGGTCGCCGTCCTGGTGGCCGGCTGGGTGATCGTCGAGGCGCTCAACCCGTCGGTCCCCGGTGACCAGAACACCTTCACCGCCCGATTCACCGACGTCTCCGGACTGGCCGTGGGCAACGACGTCCGCGAACTCGGGGTGCGGGTGGGCAAGGTGCAATCCATCCGCCTCGTCGACGATGACCTGAATTCCGGTGCGCAGGCAGAAGTCCGGTTCTCCGTCACCACCACGACCACCCTGCACACCGACACCCGGATCGCGATCCGCTACCTGAACCTCGTCGGGCAGCGCTACCTCGACCTGCAGACGTCCGGAGCCGGTTCCGCGTCGCCCACCGATACCGCGCCGACGGTCGCACCCGGCACCACCATCCCCGCCGATCGCACCATCGGCTCGTTCGACATCACCGAGATGTTCAACGGATTGCGGCCCCTGTTCGGCACCCTGCAGCCCGAACAACTCAACGAGCTGATGACCAATCTGCTTGCGGTGGTGGAGGGTCGAGGTCCCGACGTGGGATCGGTGCTGGCGCAACTGCGTCAGATCGCGGGCGTCGTGTCGGATCGGTCGGCCCTCATCGCCACCATCGTGACGCAGTTGGGACGGGTCGCCGGTGAGATCCGCTACAAGTCACCCCAACTCAACGATCTGATCGCCCGGATGGGTGAGGCGTTCGGTGTGCTCGCCGCGTCCGCGGACAAGACGCAGGTGTCGATGCGTCTGGCGGCGCGCAGCCTGGGGCCCGTCCGGCAGCTGCTGGAGAACCTCGAGCAGTCCTACTACGGCAACTATGCGACCGTCGACCATCTGCTGCGCACCTGGATACCCGGGATGAACACCGCCACCGGCGCCTTGAGCCGCCTGCCCGGACTGATCGACGCCCTCGACGGTTCCGTCCATGCGGCCCAGCACAATTCGCTGACCTGCAGCTCCGGGGAAGCGATCCCGACCCCACTCACCCAGGTCCTGCTCGCCGGGGTACCGGTGGTGATGTGCCGATGATCCGCGGGCGACGGGACGAACACTCCCTGCGGCGCAGGCAGTTCCGCATCGGCATGCTCGGTGTCTTGGTGGCGGTGATTCTCGCGGTCATCTGCGGCGTGGTCTACCTCGATCCGTTCGGCCACGACGACGTGACGGTGGCGCTGACCACCAGCGGAGGACTGACCGCCGGCGACGAGGTCCGCATCGCCGGGGTGCGGGTGGGGGAGGTGTCGGCGGTGACGCTGCACCCCGACCGGGTGGAGGTGACCCTCGAGGTCGATTCCGGGATGGCGCTCGGCGATCAGACCGCGGCCGACGTGCGTCTGCTCACCGCGGTCGGCGGCCACTATGTGGCGCTGCGACCCGCCGGACACAATCGGCTGGGCGACAATGTGATCCCGACCGAACGCACCACCGTGCCCTACACCCTCTCCGACGTCATCGCCGACTCCGGGAAGGTGATCGCGAAGGTCGACGGCGTCACCATCGCCGACACCCTGGAGAAGGTCGACGCCGCCCTCGACGGACAACCCGACGCCATCCGCGACATCATCGCCGAAACCCGGCAACTGACCACGGCGATCGGTGACCGCAGTGACGACCTCGACGCCGCCGTCGCATTGAGCGACGAGTACATCGCCGGCCTCAACTCCGGTCGCGCCGACCTGGTGGAGATGCTGCGGCTCATCGGGTACGTCGGCGCCAAGGCCTACCAGGTCAAGGCCGAAGGCGTGGAGACGGTCCGGTCGATCGGGGCGCTGTTCGCCTTCATCGGCAAACCCGTCGACGCGTTCACCGGCACCATCGAACCCGAGGTGACGCAGGTCCTCGACCTGGTGAACACCCTCAATGCCCAACTTTCCCGCATCGATGACCTGCTGGCGCGGCTGAAGTCGATCGTCGCGGAGATCGCCGACTCGATGGGTGTGGTCGACACCGCCGGCCGGGTGGACCTGTCCTCGGTGGTCGTCAACGCGCCGCAGGTGAGCGTGGCGCCCGGACAATTCGGTGCCGGTGGATTGTGCGTGCCGAGCACGGAACGGCGGTGCTGAGCATGCGTCTGCCGACCACACGGATGGCTCCACGAATCCTGATCGCACTGGTGGCGATCGCACTGGTCGCCACGGCCACCGTGATCCTCGTCCGCCATCGCTCCGACGACCGGTCCGGATGCGCCGAGATGGCCGACGCCGTCGGGCTGTACCCGGGCAACGACGTCACGATGCGCGGGGTGCCCATCGGGTCGGTCACGTCGATCGCTTCCCACGACGGGCACGTGGTGGTGCGGTTCACCGTGGGCGGCGACATCGACTTCCCGGCCGACGTGTCCGCCGTCACCACCTCGGATTCCATCGTCACCGACCGGCATCTGGAGATCCCGGCGGGCCGCACCACCGGACCCGCCTGGGATATGGGCACCTGTATTCCGTTGGCCCGCACCCACACTCCCACCAGCGTCAGCGAGGCCTACGCCGCCTTCGACAAACTCGCCGCGCAGGTGACCGCTGCCGCATCACACTCCGATCAGAGTCGGGAACTGGTGCGCGACACCATGAATCGTGTCAACAACAGCCTGCGCGGGACCGGTGCGGACTTCAACGACGCGGTCGGTGGTCTCGCGGCGGCACTCGGCGATCCGGCGTTGCGCGACAATCAACTACGATCCCTGCTCACCAACGTCGACGAACTGACCGAGTTCTTCGTGCAACGATGGCCGGACCTGCAACTCGGACTCACCAAACTCGGCGACTTCGCGGTGACCTTCGACGCGTGGTTCTCGGTCCTGAACCCGGCGGTGGTGCAGACCACCGAACTGACGCCGTCGCTGCTGCGGCTCATCCGGACATATTCCCCGGGTGTGTTCTCGGTGCTCGACGCCCTGATGCCGTTGCTGGACAAGGTCCCCACCGAGGAGATCGTCGCCGTCCTGCGTCGACTGCCGACGGTGTCGACCGGGCTGCAGCGCATCCTCGCCGGCGGTGCCGCAGCCGGCGGGATCACCGTCACCCCGCCGGCGGTGCGGGTCGGCGCGACCTCGAGTGCGGCGGTGTGCGCTCAGGTGAACGCGGTCATGCCGCAGGCCTGCCGTCCCGTCCCCGGCGCCGGCGGGCACGTCGACCTCGCACTCGTGCAGATGGTGCTGGCCACCGCCGGAGGTACCCGATGATCCGACGATGGGTCGCCGTGACGCTGTCGGCGTTGACGGTTCTGCTGGCCGGATGCGGCGTCTCGCCGACGGATCTGCCGTTGCCCGGCACCCGCGTCGACGGCGACAGCTATTCGCTCGACCTCGAATTCGGGTCGGTACTCAACCTGCCCGCCCGCAGCAAGGTCATCTACAACGGCTCCCGGATCGGGGTGCTGCGCGGTGTGGACGTCGCCGAACGCGACGGCACGCGAGTGGCGGTCGCGACCGTCGACATCAGCTCCGAGGTCTCCCTGCCGGCCGGTACCACCGCCGAACTGACCCAGGCCACACTGCTCGGTGACTTCTTCATCAGCCTCAGCGCGCCGCCGACCGGTTCGGCCGGGACCCTCGCCCCCGGCGCGGTCATCCCGCTGGCCCGCACCACCGTCGCGCCACAGGTCGAGGAACTGCTCGGCGGAATCGCGGCCCTGGCCAACGGTGGCACGGTCGCCACCCTGCAACGGGTGATCAGCAACGCCAACAACGCATTTCCCGATGACACCGCCGACCGCGACGTCGGGATCGAGGTGTTGCGGGCGCTGATCGCGCGCAGCGCGTCGCAGAGCCGGTCGGTCACCGGGATCATCGATTCGGTGGCGTCGGTCGCGGCGACCCTGGACGCCAACCGGACGAGGCTGGGATTCGCCTTCGAATTCGGTCCGCGCCGGGTCAGTGGTGCGGTGTCGGCGTTCCTGGGTCTGTCCAACGTTCTCAATGCCCTGGGCCCCAACGTCGATCCCATCGGCAACCTCATCCTCCCGCGTTACGCCACCCTGCAGGGGCTCATCGGCATCATCGACCCCCTGGTGGCGACTGCCGTGCGTCTCGACGCGCAGGCGCCGGCCGACATGGAGAAACTCGATCGCCTCATCAACGACCGGATGGTCGCCTGGCTGGCCGACCCGGCCATCGACATCGTCGACGTGACCCGCCCCGACGGGCGGCCGTCGGGGCAGTCGGGCGTCGACACCCGAACCGTCGCCGCGGTACTCCGGATGATCGGAGCGATGCGATGAGCGCGCGCCGCACACTCATCAGCCTGGTGATGCTGGTGGTTGTCTCGATCCTGCTGACCGCCTACCTCGTCGTCGGGGTACTGCACCTGCATCCCTTCACCCGGTATCACCACGTCAGCGTCGAGTTGTCCACATCGCGAGGGCTGCAACCGGATTCGGCGGTCCTCTACAACGGGATCGCCGTCGGCAAGGTCACCACCATCAGCGCCGGAGCCGCGGGTCTGCGTGCGGACCTGCAGATCGACCCGCAGGCGCAGATACCGGCGGACGCGCAGATCCGCGTCGCCAACCTGTCCATGGTCGGCGAGCAGTACATCGAGTTCTCCTCCACCCGGGCGACCGGGCCGTACATCGCCGACGGCGCCGAACTGAGCGATCACGTCGATCCGGGAGTGTCGGTGGCCGACATGCTCACCACCATGCGCGGACTCACCGGCCAATTCGATCCGGACACCCTCAACGAACTCGCCCGCACCATCACCGAGGGCTGGCGCGGCCGTGACGCCGACCTCGCCGTGATCGGTGACTTCTCCGCACGCACCGCACGCACCATCGGCACCTATCGCTCGGAGTTCGCCGGGGTCTTCGATCACGCGCAACAACTGCTGGTTCGCCTCAACGGTGACCGGATCGGAGCCGTGATGCGGGCCACCGCACCGAAACTCGCCCACATGAACGTGCCGTTCGCGACACTGTGGAGTCTGCTGCCCGGCCTGGCGCAGGCCACCGAGGGCGCCACCGGGTGGTACGACGTGATCATCCCGTTCACCCAGAAGATCGGTGACTACCTCGCCACGATCCTGCCCGATGCGGCCGCCATCCTCGGCGTACTGCAACCCACCCTGAACGCGGTGGCACCGGCCGGTCGCGTCAACCTCGCCACCCTGGTCGGGCAGGGACTCGCCATCGTCGACGAGAACGGCACCTTGCGACTGACGGTGGCCGGTCCCCGATGACACCCACACAGATGACACCCACACAGATGACACCCACACAGACGACACCCCGAACGAGGTTTGACGATGAGCAGTGACACGGCAACCAGCGACATGGCAGTGAGCGACACGGCGATGACCGATGTCGACACCGACACCGACACCGCCGACACCGAGACCACTGACACCGACGCCGGCACCGACACCGACGCCACCGCGACCGACACCGCCGATGGCCCGATCACCGCGCGCGACGCCGCACCGGATCGACGCCGGCCCGACCATCGCCGCGGGCGTCTGCTGACCGCACTGCTCGCGGCCGTCGTGATCGCACTGGCCGTCACGACCGGTGTGCTGGCGTGGCAGAAACATCAGGCCGCCGACGAACTGTCCACGCTGCGGGCCCAACAGGCCGACGCCGCGCACGCCCGTCAGATCGCCTCGGACTATGCGGTGGCCGCCGCGAAGATCGATTACCGCAACTTCGACCCCTGGTTCGCGGCATTGAACACGAATGTGGCCGATCCGCTGATCCAGCAGTTCACCACCAGTGAACCCGCCCTGCGTGACCTGCTCGGACAGTTGCAGTGGGTGTCCTCCGGCACGTTGGTGGGCAGTGACATCGCCTCGCAGAACGACGGGAAGTACGAGGTGCAGGTCTTCGTCAACGTCACCACCAGCAACGTCCAATCACCGGAGGGGGTCAAGACGACGGCGCTGTATCCGATCACGGTGGATCGCAACGGTTGGCGGATCACCGACATCGCCGGCGGTGTGGCACCGCTTCCGGGGAACTGATGCCGTCGTCGGTGATTCACTGAGATCTGGCTGTGTTCGACGTCATACCGACCCGCTAGTGTTGCCCACGCGTCATCGTTGTCCAATGAGTTCAGGAGGGACCATGTCCGCACATACGACATCCGATTCCGGGTTGTTGCCCGACATCTCACTGTGGGACATCCTTCGCGGAATCGCGTCGCTCCGCTGCGACCTCGGGAGCATCGTGCGGACGCTGCCCGCCCTGATTCCGCAACCACCGACCCGGCGCATGTCGATCGGGAAGCGGTTCGTGCAGGCCGTCGAGAAGTACCCGGACAACGACTTTCTGCGGTTCGAGGGCCGGTCGATGACCTACCGGGAGGCCAATGCCCAGGCCAACCGGATCGCCGATTACCTGACACGCCAGGGTATTTCGAAGGGCGACGTCGTCGCCGTGCTGTCCCGCAATCACCCCGACGTGGTGATCACGATGCTGGCGATCGTGAAGGTCGGTGCCATCGCGGGCATGCTCAACTTCCATCAGCGCGGGGCGGTGCTCGAACACAGCCTCGGGCTGATCGATGCGTCGCTGGTGATCTACGAGGAGGACCTCGCCGAGGCCTTCGACTCGGTTCCCGAGCATGTGCTCCCGCCGCAGCGTGTCTCCTTCGACCAACTGCACCGCGAGGTCGTGACGTGCTCGCCGGTCAACCCGGTCGTCACCGACTCGATCACCTTGGGCGACACCGCCTTCTACATCTTCACCTCGGGAACCACCGGATATCCCAAGGCCTCCAAGATGAGTCACTTCCGGTGGCTCACCGCGATGGCGGGCATCGGGGGTGTGGGGATCCGGCTGCGCAGCGACGACGTCATGTACACCGCGCTACCCTTCTACCACAACAACGCACTGACCATCTCGGTGTCGTCGGTGCTGGCGTCGGGGGCGTGCCTGGCCGTCGGCCGAACTTTCTCCGCGTCGCGGTTCATCGACGAGATCATCGAGAACGACGCCTCGGCGTTCTGCTACATCGGCGAACTGTGCCGGTATCTGCTCGCGCAACCGGCCAAATCCACCGACCGCGCCCATCGGCTCCGGCTGGCCGTCGGCAACGGGCTGCGACCCGACATCTGGGACGAGTTCACCGAGCGTTTCGGCATCGATCGCATCGTCGAACTGTATGCCGCCAGCGAGGCCAACATCGGATTCGTCAACATCCTCGGCATCCCGAAGACGGCGGGATGGACGGTTCTGAAGTACGCCATCGTCGAGTACGACGAGGAGTCCGGTGAACCGCGACGCGACGCCGCCGGCCGCGTCATCAAGGTCGGCAGACGTGGCACCGGACTGCTGCTCGCCGAGATCAATCGCCGGGTGCCCTTCGACGGCTACACCGACGCGAAGGCGTCGGCGAAGAAGATCGTCACCGACGCCTTCAAGACCGGTGACCGCTGGTACAACAGCGGCGATGTGGTTCGCGACCAAGGATTTTCGCATATCGGGTTCGTCGACCGGATCGGCGACACCTTCCGGTGGAAGGGGGAGAACGTCGCCACCACCGAGGTGGAGGCGGTCCTCGACGCCCACCCCGCCGTCGCGGAGGCGGTGGTGTTCGGCGTGCCGGTTCCCGGTGCCGACGGGAAGGCCGGGATGGCCGCGATCAGCCTCGTCGAGGGCGCGACCTTCGACGCGGCCGATCTGGCCCGCCACGTCGCCGACGGTCTACCGGGCTACGCCGTGCCGCTCTTCGTCCGGATCACCGATCACCTCGAACACACCTCGACCTTCAAGAACATGCGCTCGGACCTACGGCGGGAATCGTTCTCCGGCGCCGGTGACGACGCGGTGTACGTGTTCTCCGGCGGTGAGTATGTGGAGTTCTACGAGGAGTTCGTCGACTCGCTGGGTTCGGCGCGCCCGACCGCCACGTCGTCGTGACCACCGCGCGCCAACTGATCGCGTACGAAATCCAGTGCCGCACCCTGCCATAGCCGGAGGTGGTCGAGCATCGGATGTCCTCCGCCGGGCACCGGGAGGTAGGCGGCATCGTTCCCGGCGGCGCGCAGTTCTTCGACACCCTGAGCGGTTCGCTTGGCGGACGTCACCGTATCGGCCTCACCGTGGATCGCGACCACCCGGGCGGTGCCGTGGATGACGCGCCAGTCGGCGAACTGCCACCACGGCGCCAGGCCGAGTACACCGGTCACCCGTTCGTCGGCGGCGAGTCGTGCGGCGATCCGGCCGCCCATCGAATGGCCGATCACCGCGACCGGGGTGTCGGGATGGTCGCGGGTGATCGTCTCGAGGGCGGCCCGTGCGTAGGGCATCGGTGAGGCCTGTCCGCCGTTCCAGCCGTAGACGCGGTAGCGCACCTGACGGACCTCGACGCGGCGACCGAACCGCAACCGGATCGACCAGGTGAACGGATACATCCGCAGCGCCGAGCCCTGCCAGGGCGAGAAGCGTCGATAGCTGGCGTCGGTGCCGCCCGGCAACACCAGGACCAACAACTCCGGCGTGGCCGCCGGGCGCAGAGGTATCAGCGTCACGCGGGTTTCCTTTCACAGCCGAGGGGATCGGGGTTCACAGTAACCGTTCGGCCCGGCAGGCCTTCCGGACCGGCGGATCGATGGCACAATTTGGCATATGGCACATCCTCGCGCCGGCACGCCGGCACTGCCCGAAGACCTCATCGACGTGGCCGCAGTGGAAAAGGCCTACTACGACAACATTCCCGATCCCGAGAACCCGCTGCAACAGGTGGTGTTCGGCACCTCGGGTCACCGCGGTTCGAGCCTCGACACCGCCTTCAACGAAGCGCACATCCTCGCCACCACGCAGGCGATCGTCGAATACCGCACCGGCGCGGGGATCACCGGCCCGCTGTTCATCGGTTACGACACGCACGCGTTGTCGATCCCGGCGTGGCGTTCGGCGCTCGAGGTACTGGCCGCCAACAAGGTGACCACCCTGACCGCGGAGGGGGATGGGTACACCCCGACGCCGGCCGTCAGTCGCGCGATCCTGAAGTTCAACGCGGACAATCCCGGTGTGGAATCCGACGGCATCGTGGTGACCCCGTCGCACAATCCGCCCCGCGACGGTGGCTTCAAATACAACCCGCCGTCGGGGGGACCCGCCGACACCAACATCACCTCGTGGGTGGCCAACCGGGCCAACGAGTTGCTGCGGGCGAAACTCGTCGGCGTCCAGCGCATCCCGTTCGAAACCGCGCGGGCCAGTGAATACGTGTCGGAGTATCCGTTCATGATGCATTACTGCGATGCGCTGGCCGGGGTCATCGACATGGAGGCCATCCGCTCGGCCGGCATCCGGATCGGCGCCGACCCGCTCGGTGGGGCATCGGTGGGGTATTGGGCCGCAATCGGATTGCGCTACAACCTGCCGGAACTCACGGTCGTCAACCCGACGGTGGACAAGACCTTTTCGTTCATGACCCTCGACACCGACGGCAAGATCCGGATGGACTGCTCGTCACCCAACGCGATGGCATCGCTGGTCGCCGCGCGCGATCACTACGACATCGCCACCGGCAACGACACCGACGCCGACCGCCACGGCATCGTCACCCCGGACGCCGGCCTGATGAATCCCAATCACTACCTCGCCGTCGCCATCGACTACCTGTTCACCCACCGTCCCGGATGGTCGGAGAACGCGGGTGTCGGCAAGACACTCGTGTCGTCCTCGCTGATCGACCGCGTCGTCGCCGGTATCGGCCGCCGACTCGTCGAGGTCCCCGTCGGTTTCAAGTGGTTCGTCGGCGGACTGCTCGACGGGTCGATCGCCTTCGGTGGGGAGGAAAGTGCGGGAGCATCCTTCCTGACGTTCGACGGCGGACCGTGGACCACCGACAAGGACGGCATCATCCTGGCCCTGCTGGCCTCGGAAATCCTTGCGGTGACCGGCAAGACACCGTCGCAGCGGTACCGGGAACTCGCCGACGAGTACGGGGAATCGGCGTACGCGCGGGTGGACGCACCGGCTTCGCGGGAGCAGAAGGCGGTCCTGTCGAAGTTGTCGTCGGATCAGATCACCGCGACCGAACTCGCCGGCGAGAAGATCACCGCGATCATGACCCACGCACCCGGCAACGATGCGGCGATCGGCGGGGTCAAGGTGACCACCGACAACGCCTGGTTCGCCGCCCGCCCGTCGGGCACCGAGGACGTCTACAAGATCTACGCCGAATCCTTCAAGGGCGCAGACCATCTCAAGGAGGTCCAGGTGCAGGCGCAGGAGGTCGTGGACGCCGCGCTCGGCTAGGTCAGGCTAGGTCGGATCGCCCCGGAGGAAGGAGACCTGCATCGTCGGCCGCCCACCGCCACAACTTGGGCGGGCGTCCGCCGGAGGTCGGTGCCACGCCGGCCTCGGTGAGCACATCGATCCGGGCGAGATCGCGATTGAGGTTCGCGCGGTGCACCTCGGCGTCGGTGAGTTGCCGGGTGATGGCGACGGCGTCGGTGGCGGTGAACTCGGCGCCGGTCAACCCGCGGGTGAAATCGAGGTCCCTCCACAGCCGCTCGGCGAGCAAGCGACGGGCGGTCGTGACGATCGTCGAGTGATCGAAGACCAGTGCCGGAGCGTGATCCAACGGCTCCCACAACGTGTGGGGCGTGTGGATTCTCTCGTCGTTCCAGAAGGTCGCCCACATCGCGATCGACAACGACGGCCCACGTGGGTCCCGGCTCGGCTCGTCGAAGGTCTGCAACTGACCGAGTGCGCTCGGCGGCACGTCGATGCCGAGTTTCGCCACCGCCCGCAGTGCCGCCTCGCGCAGTCGTTCACCGCTGCGCACCACCACCCCCGGAAGCGCCCGCTCACCCCGATACGGCTCGGTCTCGCGGGCATGGGTGGCCACCAGCACCCGGCGTGCGGAGACGTCGTAGGTCAGCGCCACCACGTCGACGCTGACGACGCTCAGGATGGCCGGGTCGATAGCGGCCGAGGTCATGCCGAGATCGGTGCGCTCCTCGGTGTTGTGTTCCTCGGCGCTGTCCACGTGATGCTCCTGTCGGTCCGTCGGGGCCCGTCCGCGGTGATCACGACCGGAGCGCCGGTTGCCTCGGAGATCAACCTAGTCACCTCGTCCGCCGACGTGGGCAGTGGTCGCAGATCCGGGCGTGCCGCCCCGGCGATGCGGGTCAGCTCCGCCAACCGGTCGAGATCCCCGGCCGGTGTCGGGTGCAACGGGGTGCGTGCGCCATCCCAACTGTCGGCCACCGCCAGGCCGGGTGTGCCGAGCACGTCGAGGTGCGACACGGCGACGCCGTCGAGTCCACCGCAGATCGCCGCCGCGTACCGCAGGGCGGGCAGGTCGAGGTGGCCGGTGCGCCACGCGCCCTGATATCGCCCCTCCCGATTGTGGGTGTCGGGCAACTTCGGACGGGCGGCCTCCGTCGGCATCGGGCCGGCGCCGTGACGTGTCGCGTAGCACCGGGTCGCTCCGAGCACCGTCGGGCGGTGCCCGGCGGCGGTGAGTTCTCGTCGCAGCGCACCGGGCAGTACCGTCGCCCACGTGGTGTGCGGATGGAAACCGTGCCACTCGTCGAGCAGGGCACCCTGACTGCCCTCGAAGATCACGGTGCCCGAGGCCAGCGTCGCCGCCAGATGTGCGTCGGCGTCGTCGAGAATGGTGATCGCCGAGGCGACGTCGCCCAGTGCGTCGGCGATCGTCCCGACCGATTCGATCTCGTCGGCACCGGCCGCGGTCAACAAGGGTCGGGCGAAAGTGCTCAACGCATCCAGTGCCCGAATGGTGGCCCGTCGATCACGCAGCATTCCCATCGTCAGGGGCGCGACGTCGGGAGCGTCGGCGTACACCCGGAAATTCCCGATCGTCTCGCCGGTGCGGGCGCCGCGTGCCACGGCCAGGTCATAGGCCCGGGTTTCCCCGATGCCCTCCCCGCACGAACCGTGACGGGCGTTGCCGCGCAACGATTCCCGGGCCCGATTCATGGCCGCGTGGATCGGCGTGGTGATCAGGGCGCGGGTGTCGGCGCCGATCAGGCCGAACGGATCGACGACGCCGAGGCGCGCCAACTCGTCGGCCTCGACCGCCAGGAGCAGCGGGTTAATCATCATCGGTGCGCGCAGGATGGTGCGCACGTCCAGCAGGGTGGCCGAACCGAACTGCCGGAAGGTGTGGTGCCGGGCACCGTGGCAGACGTTGTGGGCTGCCTGCGCGCCCCCGGAGAACCGGACGACCGCGGCCGTGTCGGGAATCGTCGACGCCAGGACGTCGACGGTCGCGCCCTTGGCCTCGTCGCCGTACCCCAGGCCGACGACCACGATCGGTGACCCGTGGGGACGGGTGGCGGGCGTCCGGTTCTCTGTGTGAAAGATGGTGTGCTCCTCACAGATCTGTGGGCAGGATGCCACCGCCGTCGGCGATGGGCGTGAGTCGTGCCAGCGCCGTTCCGACCGCCGCACCGGCACTGCTGCCGGCCGCGGCCAGGTCGGCCACCCCTTCGGCCACGCTGATCGACTCCTCGGTGACACCGATGGTGACGGCGATCAGGTCGGCGACCCCGTCGGGATCGTCGAGCTTGACGAAGCGTTCCCCGACGATGGCCCGCCAGTGGTCTTCGACCTCCGGATCGTCGTAGTAACTCGTCAGATTCGGCAGCACGTAGAAGAGGTGGAAGCGTTGCGCCAGTTGCCGGTACACATCGGCGACGTCACGATCCTCACCGATGTCGTCGCCGACGAAGCGGCGCACCGAGTCGGCGAACAGCGCGGGCTTGTTCATCTCGTCGCCGATGAAGAACACATATCCCTTGCGCCCGTGCTTCTCCCAGGCGTCGGTGACGCAGCGAGTGGCGAGGAAGTAGGCGGCCAGGGCGTACCCTTCGCGTTTGTCGCCGCCGCCGCCGCCCTCGAGGTAGATCTCACGCAACTGCTCGTCGATCCGATTGTCGGATTCGAACTGCCCGATCTGCAGGGGGACGGCATCGAACTGGTCATCGCCGATGGCGCCCACCATGATCTGCGGGTCGTCGACGTAGCCGCCGCGCGTCAACAACCCGAGCAGATCCGACAATCGTTTCTGCACCGTGATCGGTACCCGGCCCATCGAACCGGTGACGTCGAACAGGACGACGATCGGGGTGGAGCGGGGGTGATCGGCGCTGTCTCGTGCCTCCCGGACGGTGGCGCCATACGCATCGAGTGCCGGTGCGGCCATCCGCAGGTGGCGCGGGGTGTTACGCATCCGTGCCGAGTAGCCGAAATCGTCGGCTCCGGCGGCGCGGCGTGCGTCGGCGGCCGCCTGGTAGGCGCCGGTGTCCCAGTATCCCTGTCCCATGATCAATTCCTTTCTCGAACGGGTGTGGTGAAGGGTCGAAATCTGCGGGGGCCGTACAGGACTCCGATCAGGAGGTCGTATTCGCGGAGCGACTCCCGTGGGGTGAGTGCGGCGCTGCGCCGTGCGAAGGTGGTCTGCCGCGGTGCCCGATCCGCGAGCATCGTCGCGAAGAGGTCGGCCAGGGCGGCGCCGTCGGATGTGGCTCCGCCGTGTGCTCCGCACCAGCCGGTGAGCACGACACCGTGGTCGCCCGGGTGGATCAGGACGGTATCGAGTCCGAGGTTTCCGTGACGGGTGGCCGCGGCGTCGAGGGTCATCAGGATGCGACGTGCCATCCAGGCCCAGTCCCGCCCGTCGAGTCCCTGCGGGCTCGCGGCACGCACCGCACGCAACGACACCAGTCCGTCGGGGAGCCGATAGGCGATCCAGCGTCGGTTGGCGGTGACGGCGTCGTCGACGATGTCGGCGGCGAATCGGGACATCCCGTGTCGGTCCAGCCGGCATATCGCGTGACCCACGGTGCCGATGGCATCGTTCGCTGATCGCGTGCGGGCGATCTCGATGCGTACAGACGGGTTGTCGGTTCGATAGCCGGCCACGGAGTCGGTCGCCCAGAGCCTTTCTCGCAGAGCGTATATGCCGGATGAGCCACGGACATGTGGCTCGGTGGGGGCCGAGACGTCCGCGGTGGCGGTGAATGCGGCGTAGAGCGCGTTGAGGGTCATCGTCGCGTCACGTGCGACGTCGGGGTCGATGCCCACCGATACGGCGCGGTCGGGATGGACGGCGCCGAGAAGGATGCGATGGCGACGACGGGCTGCTCGTCGATCGGCCGCGTCGGTGGCCGATCCGCTGAAGACGTCGGCGGGTCGACGTGCCGCCTCGATGAGCGTGATCGCGTCGGTGGGGGTGGTGGCGAACATGAAATTACTCTAACTGAGTAATAGCTTGGCCGCAAGATCGCCGCTATCGGCAGTTACCCTGGCTCGATGATGCCGTTCGCGCCCGTAGAGGCTCCGTTGTCGCCGGAGACGGCCCTGACGCGGATCGCGTGGCTGCTCGAGCGCCGCCGGGAGAGCAGCTACCGCGTCGAGGCCTTCCGTAGGGCGGCGCATGCCGTCGCCGGGCACCCGGCCGGGGATCTGGCCACGCGCGCGGTGGCGGGGACTCTCACGGCGATTCCGGGAATCGGGAAGACCACCGCCGCCGTCATCGCGGAGTCGCTCGATGGTCGGCTACCGGACTACCTCGCGCGATTGCAGGATGAGGGTTCGCACCATGACCCCGGCGTGGCCGCCGAACTCGTCGCCGAGGCGCGCGGAGATCTGCACGCCCACACCACCTGGAGTGACGGTGGCGCATCGATCGACGAAATGGCCGCTGCGGCACAAGCACTCGGGCTCGATTGGATGGCCATCACCGACCACTCGCCCCGACTCGCCGTCGCCAACGGGTTGAGTGTCGAGCGACTGCGCCGACAGATCGATGAGATCGATGAGTGGAATGCTCGATCCGGCACCGGATTTCGTCTGTTGCGCGGGATCGAGGTGGACATCCTCGACGACGGCTCGCTCGATCAGTCCGACGAGATGCTGGACCGTCTCGACGTCGTGACGGCGTCCGTGCACTCGGCACTGCGGATGGATCACGATGCGATGACCGCGCGGATGGTGGCGGCGGCGAGCGATCCGCGGGTCACCGTCCTGGGGCACTGCACCGGCCGTCGAGTGCTGACCGGTCGCGGTCACCGGCCGCCGTCCACCTTCGATGCGCACGCCGTCTTCGAGGCGTGCGCGGCGAACAGCACTGCGGTGGAGATCAATTCACGTCCCGAGCGTGTCGACCCACCCGACGACCTGATCGACATCGCGCGGGATCGGGGATGTCTGTTCGCCATCGATTCCGACGCGCACGCGCCCGGTCAGCTGGAGTTCCCCATTCTCGGTGCGCGGCGCGCCCAGGAGCACGGTATCGAGCCGGATCGGATCCTCACGACGTGGCCGGTGGAACGGGTGCTCGCGTTTGCCGATCACTCCTGACCCGGTGTACCACGGCCGTGGCCATCGGCCCGGCCGCCCAACCAGTTGTCGATGTCTCGTTGCGCCTGCGTGGCGACCGGCGTGGCATGACCGGTGAAGCCATGGGGCACATCGGGATACAGGCGAAGGTCGACGTTGTTTCCGGCATCGGTCAGACGCTCCACCATTGCGAGATTGTCGTCGAGGAGCACATCGTCGGTGCCGATCACGACCAGCGTCGGCGGGAGCCCGGACACCTCACCGAAGATGGGGGAGATGTCCGGAATCGTGCGATCGCGGACGTGCCCGGCGTATGCCTCGATGAAATACTCGCCGGTGATGGTGGCCCCGGCGGGGGTCGCGCCGCTGAGGTCGTAGGTTCCCGCCTCGAGTACGGCCCCCGCGAAACTCTCGGCCGATCCCTGATCCCGAAGCCGCAGCAGGGTGGTCAT
The DNA here is from genome assembly GCF_040049135.1 of Gordonia sp. VNK1. Classification (NCBI taxonomy): domain Bacteria; kingdom Bacillati; phylum Actinomycetota; class Actinomycetes; order Mycobacteriales; family Gordoniaceae; genus Gordonia; species Gordonia sp. VNK1. The sequence goes on along the minus strand of NZ_JBDZDJ010000015.1, from coordinate 36,385 downwards.
CGTCAGGGTCGCGCCCGCCGACATCCCACCGATGGTGAGCCGGGTGGTGCCGAAGCGATGCTGCGCGTGGTCGATGATCCAGTGGGCCACCGCCTCGCAGTCGTCGGGTGCCGCGGGCCACGGATTCTCCGGAGCCAAACGGTAGTCGACCCCGATCACGGCGACACCCAACGCATCTGCCATGCGTTCGTTCCGGGCGTCATCACGGGCCGAGGGCCGCAGGTAGAAACCGCCACCGTGGATGGCGAGGTGGACGCCGGTGATCGCAGATCGGTGCGGCAGGGTGATGCGTATCGCGACCTCGCGGTCACCGGTCTCGATGGTGAGGGCCGACGTGCGCCCGGCCGCGGGCGGCGCTGTGTGCGCCGACCGCGCGCGGTGCACCTCGTCGAGCGACTGTGCACCCACCCCACTCGGACGGTGCGCGTAGAACTCGCGGGTGGCGGCGAGGTCACCGGCGGCCACCGGCACCAGTGCTGCTCGCCGCACGCTCATCGGATCCTGCGCTGCGGACGTCACACCGCAGTTTAGACCGCGACGAGTCCCGAACCCTCCCGGATGTCGGCGGGCAGATCCTCCTCCGGTGATCCCAGGCCGAGGTGTGCGCGCAGCGTCCGGCCCTCGTACTCACGCCGGAACAGCCCGCGCCTCTGCAATTCCGGGACGACGTAGTCGACGAAGTCGTTGAACGTGCCCGGCGTCTGTGCACTGGAGACGATGAACCCGTCGGCCTCGCCGCCGGTGAACGATTGCTCGATCTGGTCGGCGACATCGGATGCGGTCCCCACGAACTGCGGCAGCAAGACGCCCTGGGCGTAGAGCTTCCCGATGTCGCGCAGCGTCAGTCGATCGCGGTGGCTGAGGCGGCGTGCCACATCGAAGAGTCCCTGCGTTCCGCTCACCTGGACATCCTCGACGGGTGCGTCGAGGTCGTACTGGGAGAAGTCGTGGTCGGTGTGCACCGACAGCGTGATCAGACCCGAAATCGGGTCGGCGAGTTCGTTGTGGAATGCCTGCTTTTCCCGCGCGATCGATTCGGTCTCCCCGATGAACGGGATGAACGACGGAAAGATGTTGACGTGATCTGGATTTCGGCCGAAGTTGTCGGCGCGGGACTTGACGTCGTCGTAGTAGGCGCGGCGTCCCTCCGGGGTGGGGTCGATCTCGAAGATGGCCTCCGCCCAGCGGGCGGCGAAGTCCTTGCCGGTGTTCGACGATCCGGCCTGGATGAGGACCGGACGATGCTGTGGTGAGCGTGGCTGGTTGAGTGGGCCGCGGGTGCGGTGATACTTCCCGTCGTGGTCGACGGGCCGGATCTTGGCGGGATCGGCCCAGACACCGGACTCCTTGTCGGCGACCACAGCGTCGGCCTCCCAACTCGACCACAGCTTGACCGCGGTCTGCACGAACTCCTCGGCCCGCGCATAGCGTTCGTCGTGCTCGACATGGGTCTCACGTCCGAAGTTGTGGGCCTCGGCCTCCGACAGCGAGGTGACGATGTTCCAGGCGATGCGGCCGCGGGTGAGGTGATCGAGCGAGCCGAAGACACGCGCCAGCTCATACGGGTGAAAGTAGGTGGTGGACTTGGTGACCGCGATGCCGAGGTGAGTGGTCACGGCGGCGATACTGGCGGCCACGAGCGACGGATCGATGGTGGCCGCGGCCTGGGTGCCGCGTCGGAACGGCTCGGACTGGTCACCGCCGAACCGGACCGGGGCCGCGAGGAGGTCGGCGAAGAAGGCGAAATCGAACTTTCCGCGTTCGAGGATGCGGCCGACGCGATGATAGTGGTCGGGCCCGAAGTAGTCGGTCACCGAGCCCGGATGCCGCCACGCCGCATGAGAGTGGGTGACGGGGGAGGCGATCAGGAAGCCGCCGAGGTGCAGCTGTCGTGTCATCGGATGTCCTTGTGGTGTCGGGAATCGTCTACGCCGCACAGCTAATCGCTGCGGGGTGCCGAATGCCACGGTTGAAGTCAGGGTGGGTGAATGCGGTGGGGAGCGACCGACGGATCGGCCAATGGTGTCCAACGGCACTTGCCCGATTGTGGCGGATCGGGCCACAGTGGGGACGTGGAGGCGAGTGCGGGTCCCCTCGGCGATCAGAGCGTGCGGTGGCGTCGACTGGTGGCCTACTGGCTGCTGGCCTGTGCGTTCTCGTGGTCGTGGTGGATTCCGCTGGCGCTCACCGATGTCGCGGTGGGTCCCGGTCAGGGATGGCCCAGTCATCTGCCTGGGCTGCTCGGGCCGGCCGTGGCCGCGGTGGTCGTGGTCGCGGTGACCGAAGGGCGGGAAGGCCTGCGGCGGCTGTGGGCGCGGGTGATCCGGTGGCGAGTGTCCTGGTGGTGGTTTGTCCTGGTGCTGGCCACCGCCGCATGCGCCTTGCTCGCCTATCCGGCGGCGTGGCTATCGGACTCGGCTGCGCCCACGGCCGCCGACTTCGCCGCGTACTCCGGCGTCGGCGCATGGCCGGTGGTCGTGATGCTGATCTACGTCGTCGTCGTCAACGGACTCGGCGAGGAAACGGGATGGCGCGGATACCTCGCCGAGGGGCTGTTGGGGCGGTTCGGCATCACCACCACCGGTCTGATCGTCGCGCTGCCCTGGGCGCTGTGGCACCTGCCGATGTTCTGGGTGGTCAGATCATTTCGCGACTTCGGTGTGGCGGGCACCGTCGGATGGCTCGTCGGTCTGACGGCCGGCTCGATCGTGCTGGCCTGGATCTACGCGCGCTCGGGGCATAGCGTGCTGATCGTCGCGCTGTGGCATACCGCGTTCAACCTCACCTCGGCGACCGATGCGGCCGCGGGTCTGCCGGCCGCGCTCAGTTCGACGCTGGTGATGATCGCCGCGGTCGCGATCCCCGTGGCGGCAGGGGTGGCGCGTCGTCGAAACGCGAAGTCGCGGTCCGGGGTCGCCTCACCCGGCTGACTTCCGGGAAGCTGTTGACAGCCGCGGTTTTTCGACTCATCCGTAGGTCACCACGAGCGGTGCGTGATCCGACAGTCGTTCGGCGGGCGACGGCTCCTTGTCGACGGTGACCTGGGTGGCCAGCCGAGCCAGTCCGGGCGTCGCGAGTTGATGATCGACCCGCCAGCCCACATCCTTGACGAAGGACTGACCCGCCCAACTCCACCAGGTCAGCGGTCCCGGTCGGGCGCCGTGGACGGCGCGCACCACGTCGACGAGCCTGCGCGTGCCGAGGAGTTCGTCGAACCAGTCGCGGTCGGACGGGAGGAAACCGTCCATGGTGCGTGCGGCGCGCCAATTGGTCACGTCGTGGCAGGTGTGGGCGATGTTCAGATCGCCGACGAGGAGGAACTCGCGCCCCGCGCGCAGGGCGGCCAGTCGGTTGCGGCTCACCTCACGGGCGAACGCGGCGAGGAATCGCTGCTTGCGTTCGTACTTCGCCCCGCCGTCGGGTTGCTCACGCATCGAGCCCGGACGTTGCAGGTGTGCGGGCAGTCCGCCCTTGGGGAGGTACAGGCAGGCCACCGTTACGGGATGGTCGGCCAGGTCGACCTCGATGTAGCGACCGTGCTTTGCGAACTCGCCGAGCACGCGGGCCCGGGGTGGGTGGGTCACCCACGTCCGAACCGCGGCGGCGGGTGTTCTGGTCAGCACGGCCACACCGTTACGCCCCGGCACCGATCCGACGTCGAGGGCGGTCGAATAGCCGGGGAACACCCCCACCTCCGGTGCGGGACACCGCAGTTCCTGCAGTGCGATGACGTCGGCGGATCGCTGTGCCAGCCACTCGTCGAAGCCGCGGCGACGCGCTGCCCGGATGCCGTTGACGTTGAATGTCGCGACCGTGAACGTTTCGGCGATGCGTGAAGCCATGATCACCACTGTGCCAGTGGGAGTTCCGTTGAGGCGGCGTGATCCGACGACCTGGGCCGGTCGAGGACCGGCCCGAGATGTGCCGGCTACCACGAATGGAGAACTACTACGAATGGAGTAGTCGGATCTCGTCGGCGGGCATGAGGCGCCGCGCATCGTCCTCCACTTGACTGGAACACGGGGCCAACGGGCCCGAGTTCAGCTGAGGAGGAGACGGATGTCGGCAGTTGGCAGATGGTGTCACGACCACAGGATCGGGGTGATCATCGGATGGGTGCTGGCGATCGTGACGCTCACCGGTGCAGCGCTGTCGGTGGGGGCATCGTTCGAGTCCGCCACCGGCGGCGCGACGGCGGTGACCGGTGAGGTGGTCTGGCAGGGCGACGATGTACTGGCTCACGGGCACAACCACATCGACTCCGTGCTCACCAAGGTCGGTCAGACCGAGGGAGTCGTTTCAGTGGCTTCACCCATCGACCATCCGGGGCAGGTCAGCGCCGACGGCCGTACCGCGTACGCGGTGGTCACATTCGGCCCGAATTCGTCGGGAGCGGAGCACGTCGTCACCGACATCCTCGAGTCGGAATCTGCGGAATCCGGACTCACTCAGGCGGCCGGTGGGCAGGCCTTTGCGGGCACGATCGCGGTATCGGAGATCACTGAGATCGTGGGTGTGACAGGCGCGCTGATCATCCTTGTGGTGATGTTCCGTTCGGCGTGGGCGGCGCTGTTGCCGATTGTCACCGGGGCAGCCGGCGTTGTCGCGGGACTGATGGCCGCAATGCTGCTGAGCGATGTGGTGCCACTTCCGGACTCGACACCGACTCTCGGAGCGCTCATTGGTCTCGGAGTCGGCATCGACTACGCATTGTTCATCACCTACCGCTTTCGCCGGGAGCTGATGCGTGGCGCCGCAGTCGACGTCGCGGTGGGACGCGCGGTGTCGACGTCGGGTCGTGCGGTGGTGTTCGCCGCGGCCACGGTCATCGTCGGGCTGCTCGGCATGACCGTCCTGGGCGTGCAGACACTCACCGGGATGGCCATCGGCGCCGCCCTTACCGTGCTGCTGACCCTCGTCGCCGCGCTGACGTTGCTGCCCGCGCTGCTATCGGTTGCGGGACGCAAAGCGCTCAGTGCTGCTCAGCGCGAGCGGATCGGCGACGACACCGAGGCGGGTGTTCGCACCAGGCGGTGGGTGGCCTTCGTCGAACGACGCCCCGTGGTGGTCGCGATCAGCGCCGCGGCAGTGATGGCACTCGTCGCGATCCCCGCGCTTTCGTTGCGCCTCGGCGCAGCAGACGCTGGTAGTGCACCGGAATCGACGTCACGGCACCAGGCTTACGACATGCTGGCCGAGGGCTTCGGCGTCGGCATCAACGGTCCCCTCACGCTGCTGATCGATGCGCCCGATCCGGCTGCAGAGCAGGCCTACTCGACCTTGATCTCAGAACTGCCTCATGTGCCCGGCGTCGCACGCGTCACCGAGAGTCAGGTGGCACCGGGTCGGGCTGTGGTGACGGTCACCCCCAGACCGGACCGTCGGATGAGCGTACGGAGGACCTCGTCGAACACCTGCGGGCGGCCGTGATCCCTTCTGCGGCGGCCGATACATCGCTTCGTGTCACGGTCACCGGGGCCGCCGTTGGTGGGTTCGACTTCGCCGACACCATCACTGACAAGCTGCCGATACTGGTGGCGATCATGCTCATCGCTGGGATGCTGGTGCTGCTCATGACATTTCGGAGTGTCCTCATCGTGGTGATCGCCGCCGTAGCGAACACGGCAGTGCTCGGCGCTGCTGCGGGGATCATCGTGCTGGTATTCGGCCACGGGTGGGGTTCGGCATTGCTCGGCGCAGGATCGGCGGGTCCGGTCGAGTCCGTGGTGCCCGTGCTGATCGTCGGTGTGATGTTCGGATTGTCAATGGACTACGGGATGTTGACCGGACTAAGTTCGGACACGCCGAGGACGATCGAGGCGGGGGCGGTCAGCGTGGTCATTGTCGAGGGCACTGTTGAAGGGAGTGTCCGTGAACCGTGAAGACGCGAAGGGTGTGCCGACGAGGCTTCCGGCCTGGGGTCGTGTGAACCCAGTAGATGGGGTTCCGTTCTGGTCTCTGGTTGGACCGGACGATCGTGAGATCGAGCCGGTCGGCGAGTTTCTGAAGGAGTTGGTCACTCGTGGTCACCGCGCCGGGACGGTTCGGAGCTATGCGTATGACCTGCTGCTATGGTGGCGCTGGTTGCGTGTGATCGACCGGCCGTGGAACCGTGCCACACAAGAAGACCTGCGCGAGTTCGTTCTCTGGTTGTCTGATGCCATCAAGCCGGAAAGTGGTCGGCGGACCGTGTCCGTCTCGACCGCGGGCACGATCAACGCCGTCACACGCAAGCAGTACCTCGACGACCGCTACAAGCCGCGGACCATCCGCCACAGCAATGCGGTGCTGCGCACCTTCTACGAATGGGCCATCATCGAAGGGACTGGGCCCCTGGTAAACCCAGTCCAGTTGCGCAACGCGAGCCGGCGCGCCCATGCGCACCACAACCCCCTCGAATCATTCCGAACCGACGGCCGGCTTCGCTACAACCCGCCCATACCGAAACGTCGTCCGAGGGTCCTTCCCGATCCGGAATGGGTTCGGCTCTTCGGTGCGCTCACCTCCAATCGCGACAGGGCACTGCTGTCGATGGCGGTCAGCAATGGTGCCCGAGCTGGGGAGATCCTCGGGATGCGGATGGCCGACGTCGACTGGGGCGAGCAGTTGGTGCGGGTGACTCGTAAAGGTTCACGGGACGAACAATGGCTACCTGTGAGCGCGGAGGCGCTGCTGTGGCTCCGCCTGTATCTGTCCGAGATCGATGATGTGCAACCGAACGCCCCACTGTGGTGGACCCTTCGCGTCCGCAATCGTCGGGCTGGTGCGTCCCGCCAACCGATGAACTACGAAACGCTCCGAGGCGTCTTCCGTCGCACCAACGTCGCGCTCGGAACCAACTGGAGCATGCACGATCTGCGGCACACTGCCGCACGACGTATGGCCGACGACTCGAAGCTCTCGCTCCGTGACGTTCAGACAATCCTCGGCCACCGACAAATCGCCACGACCGTCCAGGTGTACCTGCACGAATCAGATGTCCAGGTGGCGTCGCGTGTACTCGAGCACCTGAGCAGGCCTTCACCACCACACCCCCTCGCGGGGAAGTCGCTGGGATACCGGGACCATGACATGTCTGTTCTGTTTGGCGGTGAGGATCTGTGCTGACGACAGTGGCAACTCCCTCAGTGACCGTCCGCCCCGAGCGCGTTCACGGACACCACGACGGCCACTCGATCGATGAGGTGCTTGCCGCCGTGGAGGCAGACCTTCGCTGGCGGAATCACCCGGTACGCGGCGAGCGGGCCGCGATCGCGCTGCGCGGCATCCTCGAGTGGCTCTCCACATTCCCCGGAACCGGCTGGCAAGAGCGGTGGTCAGCCGCATCGGGGAACGACTACCCGAGCTGGATCACCACCATGACCGAGCATCTCTCGGCGCGCGGAGTCGCCCGCAGGAACGTGATCGACACAGTGCCGGCGCTCCTCATCCATCGAGTGGTGATCGTCGACTACGCGTTCCTGCGCGCATACAGGGCACGAAGCCTGTACGAGACGGTTCGAGAGAGGCTCCGCCCCGATCTCTGGGAACGCATCGCCGCCAACGCACCGCGCGCCAAACTGACGGCGTACCAGTTCCGCGAAGCGCGGTTGGTGTTGAGCAAGATGGTCCTGGCAACCGGCCGAGACCTCAACCAACTGCAGCTACATGACTTCACCGACTATCTTGCAGACAACCGGCACTCCAACGGGTCCAACCCGAACGGCGTCCACGCGGCCTGGGATCTCGTCCGCGGGATTGCCCCCATTCCCGACAACGACCTGCTGACGTGTCTGAGAGTCGGCCAGCGCAGCGCCGAACAGATCATCGACCGATTCGCCATCCAGAACTCGGCTATCCGGGATCTCCTCGTTCGCTATCTCAACGAGAGGAAGCCAGCGCTGGACTACACCTCCTTCGACTCAACAGCCCGCCTACTCGGCTCCTTCTGGGCTGATATCGAAGCCCACCATCCGGGTGTCGACTCCCTGCACCTCAGCGACAATGCCGCGCGAGATTGGAAGCTGCGCTTGCGTACCGTCACGAATCGAGATGGGTCCACCAGACCGCGGCTGAATTACCTGGACGTGCTGATGGTTGTGCGCGCGTTCTACCTCGACATCCAGGAGTGGGCCCTCGCGGATCCCTATTGGGCTCCGTGGGCGGCTCCGTCTCCCGTGCACCGTATGGACACAAAGGGAATCGAGAAGGCCAAGCGCACCCGACAAGCCCGGATGCACCAACGCGTCCGCACTCGGCTTCCACATCTCGACCGTCTCGTGGACAGCGCAAACGACCATCGCGAAGACCGGGCGGCGCTTCTCGACCATGCGCGGAGGGCCCAACCCGGCGAAGAGTTCGAGTACCGCGCAACGAAATACCGCAGGGTCGACCCCAGCGACAAGCGACGCGTCAACGGCAACACGACGTTCGTTCACGTCATCGATCCAGCGGGCCGGCGCATCGACGTCGTCAAGGAGGAAGACGACGCCTTCTGGACCTGGGCTGTTATCGAGACACTGCGCCACACCGGAATACGAGTGGAAGAGCTCGGCGAACTCACTCACCTCGCACTCGTCACCTACAGGCCGCCGGATACGGGCGAGACGGTGCCACTTCTGCAGATTCTTCCCTCGAAGAGCAACGAGGAGCGCCTGCTGCTCGTCAGCCCCGAACTCGCCAGCGTCCTCGCCTCGATTATCACTCGACTACGCGGTGAGAACGATGGAGTGATCCCGCTGGTCGCCAGATACGACAAGCATGAGCGGACGACAGGTCCAGCGCTTCCGCACCTCTTCCAGTGCCGCAACGGGCACCGACGTTCAGTGATCGGGTACGGAACCCTGCGACGCCTTCTCGAAGAGGCGATCGAGCGCATCGGCCTTCGTGACGCGGCCGGCGAGCCGTTGCACTTCACACCGCACGACTTCCGGCGATTGTTCGCCACGGACGCGGTTACGGGCGGACTCCCGGTCCACATCGCCGCCAAGCTCCTCGGACACGCCAACATCACCACCACGCAGGGGTACGTCGCGGTTTTCCAGGATGAGCTGATCGGGTCCTACCGCCGTTACCTCGACCACCGTCGAGCGATGCGCCCCGCCGTCGAGTACCGGGAACCCACCGATACAGAGTGGGCTGAGTTCGAGCAGCACTTCGCGACCCGACAGCTTGAACTCGGCACCTGCGGTCGCCCCTACGGATCCCCCTGCAACCATGAACACGCCTGTATCCGTTGCCCGATGCTCCGTGTCGACCCCCGGGCGCGACCACGATTGGTCGCGATCATCGCGAACCTGCGCGAGAGGATCGCTGAAGCGCGAACAAACGGGTGGCTCGGCGAAATCCAAGGGCTCGAGACCAGCCGAGACGCGGCGATCCGCAAGCTCACGGTCCTCGACCGATCGGGCCCGTACGGCCGAACAGGCCTGGCCGACTTGGGTATCCCGTCGGCTCGCTGATCCGCTCAGGGCGAGACGGTCGTTCAGTGAACCAGCGGCACGCCGAAGTTCAAAAGAACGTCGGGAATTGGATGACCAGACCAAGTTCCAGTGGTGCGGGAGATTCTAGGTCGGCGGGAGGTTCGACTGGGTCGTCTCGGACGGGCGGGTCAGTGCATTCAGTGCGTTGATCCCTACAGGTTCAGTGGCCAGCATCGGCACGATCGCACTCCGGTTGTGTGTGCTGGTGATGGAGCTGATCTCGACGACTTCTGTCCCGGCACGCCGTCGGAGCAGCGGTGATGTCGGGTGAGCTGCAGCGATCGAGTTGTTGACCACCCAGGCCCACGGGTGGATCCCGGCGCGTTCGAGGTCGGCGTGCAGTGTTTCGGCTTCGAGGCGGGGTGTGGTTTCGGCGAGGGTGACGATGAGGATCTTGGTCTCGTCGGGATTCTGCAGCCGCATCAGTGGGGTGGTGAAGTTCGTGTTCTCGCCCATCTGCCGGGCGATCTCGCGGTGGTAGGAGCCGGTCGCATCGAGCAGGAGCAAGGTGTGGCCGGTGGGGGCGGTGTCGACGACGACGAAGTGCCGGCGGGATTCGTGGATGATGCGGGAGAAGGCCTGGAAGACAGCGACTTCCTCGGTGCACGGGGACTTGAGGTCCTCGGCGAGGTTGGCGCGGCCCTGCTCGTCGAGGGCGGCGCCCTTGCTGGTCAGGACCCGGTCCCGGTACGCGGCGGTAGCCTCAGCCGGATCGATCCGCGAGACGGTCAGGTTCTCGAGGTTGCCGGCGAGGGTGTCGGTGAGGTGCGCGGCCGGGTCGGTGGTGGTCAGGTGCACCTGGTGGCCGCGCTCGGCGAGCGCGACGGCCACGGCGGCGGCGATGGTGGTCTTCCCGACCCCGCCCTTGCCCATGCACATGATCAGGCCGTGGTCGTCGGCGGCGAGTTCGTCGACGAGCGCGGACAGCGGCGCTTCCGGCACGGCGGCAGCGGTCTCGGAATCGGCCTGTGCCGGTGCGGTGTTCGACTCGGTGATGAACAGGGTGCCCAGGGCGTCGATGCCGACCATGCTGGTGGCCTTGAGCTCGACCTGGTCGAGGGGCAGCTTCCGCAGGTCGCCCGGTAGGGCGGCGAGGGCGGCCTGTTCGCGGTCGTAGATCGCGGAGGCCAAGGCGTCGCTGCGGTCGGGGGCGGGGAGGACACCGTTGATGACGACGTGCTGCTCGGTCAGTCCGATGTCGGCGAGTTCGGTGTGGGTGCGGGCGATCTCGGCCAGCGGGGACCGCTGCGGCCGGGCGACCAGGACCAGGCGGGTACGCTGCGGGTCGGCCAGGGCGGCGACGGCGCCGGCGTAGATGGTGCGTTGCTTCTCGAGCCCGGACAGCGGGCCCAGGCAGGAGGCGTCGCCCTTGCCGTCGTCGAGGAATTCGGTCCACGACCCGGGCAGCTGCAGCAACCGGATTGTGTGGCCGGTGGGGGCGGTGTCGAACAGGACGTGGTCAAACCCGGCGATCGTGGTCTCGTCGGTCAGCAGCGCGGTGAACTCGTTGAACGAGGCGATCTCGGTGGTGCACGACCCGGAGAGCTGTTCGGTGATCGACGCGAGTTCCTTCTCGGGGAGCAGCCCACGGACGGGGCCGATGATGCGTTCGCGGTACGCGTCGGCGGCCTGTTCGGGGTCGATCTCGAGCGCCGAGAGTCCCGGGACGGCAGGGACGTCGGTGATTGTGTTGCCGATGCTCAGCCCGAAGACCTGCCCCACGTTGGAGGCGGGGTCGGTGCTCACGAGCAGGACCTTCTTGCCCTCGCGGGTGAGGGCGACGGCGGAGGCGCAGGCGATCGAGGTCTTCCCGACCCCACCCTTGCCGGTGAAGAACAGGAACCGCGGTGCACCGTCGAGGAACTTCATGGGTCGACCTTTCAGCAGCAGCTGGTGTTGTCCGGGCCGTCGCCGCAGCAGGATCCGGCGTCGGTGGTGTCGGTGAGGCCGAGCATCTGGATCGCGGCGGGCGCGGCCACCGGTTCGGGGGCGATGCCGGCCCACTTGGCGAGCTGGGCGCGGTCGGGGTAGCGGCCGGTGACGGCGGTGACGCCGTCGACGAGGACGAGGGGCAGGCCCTCTGAGCCGGAGAGCTGCAGGAACGCCTTGACCGGTTCCCGCTCGGCGAAGGCGAGGGGCTCATTGGCGAGGTTGAAGCGGGCGATGTCGCCGCCCTGGGTGTTGATCCAGTCCATGTCGGCGGTGAAGGTGACCAGGGCCTGGTCGACGTCGTCGCCGCACACTCCGGTGTTGCAGCACAGTGCGGGCTCGAAAACCTCGATACGGGTCATCAGGGGGGCCTCTCAGTTCTCAGGGGTGGGTGGGGGCGGTGAGCCGGTCGACGCGGGCGGCGATGTCGTCGCGGACCAGGCGCATGCGGTCGATGCCGTCGATGCCGCGTTCGGACGGCTCGTCGGTGTCCCAGTTCTCGAACCGGGTCCCCGGGACGGGATCGACGTGGGCCTCGCGGCCGAGGGTGACCACCACGTCGACTGCCCGCAGCAGCTGCGGGTCGATCGCCTTCGGGGTCTCGGCGGTGATGTCCACGCCGACCTCGAGAAGCGACTGCGCGGACAGGGCGTTGACCGCGGCGCCAGGCTTGGTGCCGGCCGAGTGCACCTCGACCGCGTCGCCGGCGGCCTTGCGCATCAGCCCGGCCGCCATCTGGGACTTGCCGCCGTTCTTCACGCAGACGAACAGCACCGAAGGTTTGTTCACGCTCGGATCCTTCCGGGGTGGCCGTGTTCACCGGCCGTTCGGTTGACGAGTTGAATCGATAAGAGTCAATATAGACGTATGTCGAATCAATCGTCGAGTGGGGTCGAGGCCTGCTGCTCGCCCATCACGCGGGAGCCGTTGACCTCAGATTGGGCCTCTGACCTGGCCCGGATGTTCAAGGCGCTCGGGGATCCGGTGCGTCTGCGGATGCTGAGTCTGATCGCCAGCCACGAGAACGGCGAGAGCTGTGTGTGCGACATCTCCCCGGCGTTCGAGCTGTCGCAGCCGACGATCTCGCATCACCTCAAGGTGTTGCGCGAGGCCGGTCTGCTCGACTGTGAGCGCCGCGGCACCTGGGTCTACTACCGGGTGATCCCGTCCGCGCTCGCGCAGTTGTCGGCGGTGCTGGCGTCCGAGGTCGGTGTCGTCGAAGGCTCGGCCTGCGTGCCCGCAGCTGCGGTCGTGGAGGTGGCCCGGTGACCGAGACGACCACCCATCCCGCTGTTGTCGGCAAGCTCTCGACCCTGGACCGGTTCCTGCCGGTGTGGATCGGTGTGGCGATGGTCGCCGGCCTGCTCCTGGGCCGGATGATCCCCGGCCTCGGTGACGCACTCGGGGCCGTCGAACTCGACGGCATCTCCCTGCCGATCGCGCTCGGTCTGCTGATCATGATGTACCCGGTCCTCGCGAAGGTGCGCTACGACCGCCTCGACACCGTCACCGGCGACCGCAAACTCCTCCTCGGCTCCCTGCTGCTGAACTGGGTCCTCGGCCCGGCGCTGATGTTCGCGCTCGCCTGGATCTTCCTGCCCGACCTGCCCGAATACCGGACCGGTCTGATCATCGTCGGCCTCGCGCGCTGCATCGCGATGGTCATCATCTGGAACGACCTCGCCTGCGGCGACCGCGAAGCGGCCGCCGTCCTGGTCGCGATCAACTCCGTCTTCCAGGTAATCATGTTCGCCGTCCTCGGCTGGTTCTACCTCTCGGTGCTGCCCGGCTGGCTGGGCCTCGAACAGACCACCATCGACACCTCACCGTGGCAGATCGCCAAGTCCGTACTGATCTTCCTCGGCATCCCGCTGCTCGCCGGGTTCCTCACCCGCCACTTCGGGGAGAAGGCCAAGGGCCGCGAGTGGTACGAGGAGCGGTTCCTGCCGAAGATCGGCCCCTGGGCGCTCTACGGCCTGCTGTTCACCATCGTGATCCTCTTCGCGCTACAGGGCGACCAGATCACCTCGCAGCCACTCGATGTCGTCCGGATCGCGATCCCGCTGCTCGCGTACTTCGCGATCATGTGGGGCGGCGGCTACGCACTCGGCGCCGCAATGGGACTGGGCTACGAGCGCACCACCACCCTCGCGTTCACCGCCGCGGGCAACAACTTCGAGCTCGCCATCGCGGTCGCCATCGCCACCTACGGCGTCACCTCCGGCCAGGCCCTCGCCGGGGTCGTCGGACCGCTGATCGAGGTCCCCGTCCTCGTCGGCCTGGTCTACGTCTCCCTCGCGCTACGCAAACGCTTCAACCGCACGGACTCTCCCGCACCCATCGCTTCGTGACCCGAGAAGGCCAGGAGACGAACATGTCCCAGCATGTCGACCGCCATCAGTCCGAACTACTCGTCCCCGAGGCGGTCCTGCGGCGGGCCGCCGAGCATCTCGCCGGCAGATACGTCGGGGTCTTCTCCCCGGAAACGGTGGAGCGGACGGTGTTCGAGTCGTACGCCGCGCTCCGCGAGACCGCCACGGTGCACACCCATCTGACGGCGCTCGCGCCCAGGCTGGCCGCCGAACGCCTCACCGCCCGCGCCCACACCGACGGTTCCGTGGTGAAGACGGCGCCCGAGGTGCTGTTCGTCTGCGCCCACAACACCGGCCGCTCGCAGATGGCGGCGGCGCTGCTCGACCACCACAGCGGCGGCCGTGTCCACGTCCATTCGGCGGGCTCGGCCCCGACCGGCGGGATCGATCCCGCCGTCCTCGCGGTGATGGCCGAAACCGGAATCGACCTGGCCGCCGCGTATCCCAAGCCGCTGACCGACGAGGTCGTCGCCGTCGCCGACGTGGTGGTCACCCTGGGCTGCGGCGACGCCTGCCCGGTCCATCCGGGCACACGGTATCTCGACTGGTCGGTACCCGACCCGGAAGGGCAATCGCCGCACATGGTGCGCGCGATCCGCGACGAGATCGATATTCGTGTCCGCGGCCTGCTCACCGAACTCACCACCACCACCCAGGCCTGACCCCTCCATCTTCCCGAAAGGTTCTCGATGACCACCGATTCCCCGAACGCCACTCCGTCGGTCCTGTTCGTCTGCGTGCACAACGCCGGCCGCTCCCAGATGGCCGCCGGATTCCTCACCGCGCTGGCCGGTGACCGGATCGAGGTCCGCTCCGCGGGCAGCGCCCCGGCCGACCAGGTCAACCCCGCCGCGACCCTGGCGATGGCCGAGGTCGGCATCGACATCTCGACGCAGTCCCCGAAGATCCTCACCGTGGACGCGGTACAGGCCTCCGACGTGGTGATCACGATGGGCTGCGGCGACACGTGCCCGGTCTTCCCCGGAAAGTCCTACCGCGACTGGGTTCTCGAGGATCCGGCCGGTCAGGGTGTCGACGCGGTCCGCCCGATTCGTGACGAGATCAAGGCGAAGGTCGAGGCGCTGATCGCAGAACTGACCGCCGAGCCCGCCCGTTCCTGACCGACAACGTCCACCTCTTCGCCCCTGCGGGGGCCGCACGGAAGGCTCCTCATTGAGTACTGACGCGACCATCCACGACCTGATCATCGTCGGCTCCGGACCCGCCGGATACACGGCCGGCGTCTACGCCGCCCGCGCGGAGCTCGAGCCCCTGCTCTTCGAGGGCACCCAGTTCGGCGGCTCGCTGATGACCACCACCGAGGTGGAGAACTTCCCCGGCTTCCGCGAGGGCATCATGGGCCCGGATCTCATGGACGAGATGCGCGAGCAGGCCAAGCGTTTCGGCGCGGACATCCGCACCGAGGACGTCGAGGAGATCGAGCTGGACGGCCCGGTCAAGAAGGTCGTCGCGAACGGTGAGACGTACTACGCCCGCGCCGTCATTCTCGCGATGGGTGCCGCTGCCCGCTACCTCGGTATCCCGGGGGAGGAGAAGCTCCTCGGCCGCGGCGTCAGCGCCTGCGCCACCTGCGACGGCTTCTTCTTCCGCGACCAGGACATCGTCGTGGTCGGCGGCGGCGACTCCGCGATGGAGGAGGCCACCTTCCTGACCAAGTTCGCCCGCAGCGTCACCCTCGTGCACCGCCGCGAGGAGTTCCGCGCGTCCCGGATCATGCTCGAGCGCGCCAAGGCGAACGAGAAGATCCGCTTCGTCACCAACGCCGAGCCGGTCGAGGTGCTGGGTGAGAACAGCGTCACCGGCCTGGTGGTCCGCGACACGGTCACCGGCGAGCGGTCCACGCTCGACGTCACCGGCATGTTCGTCGCCATCGGCCACGACCCGCGCAGCGAGCTCGTCAAGGGCCAGGTCGACGTCGACGCCGCCGGCTACGTCCAGGTGCAGTCGCCGACCACCGCCACCTCCACCGAGGGTGTCTTCGCGGCCGGCGACCTGGTCGACCACACCTACCGTCAGGCCATCACCGCGGCCGGCACCGGCTGTGCCGCCGCGATCGACGCCGAGCGCTGGCTGGCCGACCAGGGGGAGATCACCGAGAACACCCTCGCCGCCGCGGGCGAGCCCGTCACCTTCTGAGCATGATGCAGCAGCGATCGGTGACCGACATGGATGTGGTCGTGATCGGTGGCGGACAGGCCGGGCTCGCCGCGGGCTACTACCTGCGGCGAGCCGGGCACCGGTTCGTGATCCTCGACGACCAACCGGTACCCGGCGGGGCATGGCCACACACGTGGCCGTCGCTGCGGCTGTTCTCCCCGGCGGAGTTCGCGGCCCTGCCGGGATGGCCGATGCCGCCGTGGCCGGACGGTTTCCCGCCCGCCTCGCACGTGGTCGACTACTTCACCGCCTACGAGGAGCGCTACGACCTGCCGATCAAGCGGCCCGTCCGGGTCACCGGTGTGGACCGCGACGGGCAGCACCTCGCCGTCACCACGAACCAACGGATCTGGCGGGCCCGGCGGGTGATCAGCGCGACCGGCACCTGGCAGCAACCGTTCTGGCCGCTGTACCCGGGTGCGCGGGAGTTCACCGGCCGCCAACTCCACACGGTCGACTACCGGCAACCGTCGGACTTCGCTGGCGCCCGGGTGGTGATCGTCGGTGGCGGCAACTCCGCCGCCCAGCTCGTCGCCGAAATCTCCACCGTGGCCACCACCACGTGGGTGACGACCCGGCCACCCCGCTTCCTCGCCGACGACGTCGACGGGCGGGTGCTGTTCCAGGTCGCATCCGAGCGCGCCGCGGCGATCGCCGCCGGGAAACCCGATCCCGGCGGACCGGCTTCCCTCGGCGACATCGTCATGGTGCCCGAGGTGCGTGAGGCCCGCGATCGTGGTGTCCTGCAGGCGCTACCGATGTTCGACCGTCTCACCCGAGACGGCGTCGCCTGGGGAAACACGGTTCAGCACGCCGATGTCATTGTGTGGGCCACCGGCTTTCGGCCCGCGCTGGCCCACCTGCGTCCGCTGCGGTTGCGCGAGCACGACGGCACGATCGCCGTCTCGGGCACGAAGGCGCTCAAGGAGCCCCGCCTGCACCTGCTCGGCTACGGGGACTGGACCGGCCCCGGCTCGGCGACCATCCTCGGCGTCGGACGCACTGCCAAAGCTGCAGTCGCCCAACTCGACCTCGACGACTGACCACACTCGTCCGATAAGGGACCGGCGACGAGCGCGCCCACGTTCACCCGGACGCTTCCGCGGTGTGGGCGTTGCGCAAGGTGCTCGGGTATGCGGGTCATGGTGAGTGGTCCTCGTTGGATTCGAGGAGCAATGCGCCGATGACGAGGACGACGCCGCAGGTGATGTAGGTGTCGGCGATATTGAAGGTGGCGAACCATCCGGTGTGGAAGTAGTCGGTGACCTTGCCGTCGAGAAGACGGTCGATGACGTTGGCGGCGGCGCCGGCGACGATCGCGGCGAGCCCGACGGTCTGGATCGGGTGACTGTCCGGTGCGGTACGCCACGCGAACACACTGATCGTGGCGGTGATGGCCGCGGTGGCGGCAAGAACGACGGCGGTGGGGAGTTGGTCGCCGAGACTGAAAGCGACCCCGGTGTTGTAGGTCAGGCGCAGTTGCAGCAGGCCGAGATCGACGGTCCGACCCCAGGAAAGAGTGTCGCGTGCAATCGGATCGACGACCAGCGCGATCGCAGCTAAGGCGACGGCGACCGCGACGAGGGTGCGGCGGCCGCGGCGCCACCTGGCTGAGGTCGAGGTGGTGGGCTCGGCGTAGGTCATGACCGAGTCCCGGCGATCGGTTCGCGCGTGATCGCCGAGGGTGTCGCTGCGGTGAGGGTTCGGGCGCGTCCGGCGCGGACGCCGTTGGCGATGACGACGATCTCGGCGACTTCGTGGACGAGGACGACCGCGGCCAGGCCGAGGACACCGAACAGGGCCAGCGGCATCAAGACGGTGATGATCGCCAGGGACAGGCCGACGTTCTGCAGCATGATCGTCCGAGACCGGCGCGCGTGGTGCAGCGCCTGAGGTAGGTGGCGCAGGTCCTCGCCCATCAGAGCGACGTCGGCAGTCTCGATCGCCACGTCGGTTCCTATTGCGCCCATCGCGATACCGAGGTCTGCGGTGGCGAGGGCGGGGGCGTCATTTACTCCGTCGCCGACCATCGCGGTCGGTCGCGCAGCGCGGAGGGTTCCGACGATGCGGGCCTTGTCCTCGGGGCGCAGGTCGGCGTGCACTTCGTCGATGCCGACGTCGGCGGCCAGGGCGCGGGCGGTGCGGTCGTTGTCGCCGGTGAGCATCGCGACCTGGTAGCCGTCGCGGCGCAGGCCGGCGATCACCTCGTGTGCCTCGGGGCGGAGTTCATCGCGGACGGCGACCGCCCCAATCACGGTTCCGGCGCGCTCGATCAGGACCGCGGTGGCGCCGGCACGCTGCATCCGTTCGATGTCGGCGGTGAGGGGGCCGGGGTCGATCCAGCCGGGTCGACCGAGCCGAACCGGTGCGCCGTCGATGCGGCCGGTCAGGCCCGCGCCGGTCACGGCATCGACATCGTCGGCGGGCACGTAGTGGCCGACGGCGGCGAGAATCGCTCGGGCCAGCGGGTGTTCGCTGCGGGCCTCCAACGCCGCGGCCACCGCGAGGACGTCGCCGCGGGTGGCGCCGTTAGCGGCGGCGACGTCGATCACGACGGGCTGGTTGCGGGTGAGAGTGCCGGTCTTGTCCAGCGCGACGGTGCGGATGCGGCCGAGTGCTTCGAGGGCGGCACCGCCCTTGACCAGGACGCCGAGCTTGGACGCGGCGCCGATCGCGGCGACGACCGTCACGGGGATGGCAATCGCCAGCGCGCACGGTGAGGCGGCGACGAGCACGACGAGGGCGCGTTCGATCCACACCCGCGGATCACCGGCGAGGCTGCCGACTGCGGCGATGACCGCGGCCGCGACCATCACGGCCGGGACAAGCGGCTTGGCTATCTTGTCGGCCAGGCGTTGCGCTTCGCCCTTGCGGGACTGCTCGGCCTCGACGATCCGCACGATCTTGGCCAGCGAGTTGTCTTGCGCGCCAGCGGTGACCTCGACCTCGAGGACTCCGGTGCCGTTGATCGACCCGGCGAACACCTCGTCGCCGGGACCGGCCTCGACGGGCACCGATTCGCCGGTGATCGCGGAGGTGTCCAGGGCGGTGCGTCCGGTGCGGATGACGCCGTCGGTCGCGATCCGCTCCCCGGGCTTGACGATCATGATCTCGCCGAGAGCGAGCTCGGCCGGCGGGACGGTCTCCTCGCGGCCGCCGCGGAGCACCGTGGCGGTGTCCGGGACCAGGGACAACAGGGCCCGCAGGCCGCGGCGGGTGCGGGTGACCGCGTACTCCTCGAGCCCCTCGCTGATCGCGAACAGGAACGCGAGCATGGCGGCCTCGCCGACCTCGCCGAGCAGCACCGCTCCGACGGCGGCAATCGTCATCAGCGTGCCGACGCCGATCTTGCCCTTGGCCAGCCTCTTGAGCGTGGACGGGACGAACGTGTAACCCGCCACGATCAGCGCGGCCGCCTCGAACCCCACAGCGAGCGCATCGGCTCCGCCGGTCACGCGAACGATCAGCGCCGCGACCAGCAGCACGCCGGCCGCGGCGGCGGCGCGGATCTCGGTGATGTGCCAGAGCTTTTCGGGCTCGTGTTCTTCCTCGCCTTCGGGGCGGGGTTCGTCGTGGCCGCAGCCGCACGCGTCGCTCATGACTTCTCCTCGGCATCGGTGCCGTAGTTCGGGCACAACGCGACCGCGTTCCCGGTCGCCGCCAGCAGCGTCTCCGCCGAGGCGAGAAGATCCATCAACTCCGGCCGGGCCAGCGCATAGAACACCTGCCGCCCCTGCGGGCGGCCGGTCACCAGCCCGCAGTCCCGCAGACACGCCACATGCGCCGACACCGTCGACTGCGCCAACCCCAACTCGCCGACCAGATCCGCCACCCGAGCCTCACCCGCAGCGAGGCGGCGCACGATCGCCAACCGGGTCCCGTCCGACAGGCTGTGGAACAACGCCACCGCCGCATCGAGGGTCGAGCCGGTACTCCCGGCTGTCAGGCAACCATCCGCACGATCAATCGTCATACGGCGATGATAACCGATGAACTACGATGTTAGATGGGGGTTGGAGATCAGGTGAGGACATGGAGAACTGGCTGACGAATCTGCAGGCCTGGTGGACCTGTCAGGTAATGATGGCGAACGGAACATGTGAGATGTGCGCGTGCACGCCGATGACGGGCTGCTGCTAGGTCGCATGTTGCTTCGGCCGTGAACCCGCTCGTGTCGCCTTCGGTGCAGTGCTGCGCTGTGGGCGGAACGAGCGGGCATCTTTGCCCTCACTCGCGAGGTCACTGATCGGGTCGGTTTCCGCCAATTCGACATTTCGACGATGCTCGAACGCACGGTCCGCATACGCGGACTGAGTGTCTGACGTCAGTGTCGCCGCAGCTCCGCCTGGCGGAGCGCCTCGACGAGGTCGGGAACTGTCGGTGCTCCGGCGGGGCCGTTGGCGGTGTGGTAGACCCTGCAGGTCAGTCCCACCCCGGTGGTCGGCCCGAACGCGTCGACCCGGTCGATGCGGATGGTGGGCGATCCCGGAAACGCTTCGCGTTCTGCCTCGTCCTGGGTGTCGATCGCCCGGAGCACGATCGGCGTTCCGGCGTTCCCGGTCGCGGCGAGGGCCTCGGCGATCTGGTCCCGGGCGATCTGCCAGTTGGGGCAGCCGTCGAAGTAGAGCAGCTCGATGTCCACGACGGTCAGAACGCCGCGCAGCTGGTGGCGGCCTCGGTCTCGGATCGTCGTTCGAGCAGGACGGTGTCGCGCCACTCGCCGCCGAGTTGGGCGATGCGTTCGCGGACCCCGACGGTGCGGAACCCGGCGGAGTGGTGCAGCGCGATCGCGGCCCGGTTCTCCGGGAAGACCGAGGTCTGTAGCGTCCACAGGCCGGCCTGGTCGGCGGCGATCACCTGCGTTCGGAGCAGGGCCTTGCCGACGCCGCGGCCGCGCCAGCCTTCGGCGACACAGACCGCGCTTTCTGCGACCCCGCGGAAGTGCTCGTGGGGCGACGCGGGGGTTAGGGCGGCCCAGCCGACGACGGTGCCGTCGATCTCGGCGACCCACCGGTGATCCGGGAGCCACTGGGTGTCCAGCGTCTTCCGAGGCGGCACCTCGGTGGCGAAGGTGGTGAGACCGGTGGCGATGGCGTCGCTGTAGATGCGGCGCACGGCGGGCCAGTCCTCGTCGGTCATCGGTCGAACGGTCACGTCGCCGGGGAGATCGTCCGGGCAGCACGGGCGCTGGGTGAGCAGGCCCATGACTGCGTCGGCCGCGCTCGGCAGGCCGGTGCAGCACGCCGGGTTGACCACCACGACGGAGCTGGTGCCGTCCTTGTGGACGGTCACGAAGCCGACGTCGGCGAGCTTGCGGACGTGGTGCGAGATGGTCGGCTGGCCGATGCCCAGCCGTGTGGCCAGCTCCCCGATGCTGACGCCGGCCGGGGTGCTGGCGACCTCGTGGAGAAGCCGGACACGGGTCGGTTCGGCCAGGCAGGCGAACCAACCGGCGTAGGTGGCCGCGTCCTCGGCCGCCAAACCGGCCGACGGATGCCCGGCACCTGCACTCGGCGGGACACGGCACTCGGCGGACTCAGTGGACGTAACCATGAACTCAGTATATCGATCGGCATCGATGGTTGCATTCATCGATGGCCATCGATACTGTGGGCATTGATCGAAGAACATCGATGAAAGGTCGAATGATGAACGACTTGCCCGTCGTCGTGATCGGTGCCGGACCCATCGGTCTGGCCGCCGCCGCCGAACTGCGCGAACGCCAGCTCACCCCGCTGGTCTTCGAGCGGGGCCCCCGCGCAGGAGCTGCCGTGGCCGAGTGGAACCACGTGCGACTGTTCTCCCGCTGGGCCGAGGTCATCGACCCCGCCGCCCGCCGCCTGCTCGACCAGACCGGCTGGAATGCCCCCGACGATGAGGCGTATCTGACCGGGCAGGAGTGGGTCCGCGACTACCTCGTCCCGCTCGCCGCCGCACTCGGTGACGCCGTGCAGTTCGGCACCGAGGTCATCGGCGTCGCCCGCCGCGGCCGCGACCTCGTCGTCGACTCCGGCCGCGACACCGAACCGCTGTCCGTGCACATCCGCCGCGCCGACGGCACCGAGGAACGTGTGCTTGCGCAGGCGGTCATCGACGCCTCCGGCACCTGGGGCACCCCGAACCCGCTCGGCGGCGAAGGACTACCCGCGCTCGGCGAGAAGGCCGCGGCCGACGTCATCTCCTACCGCGTCCCGGACCTCGACGACCGGGAAGTGCGCGCGCAGTACGCGGGCAAGCACACCGCGATCGCCGGCGGCGGCCACTCGGCACTGAACGCCATCGTTGCCCTCGCCGCGCTCGAGAAGGAAGCACCCGGCACCCGGATCACCTGGATCCTGCGCCGCGGCGACGTCGCCTCCACATTCGGTGGCGGCGAATCCGACCAGCTGCCCGCCCGCGGCGCCCTGGGCCTGAAGGCGAAGAAGGCCGTCGACGACGGCCTGCTGAACGTCGTCACCGGGTTCCGCACCGCCGCAGTCGAACCCGCCGATCAGGACCGGGTTGCCCTGACCTCCGACAACGGTCAGCGGGTCGACGGTGTCGACCGTGTCGTGGTGCTCACCGGTTTCCGGCCCGAGCTGTCCTGGCTGTCGGAGATCCGCCTCGGCCTCGATCCGGTCCTGCAGGCCCCGATCGAGCTGGCCCCGCTGATCGACCCGAACGTGCACTCCTGCGGCACCGTCTACCCGCACGGCGCCGAGGAACTCAGCCACCCCGAACCCGGCTTCTACCTGGCCGGAATGAAGAGCTACGGCCGCGCACCGACGTTCCTGGCCATGACCGGGTACGAGCAGGTCCGCAGCATCGCCGCCGCGATCGCCGGTGACCACGAGGCCGCCGCCCGCGTCGAGCTGATCCTCCCCGAAACCGGGGTCTGCGGCGGCGCAGGGGTATTCGACGAGCCCGACGCCGACGCCTCGGAAGGCGGCTGCTGCGGCGCGCCGCAGCCAGAGTTGGTGACCCTGACCGCACCCGGCGGGTCACGATAGCCCGATGACGGACACCAAGGCCCCGCCGCAGACCGACACCCTTCCCGCGGCTGGTCTGCGGCGGGTCTTGGCGATCCTGTGCCTGACGGAGATCACCAGCTGGGGCATCCTCTACTACGCCTTCCCCGTGCTGTCGGTGTCCATCGCGGACGACACCGGCTGGTCCCTACAGACGATCATGGCCGCGTTCTCGATCGGCCAGCTCGCCGCCGCATTCACCGGCATCCCCGTCGGCCGCATCATCGACCGCATCGGCCCGCGCGCCATCATGACCGCCGGCTCCGTACTCGCCGTGCCCGCACTGCTCCTCATCGCGACCGCACACAACCTGCCGACGTTCTACGCCGGCTGGATCCTCGCCGGCATCGCGATGGGCGGCGTTCTCTACCCGCCCGCGTTCGCGGCGCTGACCCGCTGGTACGGCGACAGCTACGTCAAGGCGCTGATGATCCTCACCCTCGCCGCGGGCCTGGCGAGCACCGTCTTCGCCCCGCTCGCCGCGACGCTGGTCGAGCGAACCGACTGGCGCGCCACCTATCTCATCCTCGCGGCGATCCTCGCCGTCATCACCATCCCCGCCCACCTGTGGGGGCTGCGCGGGCGCTGGCCGCACCCACCGGCACCGGCGCACGGAGACGCGGCCGATCACCGCGACGCCTCCCGCAGCCCCGCGTTCCTCGCCCTCGTCGCCGCCTTGAGCCTCGGCGCGTTCGCCGCCTTCGCTGGCGTGTTCAACCTCGTGCCGCTGCTCATCGAACAAGGCTTCTCCCCGTCTCTGGCGGCTTTGACCCTCGGCCTGAGTGGGGCGGGACAGCTCCTCGGCCGCATCGGCTACCTGCCCCTCGCGGCCCGTACCTCGGCTCGCAGCCGTGCCATCGGTGTTCTCGTCGCGACCGCCGTCAGCACCGCACTACTGGGTGTCGTGACCACGGTCGTGACCCTGATCACCGTCGCGATCGGCGCCGGACTGATCCGTGGACTGTTCACCCTCGTCCAAGCCACCGCCATCACCGACCGGTGGGGCGCCGTCCACTACGGCCGCCTCAACGGCCTGATGTCCGCCCCCATCGTCATCGTGATGGCACTCGCCCCGTGGGCCGGCACCGCCCTGTCGAATTGGACCGGCAGCTACGCCCACGCCTACCTCGTCCTCGGTGCCATCGCACTCCTCGCAGCCCTCGTCGCGGCCGCCAGCGTCCCCCGCCGCACCGTCGACGCCACTCCCTGATTCGAAGGACCCCCACATGTCCCACTACGACGCCCTCATCGTGGGCGCCGGCCAGTCCGGCCTGGCCACTGCCCACTCCCTCCGCCAGCGTGGCCTGACCGCCGCGATCCTCGAAGCCTCCGACGACACCGCCGGATCCTGGCCGCACTACTACGACAGCCTCACCCTGTTCTCGCCCGCGAAATACAGCTCCCTACCCCGGCTTTCCTTCCCCGGCGACCCCGACCACTACCCGCACCGCGACGAAGTCGTCGACTACCTGCGCCGCTACGCCAAGGGCCTCGACGTCGACATCCACCTCAACCACCGGGTCGACGCCGTCGACCACGACGGCCACACCTTCACCGCCCACACCGACATCGGAACCGCCTTCACCGCACCCCGGCTCGTCGCCGCCACAGGCGGATTCGGCTCACCCCACCTCCCGGCACTGCCAGGACAAGACACGTTCACCGGAAAACTGCTGCATGCCAGCACCTACCGCACCCCCGCCGACCACACCGGGGAGAACGTCATCGTCGTCGGCGCCGGCAACTCCGCGGTCCAGATCGCCGCGGAACTCGCCGACACCACCACAGTCACCCTCGCCAGCCGCACACCGGTGAAGTTCGCCCCGCAACGCCCCCTCGGCCGCGACATGCACTTCTGGTTCACCATCACCGGCATCGACGCCCTCCCCATCGGGCACCGGATCACCAACCCGCCCACCGTGCCGGTCTTCGACACCGGCCGCTACCGCGCCGCCCTCGCCGCATCCCAACCCGTTGCCCGCGAGATGTTCACCCGACTCGACGGCGACACCGCCGTATGGCCCGACGGCACCTCCAGCGACGTCGACGCGATCGTCCTTGCCACCGGATACACACCCCACCTGCCCTACCTCGCCGGTATCGGTGCTCTCGACCAGGACGGGCGCCCCCGGCAACGGAAAGGCCTGTCCACCACCCACACCGGACTCGGCTACATCGGCCTCGAATGGCAGCGCAGCCTCTCCTCCGCATCTTTACGGGGAGTCGGCCGTGACGCTCGCTACCTCGTCAGGCGGATGGTCAGGTAGACGCTGATGGCGGGGTTGGTGTCGGTGCCCGCAGATACGATCGTGATCACTCAAGTGGTGACCACAAGGGGGACGACATGGCTGGATTCACGATGGATCCGAACTTCGAGAAGAAGCTCGCGAAGCAGGTTGCGGGAAACATGCAGCGGGAGGTCGACGCCGTCTACCGCCAGTGCAAAGGCCAGCCCGTAGCCACGGTCAAGCGAGCGCTGCAACGCAAGCTTGGCACCGCCCTCGTCGAGCCGACTTTGACCAGCATCGCCGAAGCAATCAGCCGCGGTGACAATGTCAAGATCAAGCTCTGACAAGAGCAGTCACGCCTTCGTTGGCGCGTCGGTTCGGGAGACGGTCGTCAGCAGATGATTGCGGCAAACGCATTGCTGGCGAGCTCCTGCCATCCTAGTCCGGTAAAGAGGTCTTCTTGCTCAGTAGCATTTACGAACGCTGGCATCAGTCCGGCGACACCAGGCGTTCGATTCGTGACGGTGTCACGCACACCGCGCCGGTGCTGATCGCCGCCGCGCTGATCATGTTCAGTGTCTTTGCCTCGTTCGCCGCGGGCGGGGTCCGGCTCATCGCTGAGTTCGGCCTCGGCCTGGCACTTGCCGTCCTACTCGACGTATTCGTCGTCCGACTCGCAATGATCCCAGCGCTCATGTTCGTCTCGGGTGGCGCCAACTGGTGGCTGCCCCGATGGCTGGGACGACTGCTGCCGAACCTCTCGATAGAGGCATCAGCGGATGACGATGATGCCGCAGCGCCGTCCGCAGACCACGACCAGCAGCGCGTGTCCGGGCATACTGGATAACCGGATAGGAGGCGTCGTCTGTGACGAGGACACACGGGAGCTTCTCAGGGAGCACGTCGCAGTGGATCGCTGCAGCGTGTGTGGCGTGCCTCCCGATGGTGGTCGTCCTGTTCGCGGGCGATCGCTCGACTCTGCCGCTCCGGGTTGTGCTGGCCTTCATTGCGGGGGTCTGTGTCCTGTGGGCGTGCGGACAACCGTGGTTCGCTCTGCCCGCCGCAGTCGTGACCGAGACCCTCTTGGTTGCGGTGCCCCCACACACACCCTGGATACCGCTGGCCTCGATTGCGGCGATCTACCTCGCCACATCGTCGACACGTTTTCGGGTGGGTGTCGGCTGGCTGGTCGGGGTGGTGGTCGGCATGTGGCTGACCGCGGCATCATTCATCTGGGTGACACCCGACAGTATCGAGCTGACCCACCTGGTGGTGTTCGACTATGTGGTGATCGCGGTGGCCGTCGGCACGATGGTGCGCACGCGTGCCGAACGGATCGACGCGGTGCGCGCACAGGCGGTGGCAACGGCTGCGTCGCGGGAGCGCGAAGCCGATCAGCGGGTACAGGCCGAACGCATGCGCATCGCGCGCGACCTGCACGACGACGTCGCGCATCACATCACTCTGGTGAACGCGCAGGCCGGGGTTGCCCGCTACCTCATGGCGACACCGCACTCGGAGTCGGAGACGAAGGTCGCCGAGACGTTGACGGCGATCGAGGAGGCGAGCAGGCTCGCACTCGATGAATTGCGATCGACGGTCGGCCTCTTGACGTCCGCACCCGACGTGAATCGCTTGCCGGTCGCCCACTTCGACGCCCGCGCCGAGCTGATCGAATCGTTTCGATCGGCGGGAATGACCATCGAGCACACCGAATACGGCATGGGTGAACCCGTCGACGGAGGACCGATGACGGGCAGCGTCGCACGGACCCCGGGATCGGTGGCCGCCTACCGTGTTCTCGCGGAAGCTCTGCAGAACGCTCGGAAGCACGGCACCGCCGCATCGGCGACAGTCCGGATCAGGATGGTGCGCGGGATCATCGACATCGAGGTCATCAATCCCGCGCGTCCGGCGGTTCAGGGTGAGGGCACGCGGCTTGGACTCACCGGGCTCCGCGACACCGTCGTGGCCTCGGGGGGGTCGATCGATGCGGGCTATCGCGACGATCAGTTCGTGATCCACGCCCGGCTTCCGATCATTGCGAGCGATCGGGAAATGAGGAATTCAAGGGTGGTGTCGTGAGCATTAAAATCCTCTTGGCTGACGATCATGCTTTGTTGCGCAACGCGTTTCGCGCCCTCTTTGACGCTCAGAGCGATATGGAGGTGGTAGGCGAGGCGTCGACGGGATGTCAGGCCCTCGACATCGCGCGACGCACCCGAGCAGATGTGGTGCTGATGGATGTGCGGATGCCAGATCTCGATGGGGTGGAGGCTACGAGGCGCATCCGGGCCGATCCAGCCCTCGCCGACACTGCGATCCTGATCCTGACGACGTTCGAGAACGACGATTACGTGACCGAGGCGTTGCGCGCAGGTGCCCTCGGGTTTGTCGGCAAGGGCATCAGCCCTGACGATCTGCTTGCCGCCGTACGAGATACCGCCGCCGGGCAGCCCACCCTGTCGCCAACGGCAACTCGGGCGCTCATCGACTCCTATGTCGCGACGCCTGCCACCGCGGCGTCGACGCCGTCGCCACCGGTTGAACAACTGACGCCCCGTGAAAGGGAGATCGTCGCCCTCATCGCAATCGGCCTGAGCAATACCGACATCGCCGAGAAGCTGTTCATTGCCCCACTGACCGTGAAGACCCACGCACACCATGCGATGCGAAAGCTCGAGGCTCGTGACCGTGCGCACCTCGTTGCTCTCGCGTACATGAACGGACTGGTGTAAGCGACCGGGCCGACCTGAGCCCGCGGGATCGTCCGGCGTCACAGGCGCGCCAACACACCGCACCGGCACGTGAAGCCAGGGCCGTTGGAGAATGCTGGGCGCTCAGGCCATCTGAACGACCAACGAGCCGTGGGAAAACTGGGAGCAGATCGGTCGATGCGTTCCCAGCCGGCGCACTGGTCTGGTGAAGTGTCCTCCCGTGCAACGATTCCGGCGGAATGGAGATCCGGCAGGCTTGCCGTCCTCGAGCCGGACTCGACCGGCGGCCAGGCCTGCGAGCGGATCGTCGAGAAGCGGGAGTAGTACCTTCTCGACGCCGTCATCGGATCGGATGTACCCGCACCAGCTCGAACATCGCAAAGCCGTGGACGGCTGCGAACCACTGGTTCGCTATTCGCCAGCCGGACCCGGGAGCGAGGTCGCCAGCCGAATCCTCTTGTGCGCCTTAGCTCACGCTTGATATCGGCAGGAAACTTGTAGCGTACGTCGGGCATAGGGGCCTCGTCCTCCTGGTGACGATGACCAACTCTTCAAATTCTATGGATTGGTACGGACATGGCCCGGCTCAGACAACACCGCCGCCCCTCGATGGCCTCGCAGGACGGCGGTGTTGGTACAGGTAACGGACGGTAGGTGGACAACCCGAGTTCGAAACATCACCCGCTCACGGGCTGTGTGCCCGTGCTGGTCACGATACCGCCCGGTAGCCGGATTGCAGCTCGGCGACATACCGATCTCCCGCCGGTCCGGGCGGGCTG
Source organism: Gordonia sp. VNK1 (assembly GCF_040049135.1). Classification (NCBI taxonomy): domain Bacteria; kingdom Bacillati; phylum Actinomycetota; class Actinomycetes; order Mycobacteriales; family Gordoniaceae; genus Gordonia; species Gordonia sp. VNK1. The sequence continues at coordinate 7,714 of NZ_JBDZDJ010000015.1, read as the reverse complement.
CGGAGCGCGCGGATCACGTCGCCCTCGCCGATCTCGCCGCGTGCGTTGAGCACCTGTGCCAGCTCGACGACGGCGGGCCAGCACCTATCGAGCAGCGACGCGGCGTCGGTCGGCGATGGATTGCCCACCGAGGTGCAACTCCGCGTCGGCTGGGGTGACTGCCGCAGCAATCCTCCGGCGTGATGAGAACGGACGGCTGAATGTCACCGAGGGCGGCGACGTCAAGTCGGGCGACGCCACCGTCGGCGGCTCACTGCTCGGCATGCTGATCGGCGTGCTCGGCGGACCGCTCGGTGTGCTCTTGGGATTCGGTCTCGGTGCAGCCGGAGGCGCGCTGGTCGACGCGAGCCGCGCCGACGACTGCGACGTCGCGATCACCGAGTTCGGCAAGACCATTCGACCAGGCGGCAATGCCATTCTGGCAGAGACGGATGAGGCGGACACCGCAGCGTTCGACGCCCTCGTCGCCAAGTACGGTGGCGCGATCGTCCGTCGCCCACTTGACGAGGTGCTCGCTGAGATCGAGGCGCAGCAGGACGCCGCTGAAGCTGCTTCCGACGCTGTTCGCAAGAAGATCCACGAGGAGAAGAAGGCCGAGAAGAAGGAGAAGCGCGACGAGCGCATTGCCAAGGTCACGGCCAAGTTCGCGAGCTGAGCGATTCCCACTCTGATGAGGCTCCTTCACTCGAAGTGAAGGAGCCTCATCGTTGGGTGTGGGGGAGCGAGGTGCGGCCGACGATTGAGCTGTGCCTCGATGTCGAGCTACTCATCGGGGAAATGGCTCCGACCGCCGAGATGCGTTGCGCACCTGGATGTTCGGCGTTCCCACCGATCCGTGACATGCCCGGTGGTGTCGACGGGCGGCACGTCAGTGTGTCCGGTCGAGCGCGATCGCGAGTCGACGGATCGCGTCACCGAGCAGGTCGGGTGGCAACGTCGCGAAGCTCAGTCGCAGGTGGTCGCTGAAGTCGGCGTCGACCGCGAATGCGGCGCCCGGCACAAATGCGACACCTTCGATGAGTGCGGCGTCGAGCAGTGCCGAGCTGTCGATGCCGGGAAGTCTTGCCCAGCAGAACATTCCGCCCGAGGGCACCGTCAGCTCGACGCCGTCGCCGAGGTGTCGGTGTAGCGACTTCACCAATTCTGCTGCGCGGGCGCCGTACTCAACGCACAGCGTGCGGATATGCTCGTCGAGCCACTGGGTGTCGGAGAGCAGTTGAGCCACCACGAGCTGGCTGAAGGTGGAACCGCAGAGGTCCGCGCTCTGTTTCAGGCGCTCGACGACATCGATGACACCGGTGGGTCCCTGTAACCAGCCGACGCGCAACGCCGGAGCAAGAATCTTCGACGCAGAGCCGAGTCGAATGGCCCGGTCGCCGGGTATCGGGTCGGGTGCGATCCGGCGACGGCCGTCGTCGGCGCTGAAGCGCAGGCATCCGTACGGGTCGTCGTCGATGATCCAGAAGCCGTACTGTTGTGCAAGGTCGGCGAGTGCTTGTCGAGTGTCGGGATCGGCGGTGACGCCGCTGGGATTGTGAAAGTTGCTGACAGTGTGCACGATCCGCGGTCGGAGACCCGACTCGAGTAGCTCAGCAAGGTGTGCGGTGTTGGTACCGGTCGCGGTGATGGGGAGCGCGACAATGCGTGCTCGTGCGGCTTGGAATGCCTGACGCGCGCCGACATAGACCGGGTCGTCGACGATCACGACGTCACCGGGATCAACAAACGCATGCGCCAGCATCGACAGCGCTTGCTGAGAGCCGTGGGTGATCAACACTTCGTCGGGTGAGCCGCCGATGAAGGCAGCGACGGCGCGGAGACACGTTGCCGCGCCGCGACTGGCCGTGTATTGCAGCGCCGCGTCGTCGGTCATCACGAGTTGGGTTGCTGCGGCGATCGCGGATGTCGGAATGAACTCCGTTGCGGGCAGTCCGCCGGCGAGGCTGAGGACTCCCGGTTGTTCGGTGACCTTCAGCAGGTCACGAATTGCTGATCCGCCAATGGCGTTGAAAGCCATGGAGCTTGGCGGAAGAGGTTGGGACGCGAGCATGGAACACCACCACCGGGAGACATACGAGAATGGCGAGGGGTGATGCGGGTGGTCACCGTGTCGGCACGACATCAGATTCTGCGTACCGTGTGTGAAGACTATCATCCCTATTTCATACAATGGAAACCTGGTACCAATATATGGGATCAGGGGGAACTACGCGGACCCGGAGGGATGCGGGTCCGCGTAGTTCGTGCGTTCAGAGTGCCGTCACCTCACGGCTACTTGACCTCTGTCCGCATAGTCGGATCACACCCGGCGTCAATGGGATTGCGATCCAGACGAGTGTCGAGACCATCAGCCGCCCCCACTCCCCGCCGGTGGCCCAGTCTCCGGACTGGAAGGGCGTCTGCGTCGACGCCATGTCGATCCATCCGCTCAGGTTGTCCTTGAATCACGGCACCAACTCGGTGAGCATGGACAAGACGGTTGGCAAGGCGAAGTAGGCGACGGCGCCGGGGGTATTGAGGATGAGTGCGGCAAAGGCGAATCCGACGAGCAGCCCGAACATCTGGATGGTGAAAGAGTTGACCACTCCGGCAGCGGTCAAGCTCCATTCGCAGGCGGGCGAACCGTAGATGACCCGCGCGAGCACTGTGGCGATCGCCCCGACGATCAGCGAGAACACCACGGCGCTGACTCCTGCGATGAGTGCGGCGCCGAGTTTGGCGAGGATGACTCGTTCGCGTCGAAGCTCCATCGTGAAGGTGGTCAACGCGTGTCGTTGACTTCACTCGCTCGTGACAAGCAGGATCGCGAGTACAGGCAAGATGATGGCGGTCGGGATATTGGTTTTGCCGAAGAACTCGCCGAAGTTCAACACCTCCGGTTTTGTGCTGTTCGCGATGAGCATCGTGACCACGACGGCCACGGTGATCACTCCCCGTCGACACGATCAGCCAGAAGCCGGCGCGCGTGTCGACGAGCTTGCGCAGTTCGACGCGCACGGTCGTCGATCAGCTGCGTTGCATCGCATCGTTCGACGCGAGGTATTGGGCGATCGTCGGCAGCGACATGCCGATATCGCGGAGCTGCCGAATTTGTATCGCCCGCGGAATCTGGGAGGCGCGTAGTACCGATAGCCGGTCGCCAGCTCATTGTCGGGTCTCAACCAACATGAAGGTCAACAGTTGCGCGGTGCGGGCGCCGGACAGGTTAGCCAAGCACCGGGGTCAGCGCACCCAACAAGGTCTCGGGGGTCTCGATCTGTGGGACGTGTCCGGCGCCCTCGAGCACGATGAACTGTGCACGAGGGATCGCGTCGGCGTACGCGCGGCCGTAATCGACGTCAGCGATACCGTCGCTCTCACCCCAGATCACAGTCGTGGGCACATCGATCGAGGCCAGCCGCTCCAGCAGACCGGGCTCGGTCATCGGATCGCCGTAAACGCGCAGTGCCTCGCGATTGCCCTCGGTGATCGCCCGTACGGACGGTGGCAGTGTCGCGACGTCGGGGACGACAGATCTCGCGGGATCGTGGAAGCTGCGCTCGGCGATCTGACGCGGGGTCAGTACGAAGAAGTCGACGACGCGATGACCGGGGACATCGATGCCGACCGCGTCGACGAGTGCGAGGCGACCGAGCCGTGACGGCCGGCCTACGGCGATCTCGGCGGCTGTCCAGCCGCCGATCGAATTGCCGATCACGGTGACGTCGTCGATGTCGAGCGCGTCCAGCAATGCGATGTAGGCCTCGGCCAGCCCCCCGATGGTGGCCAGGGCCTCGGGGCGGGAGGTACCTCCGAAGCCGGGGTGAACCGGCGTGATCACGCGACTGCCAGTCCGGTCTGCGAGCAGGTTTGCGAAGCCGGCGACAGAGTCCGGGCCGGCGCCACCGTGCAGCAGCAGCACGGCCGGGGCCATCATATAAACAACCTTAGATAAGGATATTTATATAAGCAAGTTGTTCCGATGTCCTACCATCAGGACATGGCGATGACCATCCAGCAGCTCGGCCAGGCCGTGAAACGTCTACAGGTCAAACACCACCGGGCCGGCAACGATGCGTTGAGGGCGCTGGACATCTCGATCGTGCAGTGGGATGCCTTGCGCCACTTACATGCTCACCCCGGAGCCTCGTTGCATGACCTCGCGGTGTTGACCTTTCAGACCGACCAGGCATTCGGCACCCTCGCCACCCGGATGGAGAGGCGCGGACTGATACGTCGCGTGAGCGGACCAGGACGTGCCATCCGGCCTGAGTTGACTCCCGAAGGCGAGAAGGTGCTCAAGGCCGCAAACGTGGCGATCGACCGCGTCATGCAGGAGTCCTTCGGACGCCTCTCGGTGCAGGAGCGTTCAGTGTTCGGCGAGCTGCTCACGCGGCTGGTCGAGGACGCACCGGGTGAGGGTGTCTGAGTCATTCGCCCGGCGACGCGCCCGACCGTCCGGTGTGTGCCCGACGCCACGGTGATCCTCGACGGCCGGCCCATGTCGCTCGCGCCACATCGAAGATGCGACCCCACCACTCTGGCACGCTGTCAGGGAGTATGTTCCTCATGCCTGACACGTTCGACTCACTAATCGAGGCCGGAGCTTCTGCTGACGTGTCCGGCTGGGACTTCTCCTGGGTGGATGGACGAGCAACCGAGGAACGCCCCGCCTGGGGTTATGCCCGCCAGCTCGCCGAGCGGGTTGGCAGGGCATCAGCGTCGTTGGATGTCCAGACCGGCGGCGGCGAAGTGTCAAGGGACAGCGGGAAGTGCCCACAGGCGGTCGTGGAAACTGCCCGTAGGCGGTCACGAGGGGGTGCCCGGTGGCGGACATGAATCTGCCCGCTGGTCCGCCACCGGGGGATGTCAGTTCAGCGCGGTGACCCCCTTTCCGGCCAGGGCTTGGGCCAGGCGCACGGAGTCGCCGGTGGTCTGGCAGAGGTGGGCGTGGTGCAGCAGCCGGTCCACGGTGGCAGTGGCCAGTGTTTTGGGCATGAGTTCGTCGAAACCGGATGGGTGCAGGTTGGAGGACACGGCCACCGATTTGCGTTCGTAGGCGGCTTCTACGACCCGGTAGAGCCCTTCTGCGGCGTCAGCACCTACTGGCAGCAGGCCGACGTCGTCGATGACGACGAGTTCGGCGCGCACGATCTTGGCGATGGCCTTGCCCAGGGTGTCATCGGCGCGGTGCGCGCGGACCAGGGTGCCGAGTTGCTCGAGGCTGAACCACGCAACGGGCATGCCGGCCTCGATCGCTTTCTGGCCGAGGGCTTCGAGGAAGAATGTTTTGCCGGTGCCGGCGGGTCCGCACACCACGAGGTTCTCGCGTCGCTGCACCCATTCGAGGGTTTGCAGGGCGTGCTGGGTGGGTACGGGGATCGAGGAGGCGGTTTCGTCCCACACGTCGAAGGTTTTGCCGGTCGGGAAGTTCGCCGATTTGCGGCGTGAGGCCAACATCGATCGGGCGCGGCCTGCGGATTCTTCGGCGAGCAATGCTTTGACGACTTCGGCGGGGTCCCAGCGTTGTGCCCGTGCGGTTGCCAGCACGTCACCGGCGATCGCGCGGGCATGGGGCAGCCGCAGTTGCCGCATCAACGTTTCGACTTCTGCAGGCAACATCGTTGTTGTGGTCATCGTGTTTCCTCCTCGCCGAGATAGGCGTCGTCGATAGTGTTGTTGCCCAACATGTTCCAGACTTTGGTTCCTTGTGCCAGCGAGGTGTTCTCCGAGGCCTGGTGCCGCGTGTGGTCGAGGTCTTTGGCGGCCAGGATGGAGTCGAGATCACCGGTGGCGAATCGGCCGTGTACCGCGGCATGGCCCAACGCCCAGTCCACATCCGAGGTGGTGTGCAGGGCGGCCAGCGACACGGCATGGCGCATCTTCTCCCGCATGCGTTCGGTGCCGACGGCGGCGGCTTCTTTCAACCACAATCCGGCGCCCTCGCCGATCGCCAGGAACGCGTGGTCGTCGGTGTTGCGTGCCCGAATCCGATAGTCACCCGGGATTTTCGGTTCATGGTCGGGGAAGTGGGCGTCATCGATCGCCGGGGTACCGCGGCTGGTACGGCGGTGTCGGGCCACCTCGGTCGGGCCGCCGTCATCGAGCGCGCACACGATCACCTCATCGGTGGCGGGGTGATGACGCACCCACACCGATTGACCCAACAGTGTTGCCGGAACAGAGTATTGACAGTGTTCGAACGAGATCATCGGCGTGTTGCGGGGGACCTGGCGAGTCACCCCCAACCCGGTGGTGTGCGGCAGATCGGGGATCGGATGCAGTCGGGTGCGTTCGGCGGCGAGCATCTCGATCGGACGTCGTCCGGTGGTGCGGTGCTCCCGGTCGTTGATCTCACCCATGAACTGCTCACACGCGGCCACGACATCGCCGAAGGTCTCGTAGGCGTCGAGCAGATTGGTGTCGGTCGGCACGATATCGGCCTTGGCCAGTTTCACCGCGTTCTCCACCCCGCCCTTGGTGGCCGGGTCGGCCGGCTCGCAGGTGAGCACTGTGACGCCGTAGTAGCGGCCAAAACTGACCGCCTGCCGGTTGCGGATCGGTACCCCGGCGATATGGCCAGTGGTGACCGTTTTCTCGTTGTCGGTCAACACATACGACGGGGCGCCACCGAGAATGCGGAACACCCGATCCAGACCGGCGAACACGCTCGGCGCGGTCCGGTCGTGCAGCGCGATCACCACCCGGTAGCGGCACCACGCCAGCCACGCCACCAGTAACACCACCTTGCGGCCATCAACAACCGGCCCGTCGCCGAAGTCGTACTGCACCCACAGGCCGGGTTCGGTCACCCACGGCCGGTGCACTCGCGTATTACCCACGCGCCATTGCGCTTTCATTTCCGCGACCGCACGCCGTGTGGTACGTTCATTCCCTGTATAGCCAAGGGCCACAAGCTTTTCGTGTGCCTTGTCGGCGCGGATCTTTCCTTTCGTATCCACCACCCACCCCTCGATATGAGGCAGGTAGTCGTCGATCAATCGGGCGCGGCGCACCACCGGCGCCAGCCCGGCGGCACGGTCGTCAACCGCCCGTTTCACCGTGTGATGGCTGCAGCCGCACAACTCGGCCGCAGCCCGATACGACCCCGTCAGGTCGTAGGCATTGAGTATGTCCATGAGTTCTCCGTCAGACTTCAAGATGGGTCTCTCCCGTGAGTGAGTTCGATACGACTAGGCATCGCTATCGAAGCCACGGGAGAGGCCCGCACAGCGCAGTGATCCCTCCCGGCGTTTCCGGAGAGCTCATGTTGTGAGTGCTTCCTCCGGTTTGAGGGTGCGCATGCGATCGTAGTGGAGTTGCTCTGCCCGGTCGGGGGTGAGGTCGTGGCAGTAGCTGTGTGGCCGTTCTCGGTTGTAGAACGCCACCCATTCGGCGGTGCCCAGCGACAGCTCGGTAGCTCCATGGAACAGGGGCTGGTTGTCGACCAGTTCGTTCTTGTAGTCCGAGTTCACCGATTCGGCCAGGGCATTGTCGAAACTGTCCCCGACGCTGCCGATAGAGGCCGCGATCCCGTCCTCGGCCAATCGCTGCCCGAACACGATGGCAGTGTACTGCGATCCGGCGTCGGAGCTAAACCGAATTCCTGTTAACAGTGATTATGCCGGGGTCTGTGTTAAGCCGAGGATCGGCGAGTCGTGTTGTGCGGGTTGGGGTGGGTGACTGATTCCTCGGCTTAACGGTGAGGGTCAGCGGAGGCTGTAGAGGGCTTGGA
>NZ_JBDZDJ010000014.1:0-129773 GCF_040049135.1 Gordonia sp. VNK1 | reverse complement strand
ACTTTTTGCATCCTCGTGGGTGAGGCTGCCGGTGGTGAAGTCGAGTTCCGACAACAAGTCGATGGTGATGTCAAGTTCCCCCGATGTCATGTACACCACAATACGCCTCGTTGGCGGTCGGCGTAAGGGCCAGCTTTCCGAATCCTGTTGCTGTGCATAACTTTTGGTCTGTGGATAACGTGTTGTCGGCGCGATTATCTTGTCGGTGGGGTGTGGTATGGGGCGACACGTTCGTGGGAGATGTTGTGGTGGTGGGGGTTCCAGCCTCTCCTCACCTGGTCTCGACACGACCCTCCGCTAGCGCTCCGGGTCGGCTCGACCGGCGGGATGGGTCGGCTCGACCGGCGGGATGAGGTCGGCTCGACCGGTGTCACCGGTGGTCGAGGTGTAAGGAGCGCTAGCGACGAGCATCGAGACCTGTTGTGGTGGTGCTGGTTCCATAACAGAGTTGCCTTGCGTGGTCTGACCTCGACAAGCTCGGCCCGGCGGACGCGACCCTCCGTTTCGACGGAACTCAACGCGGCGGCTATCGCTCCGGGGCGGTTCGGCCGGCGGATGGGGTTGGCTCGGCCGGCGGGCTGGGGCCCCTCGACTCGCGGAAGGTCTGCTCGACCGGCGGGAGAGGGGTTGGCTCGACCCTTATCAAAGCGCTGTCAACGGAAATCAGAGCGCTGTCAACGTAATTCAGAGCGCTGTCAACGAAGGGATGAGCGCTGTCAGTGAGGGTGAGGGATGTCGGCGGGGTGGCGGTGCTTCAAGACGGCATCACCGCCGGACGTATGCCGTCCGGCGGTGATGCCGCTATTGAATTATGGAGCGTGGCAGACTATCCCAGGTCTCCGCCGGCCACCGGCAGCACGCTGCCGGTGATGTAGGACGCCTCGTCGGAGGCGAGGAAGCAGATGGCCGCGGCCTGTTCGTCGAGGGTGCCGTAGCGCTTCATCAGTGACGAGGCGACGGTTTGCTCGATGTGGGCGTCGAACCATTGCTGCTCGGTCTCTCCGGTGGGGGTCGGCGTGCCGCGGGAGATTCTCCGCGGCGGTGCCTCGGTGCCACCCGGCGCGGTTGCGCATACTCGAATCCCGTTGTCGGCGTACTCCATGGCGAGGGAGGCGGTGATCGCGTTGATACCGCCCTTGGCCGCCGAGTACGGAATCCGGTTGATACCGCGGGTCGCCGCCGACGACACGTTCACGATGACGCCCGAGCCGTGTTCCACCATCGACGGCAGAACCGCGCGGCAGGCGTACAGCGTGGTCATCAACGACCGGTCGATCTCGGCGCGGATCTCGTCGTCGCTGAACTCGACGAACGGTTTGAAGTTGATCGCGCCACCGACATTGTTGATCAACACATCGACGCGGCCGTAGGTCTCGATGGCCTTCGTCACCACCGATGCGGCACCGGAATAGGACTCCAGGTCCGCGATGGCCTCCACGGCCCGGCCACCGAGTTCGGTGACGTCGGAGACCAACTCGCCGACGAGGTCGGATCGGTCGGCGCACACCAGCTTGCCGCCTTCGGCGGCGATGCGGCGTGCCGTCTGTGCACCGATACCCTGAGCGGCGCCCGTCACCACGACGACCTTGCCGGCGAATCGGCCCGGCGTGATGAACTTGGGCCGTTTGGACGACATCTCGTCGGCCATCGCCCGCCGCATGGTCTGCTTCGACCGGTCGGCGTGGGCGGCGATGAGTCCGCGTGCCTTGTCCCGGTTGCCCGAGGCGAAGGCGTCGACGATATCCACATGATCCTGCGCGCACAGCGGGTGGCACCAGGTGGCGTTCCGCAGCACCTCACCCATGCGGCCCTTGACACCCAGAGCCGTGTACGCGGCGAGTAGATGCTCATTTCCGGTCAGCGAGAACAGGTAATCGTGGAATGCGGCATTGGTCTCGGTGTACTCGGCCGCATCGACGAACGAGTCGCCCTTCACGTAGGGGAGGGTCGCCTCGGCGAGAAGCTGATAGCCGGCGAGTTGGCCGGTGGTCAGTCTGCCGAAGGTCAACTCCAGCGCTCCGAGTTCGAGTGCGGCGCGTGCCTCGAACAACGCGTCGGACTCGTAGATCCCCGGATGCTCCTCGCCGATCTCGTAACCCTGATCGGTGACCGTCGGCGCCGCAGGGGAATCCATCTGCGGCGCAGAAGGTTCTGCCACAGGGTCGTCCACAGTCGAGGGCGCCACCGCTGCCGATTCGCCGACCACGGGCTCGATCGACTCATCCGCGAACACGGTCTGTCCGGCGATGGCCCGCGCTCCGCCGACGGGCACGATCGCACCGTCGTCGGCGTCGAGGCCGATTCCGTTGCCGCCGTCGGTCCAGACCTGTTGTCCGGCAATGCGTCCGATCGCACCAGCATCGTCGAGGTGGTCGGAGCCACCCGGCAACGACCCAAGCGAGCTCGGCGGCAACACTTCCTGTCCGGCAATCGCGCGGGCATCGCCGGCCTCGAGCACCGCTTCGTCGGTGATCTCGACAGGTGCAGCCGCAACGATGCCGGCGTCCTCCTCGCCCGCCGCGGAGGCGGCGGACTTCGCCGGTACCGCCAGTGCGAACTTCTCGTAGTAGAAGCCGACGGGTTCGATCCCGGCGTCGGACACGTGGGAGCGCACCGATTCCACCATGGGCGGGGGACCGCACAGGTAGATGGCGACATCACCGTCGTAGAGATGCTCCGGCGTGATGAGCGACATCACGTAACCCTTGTTGGCCGCGGTGCTCTTCGGGTCCGACACGCAATGATCCCAGGTGAATCCGGGCAATTCCCTTGCGAAGTACTCGATCTCGTCCAAGGCGACGAGATCGGTGTCGGTGGACACCCCGTAGATCAGGTGCACCTTGCGGGAGGTGCTGTCGTCGTGCATCTTTCGCAACATCGACAAGATCGGTGCGAGACCGGTCCCGCCGGCCAGCAACAACACCGGCCGAGTGGCCTCACGCAGGAAGAACGAGCCGTGCGGTCCGGTGAAGGTGATCTCGTCGCCGCGTGCGGCCCGATCGGTCAGGTACTCCGACATCGCGCCTCCGGGAGTCAGCTTCACCATGAAGATGAGGCGCTCCTCGTGCGGACCATTCGCGAACGAATACGACCGGCGCAGGGGATTCCCGTCATCGTCGACGGTGCCGGGCACCGCGATGTTGACGTACTGACCCGGAAGGAACGCCAAGTCACCACGATTGGGGATCTCGATGCCGACCCGCATGGTCGACTCCGACAGCCGTTCCAGGCTCACGATGGTGCCGGCGAAATCACCGGCCGCGGTCTTGGCGATGTCCGACGTCGCGGCGATCTGCAAGACGAGATCCGACTGCGGCTTCATGCAGCAGGGCAGGGCGTACCCGTCGGCGGATTCGGCCTCCGACAACGCATCCTCGATGTAGGTCCCGCCGTCGTACTCGCCGGATTCGCAGAACGCCTTGCACGTTCCGCACGCACCGTCACGGCAGTCCAGCGGGATGTTGATACGCGAACGATACGATGCGTCGGCGACGGTCTGGTCCTCGCGGCAGGTGATGAAGCGAGTGACGCCGTCCTCGAAGGTCAATGCGACCTGATGGGTCGGCTTGTCGGTGGGCGCGCCGGCCCCGTTTGGCCCGGACGTCGTTGTGGCCGAGCCTTTCTCAGTGGTGACGGTCATGGGTGCCTCACCTGCTCAGAAGTGGTAGACATCCACCACGTGGTGAATGTAGTCGTTCTTGAGCACGATCGTCTTGCGCCGGATCAGCGGTGACTCCCCGGAGAAGTCGATCGTGTAGAAGGACGTCCCGTAGTAGGGGTCGACGGTGTGATAGCGGAAATACATGGTGTGCCAGTTGAATCGGACATCCACCAGGTCGCCGCGTCGTTCGATGACCTCCACGTTGTTGATGTTGTGGCTGGTCCGCGGTTCGGGGATCGACGTGGCAGACGACCGTTCGGTACGAATGCGGAAGACGCGATCCTCGAGCCCGCCCTTGTTGGGGTAGTAGATCAGCGAGATGTCCCGCTGGGGATTCTCGACAAGGCGATCGTCGTCGTCCCACGACGGCATCCAGTAGACGACGTCGTCGGCGTAGCACTCGAGCCATTTCTCGAACTCGCGGTCATCGAGATAGCGCGCCTCGCGGTAGAGGAACTGCTCGATCATGTTCTGCGTGATCAGCTTTGAGCCGGCCGCGTCGGTGGTGGTTGCAGTGGGAGTGGATGCAGTGGGAGTGGATGCAGCGGGGACGGATTCGGTGGTCATGAGGGGATATCCCTTCTGGGGAGGTGGGCTGGGGAGAACTGGGGCGGACCGATCAGACCGGATCGGCGTCCTCGGCTTCGACGGCCGCACGCATCGTGTCGAGCCAGTAACCGTGCTGCACGGGGTAGAGGCCCTCGTCCTCGTTCTTCTTCCCGGCCGAGATGATCTCGTGCATCCCCAGGCTCTGCGCCACCGGATCGGGTCCGGTCAACCAGTGCTCGGCGCCGCGGCTCATGTCGTTCCAGGGGGCGGCGGTCGCGCGGAAGGTCAGCTGGCAGGAACGGAATTCCTCCAGGTCGTCCGGGGTCGCCATGCCGGAGGCGTTGAAGAAGTCCTCATATTGGCGGATGCGGTGTGCGCGAGCGGAATCGCTCTCACCCTTGGGGGCGATGCAGTAGATGGTGACCTCGGTCTTGTCCGGGGCGATGGGCCGGAAGTGGCGGATCTGCGTCGAGAACTGGTCCATCAGATAGACATTCGGGTACAGGCACAGATTGCGCGAACCCTTCACCATGAATTCGCCCTTGGCGTCGCCGAACTGCTTCTTCAGGTCATCCATCTTGTCCCAGAGCGGGCGGTCCTGCGGGTTGGCGGCCCACGTCCACAGGCACAGGTGACCATGCGGGAACGACCAGTAGCCGCCGCCGGACTTGCCCCAGCCGCCGGCGTCGAGGGCCTTGGTGTCGTTCTTCGACTCGCCGGTGTTGCGGCGCGACGTGGTGGCGGCGTAGTTCCAGTGGGTGGCGGTGACGTGATAGCCGTCGGCGCCGTTCTCGGCCTGCACCTTCCAGTTGCCGTCGTAGGTGTAGGTGGAGGCACCGCGCAGTACCTCAAGACCCTCGGGGGACTGATCGACCAGCATGTCGATGACGACGCGGGTGTCGCCGAGGTGCTCCTCGAGGTCGACGACGTCGGGATTGAGGCTGCCGAACAGGAAGCCGCGGTAGTTGCCGAACTTCGCGACCTTGGTCAGGTTGTGTGAGCCGTTGACGTTGAAGGTGTCCGGGTAGCCGGCGTCGTCAGGATCCTTGACTTTCAGCAGGGTGCCGTCGTTGCGGAACGTCCAGCCGTGGAAGGGGCAGGTCAGCGTCATCCGGTTGTCGGTCTTGCGTCGGCAGATCATCGCCCCGCGGTGGGCGCACGCATTGATCAGGCAGTTCAGCTCGCCATCCTTGGAGCGGGTGATGACGACGGGCTGGCGGCCGATGTAGGTGGTGAAGTAGTCGCCGGGATTGGCCACCTGGCTTTCGTGGGCGAGGTAGATCCAGTTGCCCTCGAAGATGTGGCGCATCTCGAGTTCGAAGATCTCCTCGTCGGTGAAGATGCGTCGGTTGGCGCGGTAGACCCCGGCCTGACGGTCATCGATGACGGCGTCGGAGAGCACCTTGCGGACGTGCTCCGACGGGGCAGACGAGGGAATGGTCGGCGCCGACTGGTCGGGGCGGTCGGTGACAGTCATGAACTACCTCCTATGTGGGCTGTACTTCAGACTTTGGCACGACGTGTTGGCGATCACACTAGGGCTAACCCGAGTCCTGACCAGGTGTCCGATTGATCGATATACACGATCAATTGCCCGAATCTCGGTACTTGTGTCGTATGGATCAGAGTCTTACCGTGATTGATACGTGGCGTCGATCACATGGGCCTCTTCCAGTGATCTGACCGAATGATCGAGGAGGTGAGGGCATGGAACTTCGGCATCTGCGGTACTTCGCAGCGGTGGCCGAGACCTGCCATTTCGGCCAGGCCGCAGCGACCTTGCATGTGGCGCAACCGGCCTTGTCCTACGCCATCCGCCAACTGGAGTCCGAACTCGATGCCACCCTGTTCAACCGCACCACCCGGCAGGTCTCGCTGACCCCGGCCGGTGAGTACCTCAAGGGCGAGGCGCACCGCATCCTTTCCGATGTCGACGACGCGGTCGACGGGGTACGCCGCATCGCGGCCGGCCGCAGCGGGATGGTCCGCATCGGTCTGACCGGAATCGCGGCGTTCTCCCACCTGCCGCGAATCGCGCGCGCGGTCAAGGCGGCGCTGCCCGACGTGGAACTGCGCATCGTCTCCGACCTGCTGACACCGATGCAGTGCGCGGCGCTGGAAGCCCACGAGATCGATCTCGGTGTGCTGCGACCACCGGTGGTCGGTGAGGGTCTCGAACTGCGCACCATCGACGTCGAATCCATGGTTCTGGTGGTCGCCTCCGATCACCGGCTCGCCATCGAACCGGTGGTGGCCACCTCTGACCTGCGCAACGAACCCTTCGTCATGTACGACAGTCGCGACTCCGCGGTCAACGATGCGACGATCCGCACCTGCCGCCGGGCCGGCTTCGTTCCGCAACGAGCACACGAGGCCTCGGGGACACCGGTCCTGCTCGCCCTCGTCGCGGCCGGCCTCGGCGTCGCGGTCCTGCCCGCATCGGTGCGTGCACTTCCCCTGGCGGGATTGGTGATCCGCGACCTGGCCGATGCGGGAACCACCGAGATCGCGCTGGCGTGGAACACCGGTGACGACAATCCCGTCGTCGAGTCCGTCGCCCGGGTGATCGGCGAGGCCTTCGACATGTCCGCAGCAACTCCGTCCTCCGCAGCAACTCCGTCTTCCGCAGCCCCGCCGTCCTTCACCGCCCTGCCGTCCTCCACAGCCCTGGGAGAGAATCCGTGAAAATCACTGAGATCGAGGCGATTCCGTTCGCCATCCCGTACCGCAAACCCTTGCGGTTCGCGTCCGGCGAGGTGTCGGTCGCCGAGCACGTCCTCGTGCGGGTGCACACCGACGAAGGCATCGTCGGTGTCGCCGAGGCGCCTCCGCGTCCGTTCACCTACGGCGAGACCCAACGTGGCATCGTCGCCGTCATCGAGACCGTGTTCGCGCCACAGCTCGTCGGGCTCACCCTGCACGACCGCGAGGTCATGGTCGCCCGGCTGAACCGCACCGTCGGCAATCCCACCGCGAAAGCCGCTGTGGACATGGCGATCTGGGATGCGCTCGGCAAGACCCTCGAGGTTCCGGTCAGTGAACTCCTCGGCGGATTCACCGACCGCATGCGGGTCAGCCACATGCTCGGGTTCGACGATCCGGCGAAGATGGTGGCCGAGGCCGAGAAGATGCGTGATACCTACGGCATCTCCACGTTCAAGGTGAAGGTCGGACGACGCCCGGTATCCCTCGACACCGCCGTCGTGCGTGCCCTGCGTGAACGTTTCGGCAACGAGATCGAACTCTATGTCGACGGCAATCGTGGGTGGTCGGCGTCGGAGTCGTTGCGTGCCATGAAGGAGATGGCCGACCTCGATCTGCTGTTCGCCGAGGAACTCAACCCCGCCGACGACGTGGTCGGAAGGCGTTGGCTCGTCGAACAACTCGACGTCCCGTTCATCGCGGACGAGTCGGTGCCCACCCCGGCAGACGTCACCCGGGAGATCCTCGGCCGCAGCGCCACCGCGATCTCCATCAAGACCGCCCGCACCGGATTCACCTGGTCGCGGCGCGTGCATCACCTCGCCGAGGGCCTCGGCATCGAGGTGGTCATGGGCAATCAGATCGACGGTCAGGTCGGTACCGCCTGCGCACTGGCCTTCGGCGCGGCCTTCGAACTCACCTCGCGGTACGCCGGTGAACTGTCGAACTTCCTCGACATGAGCGACGACCTGCTCGCCGAACCCCTGCAGATCCATGACGGACACCTGCACACGTCCCACCGCGCCGGCCTCGGCATCGAGATCGACCCGGACAAGCTCAGCCGCTACCGGATCGGATAGGAGAACGACACGACATGCTTTTCCACGTACGGATGGATGTGCGCATCCCCCACGACCTCGACCCGGATATCCGGGCGCAGACCGTCGCCCGGGAGAAGGCCTACTCGCAGGATCTGCAGCGATCCGGCAAATGGCCGCACATCTGGCGGATCGTCGGTGAGTACTCGAACTACTCGATCTTCGACGTCGAGAGCAATGACGAACTGCACGCCATCCTGTCCGGCCTCCCACTCTTCCCCTACATGGACATCGCGGTGACCCCGCTGGCCACCCATCCGTCCGACATCGCCGCGGGTTGATCACCCCGATCACCCCTCCGGCACCCGACGTTCACAGCCCAATCACGTTTCAGCACAAAGGAGTACCCATCATGACCAGCACCACCGACACCAGCTTCGACGCCGAGGTCACCGCCAAGGCCGCCGAATCCGGTGCCAACGCGTCGGCCCAATTCGCCGAGCGGATGGCACATTCCGGACGTTCCGGCGTCGTCGACACCGCCCGCGTGGATCACCTCGCCTCCAAGGTGATCAAAGCCGTCACCGACATCGTCCTGGAGGACAAGGTCAGCTACGAGGAGTACAACGCCCTGAAGGCATGGCTGATCAAGGTCGGCGCCGATGGCGAATGGCCGCTGTTCCTCGATGTCTGGATTGAGCACGCCGTCGAGGAGGTCGCCAGCGAGCACCGCGAGGGCTCCAAGGGCACCATCGAAGGCCCGTACTACATCCCGGATTCGCCCGAGGTGGCGTGGAACGGCACCATCCCGATGCGCGACGACGAGCCGGGCAACCCGCTGGTCTTCTCCGGTCAGGTGCGCGCCGTCGACGGCACCCCACTGTCCGGCGCCAAGCTCGAACTGTGGCACGCCGACGATCTCGGCTTCTACTCGCAATTCGCTCCGGGACTGCCGGAATGGAATCTGCGTGCCACCTGGATCGCCGACGAGGACGGCCGTTTCGAGATCCACACCCTGCGTCCCGCGCCATACATGATCCCGACCGACGGTGCCTGCGGTCAGCTCATCGCCGCGGCCGGCTGGCACGCGTGGCGCCCGGCGCATCTGCACTTCAAGGTGAGTGCCCCCGGCTACGAACTGATCACCAGCCAGCTGTACTTCCCCGGCGACCCGCACAACGGCGACGACATCGCCTCGGCGGTCAAGCCCGAGCTGATGCTCGACGTCACGGAGAACCCGAACGGCGAGGGCTTCGTCACCGAGTACGACTTCGTGCTCGATCCGGAAGCCTGATCCGAAACCCCCACCCGGAGAAAGGTGACTCCCATGCTCGTCGCACCCACCACGGTGGTCGCCGGCACGTCCTCGGATGATCTCGCCGCCGTCCGCACGCAGGCGCGGTCGTGGCGTTCACCCGAGATCGGGATCACCGACCGCGACCTGACCGACGCCGCCCTGGCCGATCTCGTGGCCACGGCGTCGTCGGCGGGCGCGGAGTCCTTCGCTCGCGCGGTCACCGCCATCGCCTCGGCTCGGTCGGGGAGTTTCCCGGCGATCCCGCACATCGACGCCGCCGTCGAGATCATGCGGGAGTTCTTGCGGCACAACCTCATCGACGGGTGGCTCTACGTCCGGGAATCCGACGGGTACCTGCATCCGTATCTGGTCATGGATCTCACCCTCGAACACGCCGACCGCACGCATGGTCCGCGGATCAAGTTCACGATGGAGGCCGACAACGCCACCGTCAAGCGCCCGTCGCGCAAGCCACGCGTGCTGTACTTCGAGGAGACCGAGGTCGTCGGTAAGTCGCCGGGCGATGTCCTCGTCGCCGGCGGCGCGTACAAGGAAACCGGAGAACTGAAGGCGGAGTACGAGTCCCGGCGTGCGCGCTACCAGTCGATCATCGACGACGGATTCGGGCGGCAGTACCGGTTCACCGGGCGGGTCATCCGCACCGACGACTACCGCTCCCCGAACATGCGGGAGAACCGCAAGGTGGTCCACGATGTGGCGCCAGGGGAGATCGCGTCGCTGCGCATGGTGGCACCGTCCATCCTCTTTGACGGTGACTCCTACGGGCCGGTGCCGGTGATCACCGCCGTGCGGGTCTTCGATCTCGGCGCCCAGGACTTCCTCGACGTCAACACCGGCGACCTGACCGAATACGTCTACGACGCCCACCTGCAGGACAAGCTGGTGCTGCCCGACGACCAGCGGGAGCTGCTCAACATCCTCACCACCGACATCTCGGTGTTCACCGGCGACATCATCGACGGCAAGTCGGCGGGCAATGTGATCCTGGCGAAAGGCCGTCCCGGCGTGGGCAAGACGCTGACCGCCGAGGTCTACGCCGAGGTCACCGGCCGACCGCTCTACTCCATCCACTCCGGCTCGCTCGGCATCACCGCCGAGTTGGTCCGCAAGAACCTCGAGGTCATCTTCGACCGCGCCAAGCGCTGGGATGCGGTGCTACTGCTCGACGAGGCCGACGTGTTCGTCATGGAACGCGGCCTGGATCTCTCGCAGAATGCGATCGTCGCCGAATTCCTGCGCACACTGGAGTATTTCGACGGCCTGCTGTTCCTGACCACCAACCGTATCGACGGTGTCGACGAGGCCATCCTGGCCCGCTGCGCGGCCGTCATCGAGTATCAGCCACCCGGCCCGAAGGATGCCCGTCAGGTGTGGCAGATCCTGGCGGCGGGCAATGACGTGACGCTCGAGGAGAGCCTGCTCGACGATCTGGTCGGCGGCTTCCCCGACATCACCCCGCGCGACATCAAGATGCTTCTGCGGCTGGCGCTTCGGATGGCCAAGCACCGCGGTACCGACCTCGATCCCGAGGTGTTCGCGAGCAGTGCGCGGTTTCGCGGGCTGCACTACCTCGCACCAGCCGACCGCGGATAGCCACTACGCTGGGGCGGTGGAGTATCGCTTCGAGATCGTGACGTTGCTGCGTTCACCGCGGCACGCGTACTTCGGTCGGCCGAAGGATGGTCCGGCCGACGACGTCGACACCGAGACACCCGAGTCGGTGGAGATCGTCGCCGACAAGGGTATTGTCGGCGACCGATTCTTCGGTGTCCGCGCGCACACCGAGGCCGCGGTCACCTTTCTGGCGATCGAGGCGTGGCAGGCGGCGGCCGGTGCCGCCGACCCGATACTGGCCCGCCGCAACATCGTCGTTCGCGGACTCGAACTCGATCCGCTGCGGGGGCAGGAATTCACCATCGACTCCGGTGACGGGCCCATTCGGTTCCGGGGTGGACGGCCGGCGCACCCGTGTGCGTGGATGGACACCACCGCCGGCGACGGCGTGCGTAAGGCGCTGATCGGGCGCGGTGGCCTGCGGGCGCAACCGCTCACATCCGGTGTGTTGCAACTCGGTTCGGCCGTCATCGGCTGTGACGTCGCACTCGATCCCGCACGGGCGGCGGATCAGGTGCGGCGTGCGCAACCTCTGGCGTAGGCGAGCCCGCCGTCTCGGCGTGAGGTCGCGCGCGTCCGGACCGTGCTGAAGGCGAAGGCCAGAACGAGCACCGCTCCTGCGGTCAACCGGCCAAAGCGCGCAGGAAGAACCCCAGGTTCGCCGGCTTCTCGGCCAGGCGCCGCACGAAGTAGCCGTACCACTCCTGGCCGTACGGGATGTACACACGCACGCCCGCGCCGTCGGCGGCGAGGCGTCGCTGCTCGTCGGTGCGGATGCCGTAGAGCATCTGGTGTTCCCAGGATCCGGGTGCCCGCCCGAACTCCGCGGCCATTGGTTGCGCGGCTTCGATGATCGTCGGATCGTGGCTGGCCACCATCGGATACCCGTTGCCCTTCATCAGGATTCGCAGGCACCGCAGGTACGCCTCGTCGATCTGTGAACGCTCCGGGTAGGCCACCGACGCTGGTTCGGCATATGCGCCCTTGCACAACCGGATTCGCGCTCCCGACGCCGCGAACTCGGTGCAGTCATCCTCGGTGCGGCGCAGATACGCCTGCAGCACGGTGCCGAGGTCGGCAAACTCATGCCGCAACGACCGCACGATCTGTAGGCGTTCGTCGACGGTGGTGTGATCTTCCGCGTCGATGGTGACCAGGACGTCGCTGCGTGCCGCGGCCGCGCAGATGGTGTGTGCGTTCTCCTCGGCGATCTTGGCGCCGTGCTGCGGCAACGACTGCCCCAGGGCGGTCAGTTTGAGCGACACCTCCAGTTGGCCGTGTTCATGTGGCATTCGTGACATCATCTGCAGCAGAGAAAGGTACGCGTCGACGGTGGCGGTGGCCTGCGCCTCATCGGTGGTGTCCTCGCCGAGAAAGTCGATGGTGACCGACAGGCCGTCGTCGAGGGAGCGGCGGATGGCGGCCTCCACCTCGGGGAGGGTTTCGCCGGGCACGAATCGGTTGACCACCCGCTCGGTGACCGGTAGGCGTTGCGAGGTCTCCTTGATGCGGTCGCTTGCCGCGGCCTTCATGATGACCGGCCGCAGGATGGAGTCGAAGAGGGTACTCATGGATGCTCCAAGTCACTCGGACCGCATGTGCGGATAGCCGGATTCGGTTGGTGGGACAAAGGTTTCCTTGATGGTGCGGGTGGAGGTCCAGCGCATCAGGTTGGCCTTCGAGCCGGCCTTGTCGTTGGTGCCGGATGCACGTCCGCCACCGAACGGTTGCTGGCCGACGACGGCCCCGGTGGGCTTGTCGTTGATGTAGAAGTTGCCCGCGGCGTTGCGCAGCACATCCGACGCGGTGGCCACGGCGGCGACGTCGGTGGCGATGATCGATCCGGTGAGAGCGTACCGGGCACTGGAATCGACTGCCCGCAGCGTCTTCTCGAAGTCGGCGTCGTCGTAGACGTGCACCGACAGAATAGGTCCGAAGTATTCGGTGGTGAACGCCTCGTCGGTGGGGTCGTCACCGAGCAGGACGGTGGGGCGGACGAAGAATCCCTCGGAGTCGTCGCACTGGCCGCCGACGGCGACTGTCATCGTGGGCGCGGTCTTGGCCCGATCGATGGCCGCCACGTGCTTGTCGAAGGCCCGGCGGTCGATGACCGCGCCACCGAAGTTGCTCAGGTCGCGGACGTCGCCGTAGGTGAGTTCGGCTGCCTCGGTGAGGAAGTCGTCACCCATCTGCGCCCACACGGAACGCGGGATGTACGCACGCGAGGCGGCCGAGCACTTTTGCCCCTGGTATTCGAAGGCGCCACGAATCATGGCGGTGCGCAACACGTCCGGGTCGGCCGACGAATGGGCGACGATGAAGTCCTTGCCGCCGGTCTCGCCGACGAGACGCGGATAGTTGCGGTAGGTGTCGATATTGGTGCCGACCTCGCGCCACAGATGTTGGAAGGTGGCCGTGGATCCGGTGAAGTGGATGCCGGCGAGGTTCGGATCGGCCAGTGCCACATCGGATACCGCGATGCCGTCGCCGTGTACCAGGTTGATGACCCCGGCCGGCAGTCCGGCGGCCTCGAGTAGCTGCATGGTGAGGTGGGCGGAGTATGCCTGCGTCGGGGACGGCTTCCACACCACCGTGTTGCCCATCAGTATCGGTGCGGTGGGCAGGTTGCCGGCGATGGCGGTGAAGTTGAACGGGGTGATCGCGTAGACGAAGCCGTCGAGGGGGCGATGGTCGAGGCGATTCCACACACCCGGTGAGGAGACCGGCTGCTCGGCCAGGATCTCGCGGGCGAAGGCGACGTTGAAGCGCCAGAAGTCGACCAGTTCACACGGTGCGTCGATCTCGGCCTGCTGCACGGTCTTCGACTGACCGAGCATGGTGGCCGCGGCGATGCGTTCGCGCCACGGGCCGGAGAGGAGATCTGCGGCGCGCAACAAGACCGCGGCGCGGTCGTCGAAGCTGGTGCGAGCCCAGTCCCGGGCGGCCGTGAGTGCGGCGTCGACGGCGTCGCGGGCGTCATCGTGGGTGGCATTCGCGATGGTGGCGAGGACCTCGCGGCGAGCGTGGGGCTGGACGACCGGGGTGCGGTCACCCGACCCGCTGCGCGTGGCCCCGCCGATGACGTGGGGGAGTTCGACGGGGCTTGCCTGCGACCGGCGGTCGAGTTCGGCGACGATTCTGCCTCGTTCCGGCGTGCCCGGGGCGTAGGTGTGTACCGGCTCATTTGCCGGGCGTGGGGGTGTGGTGATGGCGTCCATGGAGCCATTTCACGTGTCCGCGTGTCCACAGTCGATGGATGATCGGACGAAAGTAGTCGTTGAGTATTGTCTAATTGGCCAAAATGTCCAGTGGACGCCCGTGAACGCGGATATTCGAATATGTGATCGAGCATTGGACGCCGCCCAGAGCGGTTCTGTCGGTGGGCTCGGTATAATAGAACATGACCGCGAACACACATGTATTCGTGTTGAGATGTCCGAGGGGGTGGCACCGCATGACCGAGGCGATGAGCGAGGGGACGGGTCGGCGGTGGTCGGCCGCGGATTTCTGGTTGGGGGAGTCGTTGTGGCCGGCGTTGCTCGACGAGTTCGTCAGTGATGATGTGGTGGCCGAGGTGATCGCCTCGTACCGTGCCGATGGTGATGATACGCCGACGGGTCCGGTGATCGGCGTCAGTGATGAGGCGGTGAACGGTTGGTCGGGGCAGCTGATCACGCTGCAGCGCGGCGCCTGCTATCTCGCTTATCACAGGTACGTGGCGGTGCGGGAGATCGCGCAGCGGGTGCGGCGGTTACGTCCGGCCGATGAGGTTCATGACTTTCTGTTGGCGGATACCACGGCGTTGATCGGTGCGCGGGTCGGGCAGTTGCTGAGCATCTCGCAGCGGGCGGCGGAGGTGCTGGTGGAGCATGCCGATGTGATGCATGAGCGGGTGCCGAAGGTGTTCGAGCAGTTGCGGCAGGGTCGGATCGTGCCGGAGTTGGTGCCGGTGGTGGTGGCGTGCACCGAGTTGCTCGACGGGTGCGACACGGCGGCGGCGGTCGATGCCGAGGTGGCCGAGGAGTTGGCGCGGCATGGTGGGGCGTGGTCGCGGGCGCAGTTGGCGACGATGGTGGATCGGATCGTGTTCCGTCATGATCCGGATGCGGTGCGGGAGCGGTGTCGGCGTGCCGGTGACAAGCGGTCGGTGATCGCTCGGCCGCGTCCGGATGGGATGGCCTCGATCACGGCGACGATGACCGCGGAGAATGTGGCGATCGCGATGGCGGGGATTTCTCGGTTGGCTGATGCGGTGTGTGCCGAGGATCCGCGGACGCGGCGGCAGCGGTGTTCGGATGCGTGTTTCGCGTTGTTGTCGGGGACGGCGTTCGAGTGCTTGTGCGGTCGTGAGGAGTGTCCGGCGGTGATTCCGGAGGCGGGGACGGTGCCGCCGGCTGCGGCGGCGGTGATGGTGCATGTGGTGTGTGATGAGCGCACCTATGCGGCGGCCGAAGAAGCCGCGGCGGCCGAGCGGGCCGCGGCGCAAGAGCGGGCTGCAGCGGCTGAACGCGCAGCGGCGCAGGCTGATTCCGTGGCCGTTGATGCCGAGGACGTGTTCACCGAGGGTGCATCCGGGTCGGGTCGTGGGGTGCAGCAGTGCGTCGCCGACGGTGAACCAGCCGAATCCACCGCCGAGCCGTCCACCACTGAGCCATCCACTGTTGACGGTGACCTCGTCGGCGGTGCTGCGGCAAGCGACGCGAATGTAGCTGCCGCGCAGTCAGATACCGGCGATACGCCTGCGTCTGCTGGTTCTGCGGCGTTCATCTTCGGGCAGGGTGTGGTCTCGGATGTACAGGCGTTCGGGTTGATCACCCGGCCCGATGCGGTGGTGCGGCGGCTGATCGGGCCGCATGCGGTGGTCGGTCCCGATGGCGGTATCGAGGTGTCGGCGACCGCGCCGGGGAATCCGTATCGGCCGTCGTCGGTGCTGGATCGGTTCGTACGGATCCGTGACGGGTGGACGGTCACCCCGGGTGAGGATCGCTCGGCGATGAGCGCCGAGGTCGATCACGTCGCCGAGTTCGATCACCGCAACCCCGGTGCGGGTGGTGCGACGGTGCCGGACAACCTGAATGCGAAGTCACGGTTTGCGCACCTGCTCAAGACATTCGGGGCGGGCTGGCTCGATGAGCAGTACCGCGACGCCGACGGTCGGTTGCGCACGGAGTTCCTCACTCCCGAGGGCATGGTGATTCTCGGTAATCCGTTCACCCTCGAAGACCTGTTTCCCGGGTTGGCGCGCATCCGGTTCCGGGCACCACCCACGCCGGCCCCGGGCGAGGCAGCACCTGCCGAGTCGGCGCGCATTCTGCAACCCACCCGACGCATGAGTCGGGTGGAGGCCAAACACGCCCGCCGACGCCAGGAACGCGAACGCAACAAACGCCGCCGCGAAGCGCAAGAACACCGCGAAGCCCGGGAACGCGGCGCAGTCGAGTAGTCACCCTGACGCCATGCTCGCGCGGAGGGTCAGGGCGACCACCAATCGGGTGGCGGGATCGTCGAGGTCCATTCCGGTGAGTTCCTGGATGCGTCGGATGCGGTAGCGCAGCGTGTTGGGGTGCACGTGGAGTGCGTCTGCGGCGGCGCGGACGTCGCCGAAATGGTCGAGGTATGCCCGAAGTGAGATCGTCAGGTCGCCACCCGATCGGCGATCGCGCTCGGCGAGATCGATCACCCGGGAGTCGATCAGTTCCGGATTCGATTCGATGAGGGCGATGATCTCACCGAGCAGCACACCGGTTTTCGACTCGCCGACCGTCGTCACGGCCTGGATCAGACCGGCTTCGCGGTGCGCGGCGTCGAGTACCCGGTCGGCCTGGCCGCGGAGGTTCGGCACGCTCGCGACCTCCGGACCCGGTCCCGCGATCACCGCACGGGCATCGACTCCGAACTGCCGGCGCGCAGCGGTGACGGCCGAGGTGGCCCAGTCGACGGTGGCGTCCAACGCGGCACCGGGGAGTACGACATAGGCGCGGCCGGCCAGCGTCGTGGTGACCGACAGTGGACTGAATGCGCTGGCATGCAGGGTCAGTGCCGACACCACGCCCGCCGCCGAGAGGGGGGCCGCCGCATCGGTCTCGGCTCCGGACAATCCGTCAAACGCCACGACAATCACACCCGAAGACGGCGAGATGCCCAGTTGCGCACAGAGATACGGAACATCGACGACATCGCCGCGCGCCCCGAGGAGGCGCCGCACCAATTCGTCGTGTCCGGTTCCGGCGTTGCGGCGTCGGACGATGATCCGGGCGGCCACGGCGGCGGCACCGGTCAGCACCTCGGCGGCGTCGTCGGACAGCGGCTCACGTCCCTGCTGAATCCACATGGTGCCCAGGTGTTCTCCGCGGATCGGGTCCTCGTGCGGGGCGCGGATGCCGACCGCGAGTCGTGGGCGCAGTCCGAGGTCCGCCCGTTCGTCGACGGAGACCACCTCGGTGGTGGTGCGCAGCGCATCCATCACACCCCATTGCCGAAGCCACGCAAGCATCTCCGGCGGCCCCTCGCGTCCCAGGATGGACAATCGCCGGAGTTCGTCGGCCTCGTCCCCGGCGCTGCTGTAGGCCAGGACGTGGGAATGATCGTCCTCGATGCTCACCAGCCCGTGGGTGCGGCGGGCGACCTCGGCGGCGAGGTCGAACAGATCGCCGACGGTGCCCGACCGCATGGATTCGGCGTCGGCTGATGGTGCGGCCGCGGCCCCGACCACATGCGTCACCAGGTTGTAGATGCGCTCCCACCGTGCGTGCGGGTCCACGGAAACCACGGCGACACCGAGATCGGTCAGATGCGCGGTGAGCTCCGGGGTGGGGGACTTGATCATCACCGCGGCCGGGCGGGCGCTGTCATAGGTCGACAGCCAGGCGGTCACGGCCTCCGGTGTGGCCCCGACCAACAGGAACAGGTCGGCGGAGCGGGTCGAGGCCCGCAACGGGAGATGGAGATCGTCGGGATCGAGCAACGAGACGGAGTCGATGGGGACATCGAGGCCGCGGGGCGCCGCATCCAGCGACACCAGGGTGCGGTCGAGTGCGAGTACCAACTGCCCCAAGCCGATCCCGCCTTTGTCCATGTCGACAAAGATACTGTCCGCACAGACAAAAGAGCGGCGTCCGCCGGGGAGAGATCCCGGCGGACGCCGTCTGGGGCTGCAGAGTGGCCCAGAGGTGGTGCGACTCAGAGGGTGTGCGACTCAGAGGATGGTGAGCATCTCGTTGTAGGTGGGCAGCGGCCACAGATCGTCGGCGACGACGGTCTCGAGCTTGTCGGCGACCTCACGGACCGCGGTCATCGCCGGGATCAGCGACTTCAGCGCGTACTCCGACTCCTCCTCGACACCCTCGCCGTGGAATCCGTCGATGGCCTCCTCGAGGGCGTCCATCACCTTGTTGAGCGCCTTGACCGAGGTGGTCATGGTGTTCAACGCGGGGGTCTCCATGTCGATGCCGGCGGCCTTCAGGCTGGCCGCGGTGCTCGCGAGCTCACCCATGTACCGCGTGGCGGCGGGCAGGATGAGGGTCTTGGCGATCTCCAGGGTCTCCTTGGCCTCCACCAGCAGTGCCAGCGCGTACTGCTCGAGGACGACGTCCTTGCGCGCCTTGAGTTCCCGATCGGAGAGGATGCCGTACTTGCTCAGCAGTTCGATGTTCGCCGGCTCGTCGAGCTGGGCCATTGCGTCGACGGTGGTGCGCAGGTTGAGCAGACCGCGGGCCTGCGCCTCTTCCTGCCAGGCGTCGGAGTATCCGTCGCCGTTGAAGACCACCTTGCCGTGCTCGGTGATGATCTCCTCGAGCAGCTTCTGCACGGCGTCGTTGAACTCGGCGCCGTCTCCGATCGCCTTCTCCAGGTAGGTGCAGACGTAGTCGAGCGACTCGGCCAGGATCGCGTTGATCGCGATCATCGGGTCGGCGATCGACTGGTTGGAGCCGGGTGCACGGAACTCGAAGCGGTTGCCGGTGAAGGCGAACGGGCTGGTGCGGTTGCGGTCGCCGGCATCGGCCTTGAGCGGCGGCAGGGTGTCGACACCGAGCTCGATGACGCCGGCCTGCTTGCTCTCCTTGGCACCACCCTTGGCGATCTGATCGAACACGTCGGCCAGCTGCTCGCCGAGGAAGATCGAGATGATCGCCGGCGGGGCCTCGTTGGCACCGAGACGGTGATCGTTGGAGGCCGAGGCGATCGAGCTGCGCAGCAGGCCGCTGTACTTGTGCACACCGCGGATGATGGCGGCGCAGAACACCAGGAACTGCACGTTGTCGTGCGGGGTGTCACCCGGCAGGAGCAGATTGCCCTGGTTGGAGTTGCCCAGCGAGAAGTTGACGTGCTTGCCCGAACCGTTGACGCCGGCGAAGGGCTTCTCGTGCAGCAACGCCACCATGCCGTAGCGCTCGGCGACCTTCTTGATGGTCGTCATCATGAGCTGCTGGTGATCGTGGGAGATGTTGGACCGCTCGAAGACCGGGGCGATCTCGAACTGCCCCGGGGCGACCTCGTTGTGGCGGGTCTTCGACGGGATGGCGAGCTTGAACAGCTCCCGGTCCAGCTCGATCATGAAGGCCAGCACGCGGTCGGGGATCGCGCCGAAGTAGTGGTCGTCGAACTCCTGGCCCTTGGACGGCTTGGCGCCGAACAGGGTGCGGTTGGTGGTCATCAGGTCCGGCCGCGCGAAGTAGAAGTGGCGATCGATCAGGAAGTACTCCTGCTCGGGACCGGCGAAGGACACCACGGTGTCGACGTCGTCGTGGCCGAAGAGCTTGAGCAGACGCATGGCCTGCTTGCTCATCGCCTGCTGGCTGCGCAGCAGCGGCGTCTTCTTGTCGAGGGCCTCACCGGTCCACGAGATGAAGATCGTCGGGATGCACAGGGTGTTCCCGTTCTTGTTCTCCAGGATGTAGGCGGGGCTGGTGACGTCCCAGCCGGTGTAGCCGCGTGCCTCGAAGGTGCCGCGCAGGCCGCCGTTGGGGAACGACGACGCGTCGGGCTCACCCTGCAGCAGCGTCTTGCCCTGGAACTCGGCCAGCGAACCGTCCGCGCCGTCGGGCTCGAGGAAGGAGTCGTGCTTCTCGGCCGTGAAGCCGGTCAGCGGGTAGAAGACGTGGGCGTAGTGCGACGCCCCCTTCTCCATGGCCCAGTCCTTCATCGCGGAGGCGACGTAGTCGGCCAGGGTCGGATCGAGCGGTGCGCCCTTGTCGATGGTGGCCGCAACGGCCTTGAACACGTGCTTGGGGAGACGAGACTTCATCACCGACAGGCTGAAGACGTTGCGCCCGAAAGTGCCGGCCAACGGCTCATCGAAGCCTTCGGTATCCATCTC
This sequence comes from Gordonia sp. VNK1, assembly GCF_040049135.1. NCBI lineage: Bacteria > Bacillati > Actinomycetota > Actinomycetes > Mycobacteriales > Gordoniaceae > Gordonia > Gordonia sp. VNK1. The sequence goes on along the minus strand of NZ_JBDZDJ010000014.1, from coordinate 109,575 downwards.
GTAGGTGGTCACGGCCTCGATGGCCTGACGGCGCGACATGCTGCCACTCATTCAATACTCCTGGGGTGTGGGTCCCCGGCGCGTGGGCGCTTGACGGTGCGCTGATCACATTGACCGGGACGTTGGTCGAGCGATACGACGCTATGAGTGGCAGGTACCCGCATCGTTGCGTGAATGTGACGCCCGTGAAAACTCAGTTCACGTGGCTGGACGAATCACGTCGGCCGGCCTGATGGTGACGGCCGCGACGACGATGCCGAGCACGATGCCGATCACCGTGTCGCCGACGCGGTCGAGTGCCATCTGTGGCGAGAGTGCGGCACCCAGGCCGGTCAGCAGCAGCGCCATCGGTGTCACCGCGGTCGAACACAGCGCGTAGTTCACCGTGGAGAAGATCTCCGCGAGGGTCTGGAACACGATGATCGCGGCGACCGCACCCCAGTATCCCAGCGGCAATGCCAGCAATGCGGCCGCGATCACGGCACCGGCCACATTGCCGAGGAGTCGGGCATATCCGCGGCTCACCGTGTGGTGATACGTGACCCCCTGCATCGCCGCGATCGCCCCCATCGCCGCCCACATCGGATGCGCCAGTCCGACGCCGGCCGCGATCGTCGCGGCGATGGCCGATGCCGCCGCCATCCGCCCGGCGATCACCAGCAGGTGACGGTGCCCGGCGGCGGAACGGCCGCCGACCAGGGTGCGCCACAGGGATTCGCGCGTGGCCGAGTCGGGCGCGGTGGTGGAGGGGCCCGACCGCAACAACCAGGGCGCCAACGCCGCCGCGATCCCGATGACCGCACCGACCGCGGTGGCGGTGACCGCACGTCCCACGTCGGCGGCATCGTGGGCGAAGCCGGCGGCGCCCGCCGCCGCGAACACCAGGATGACCGCACCCGGACCGACGATGTGCAGCGCCGAGACCAGATAGGACGCGACACCGGCCAGCAGGGAGATGACGACGATCTCCACCGCCAGGGGTGCCGATGACGCGCCGAGCGTCGCACCCACGGCGATGGCCCCGGTGATCGCGACACCGAGTGCCACCAGGCGGGTCGCGCGCACGGGGTAGGGGTCCGGCCGGCAGAACGCCGAGACCAGCGCACCGAGTGCGGCGAGGCCGGCGACGTCGCGGTGCCCGAGCGCTCCGCCGGCGATCAGGACGACCCCGACGGCGATCCCGACTCGGATCGGGGCGGCCACACCCGCGCGGCTCAGGTCGATGTGCATCGCATCGCGCCACGCTTGAGTGCTCACCGCGTGCCGGAGGGCGGCGCGGCGGTGGGGCACGGCGTTGGGCATGGGATGAACAGCGGACGTCATAGAATTACTTTATCACTATTTTACTAGTGAAATATGTGATGGTCACTACGATGACGAGGTGACCGAAGACGCCGCGCGCCCGCCGGACCTGGTGGATCGCATCATGGGTGAGTGGGCGGCGGCCTACCCCGATCTGGATGTCTCGCCGATCGGGATCCTCGGGCGGGTGCAGCGGATCGCGTCGGTGACCAGCGCCCAGCTCGACCGCAACCTCGAGGCACACGGGATCGGCCGCTCGGAGTTCGACGTCCTCGGCGCCCTCGTCCGCGCCACCCGTCCGTTGCGGGCCAGCGAGGTCGTGTCGACGACGATGCTCAGCGGGGCGTCGGTCACCAAGATCAGTGACAGTCTTTCTCGCCGGGGCCTGCTCGAACGTCGCAAGTCCGATCGGGACGGGCGGGTGGTGCTGCTCGTGGCGACCGACGAGGGACGACGCCTCGTCGACGAGGAGATTCCGCGGCGGCTGGAGGATGACCGGCGCGTGTTGTCGGCGCTCAGCGGTGCGGAGCGAGGCGTGCTCGCCGAACTGTTGCGCAAGATTTCGATGACACTGGGGGAATGAGAGCAGGGGGAGTGTCTGTGGGCAGGCTACGTCTGGCGCAACTGCGTGACGCCTTCTGGCTCGTGCCGATGTTGCTCGGAATCGCCGGGATCGCACTGGCTCAGATCCTCGTTGCCGTCGACCGGAAGGTGGGGTCGGCCGGCTCGGGTGGAGAGGGTGCACTCCTCTATCAGGTCGGGGTCAGCGGTGGCCGCGACATCCTGGGCGCGATCGGCGGGTCGATGCTGGCGGTGGCGGCCACCTCGTTCTCGATCACCATCTCGGTATTGGCCACCGCCAGTTCGACGTACGGCCCGCGGCTCGTGCGCAACTTCATGAACGATCGCGGAAACCAGTTCGTCCTGGGAATGTTCGGTGCAACGTTCCTGTACTCGCTGATGGTGCTCCGCGCGATTCGGGGTGGCAGCGAGGTCGGCGAGGAGTTCGTGCCCGACATCGCCATCAACGTCGCGGTACTCCTCGCGATCATCGATGTGATCGTCCTGGTGTACTTCATCAATCACATCGCCCGCTCGATCCAGGTGTCGACGCTCTCGGCGCGCGTACGCAGCGAGCTGGATGCCGTTGTGCGCACCCAGTACCCCGAGTCCGAACCGGAAGAGTCGTGCCCGGCTCCGGCGCCCGACGGCGGTAGCGCGGTGGACTCGCGGACCTCGGGATTCGTCATCGGAATCGACGAGGACGGTCTGCTCGACGAGGCCGAGAAGTCGGACTGTCTCATCGTCCTCCGTGTGCGTCCCGGCGATCACGTCATCGACGGTGACCGCCTGGCGACGCTGCACGGAACCGATGATCGGCAGAGCGTGAGCGCGGACGTGTGCCGCCACGTCCATCTGGGCGAGACGCGAACCCCGTACCAGGACATCCAATTCGCGGTGCAGCAGCTCACCGAGATGGCGGTGCGGGCGCTGTCGCCGGGAACCAACGATCCCTACACCGCACACAACGCCCTCAATGAACTCGCGGCGTCGTTGGTGCCGTTGGCCCGACGCCGCGCACCGCAACTGGGTCGGCGCGGCGACGACGGGACCTTGCGGCTGGTGGTGACCCGGCTGCCGCTGACCGAGCTGATCGACGACGTGTTCGGGGCTGTGCGCACGTATGCGATCGGCCATCCGATCGCGATGACCGCGGCGATCCTTCTGGCCCGTCGGCTCGGTGTCGCGGCGGTCGAACCCGATGTCCGCGCCGCAGTGCTGTCGCATCTCGAGCTCATCCACGACGCTCTCGATCGTGTCGACGACCAGGTCGACGCCCAGTTCTGCCGTGGCGAGATCGACGAGGCGCGCACCGCGATTGCGGCGGCATGAGCATTCCGGGGATGCGCTGGATTCACCCGACCGGCCTGGTGGCCGAGCGCTGTTCGAGCATCACGCCGATCAGTCCCACCTCGGACGACTGAGTGCTGATCATGTCCCGCACCGTCTGACGCACCGCCCCGTGACTCACCATCGGGTCGACCGTCTGTGCCATCGCGATGCCGCCCTGATGGTGGCGATACATCAGCGTGAGGAAGAGGTCCTCGGCCGCTTGCCCCGACGCGGCGGCCAGGCGATCGAGTTGTTCGGTCGTCGCCATCCCAGGCATGGCGGTATGTGGCATGGCCATACCCGGCATGGTCGTGTCGTGGCCGGCATGCATCCAGGTCATGGGGGTGGGGTTCTGCATCGGTGCGCCGGTCAATCGCAGCCATCCGATCATGGTCCCCAGCTCATATCGCTGTGATTCGGAGATCTGACGTGCCAGCGCGCGAACTCCCGGATCGATGCCGTCGCGGTCGACGGACTTGCCCATGACGACAGCCTGCTGGTGGTGGCCGATCATGTCCTGCAGGAAAGCCGTTTCCACCGATGTCAGCGGCGCGGCGCTCGCGATGGGTGGATGCTCGACCCAGAGGCGGAGGGTGTATCCGACGATGGTCGCCACGAGGAGGGCAATCACCACCACCACAGCACTCGGCCGGGGTCGGGGCAGGATCATGATCCCACCGTCGACTGTTGATCCGCCGGTGGCGAATACACGCCGTCGGCGAGCCGGAGAACCTGAAAACCGCTGTCCGAACAGGTAACCCACAGTTCACGTCCGCGCCACTCCGGCGGTGAGGCGCACCAGTCGGTGGACTGGTCGGCCGTCGTCGAACCGATGCGTGGGCTGATGGCCTGATCGGGATCGAACGAGCCGTCGGCGATGGAGTGCAGGATCGCGGGAGCGCTGAGCAGCGGTACCCCGAGCGCGGCGAGCAATGCGTGTGGCGAGTTGGTGAGAACGTCGCCGTGGCGAGGATGTGTCGGCGGGTTGTAGTACGCGATCTCGCGGACCTGCAACGGATCACGGACATCGAAGACGCGGACTCCGGAGGAGAACCACCCGCACGCCAACGCCGTCGGATTCGTCGGGCGATCGGCCGCGCAGTAGTGCGATTCATAGGCGAAGACGCCGCCGCCCGAACTCGATGCGACCGACGAATCCTGATTCTGTCGGAGGTTGATCTGTAGTTTCAGCCGGTTGACGATACGCGGATTGCGGGGATCGGAGACGTCGATCACCTTGACCCCGCCGGAACCGCCCTCGTCGACCGTGAACGCGAAAGGCTTGTCGCCGTAGGTGACCGGAATGGCGTGCTGGGTGGCCCAGCCGTCGCTCCAGGTGAGTTCGGACAGCCGCACCGCACTCGGATGGTGCTCACGACGCTGGATCGAGGAGACGTCCCAGACGCTGATCCCGCCGGTGTTGCTCGCGAGATACAGACGATTGCCGTCAGCACTCACCCCGATGCCGTGCGTGGACAGCCCCGTGACGCCCTGCCAGAGCACGTGCGGATGTGCGGGGTCGGTGAGGTCGACGGCGCTGAGGAATCCCGGGCCGAGTCCGGACGCCCAATAGGTGCGCCCATCGGGGGAGAAGCCGCCCTCATGCGCGGTGACCGGCAACGGCATCGAGGTCGACCCGGTATCCGGATTGAGGAGTCTGGGTGCGGCACAGTCGGATACGTCGTACACGGCGAGAAGACCCGCGCCGAAGAGGGCGGGCACCCCGGTGCCGACCAACAACTTCGAGGTGCGGTTGGCCTTGAGGGATTCCCACGTTCCGGCGAGCATGGCGGGCGCGGTGAGTCGCTGGGTCGGACGCGGATTCCGTGGATCGCTCGCGTCGATCACCTGCACGCCCGTTTCCGGTCCGAACAGGCTGCCGGGAAACAGGCTCCCCATGTAGGCGCAGGTGTCATGGCTCGTCGAGGTGATTCCGCCGCCTCGTCCGGCATATGCGCCGACCGCGGAGATGTTGCACGAGTAGCCGCCCGCGCTGCGTCCCGAATCGCGTTCGGCGGCAGGAACATCGCCCTGCAGGCCGGGTTCCGGGTGGGAACCGGGTCCGCACTGGGCAACGGCGACCGCGGCGGGTGCCGGATCGGCGTGGGCCGGCCAGCCGACGAGGGCGGCGACGACGGTCGCGGCGATCATCGACGCGCAGGCCTGATGGCGAGTGACAAGCATGCAGAGACGCACGGAATCCCCTTGGAGAGTGGCGGGTGCGACAGTCGGAGCAAATGAGTGTGGTGGACCACTGTGCCGCCAATTATTGACACATACCACTGCAGTTGTCTAGTTTTGGGGTCGTTGTGTCCCGGTGATCGGCGCGGTCGGGGGGTCGTTCCGGCGCCGACGTCGTACTGTCCTGTCCTGCAGTCGTTTTCATGTCCGTGTTGAGCCCCGTGTGGGGCGTCGACCCTGAGGGGGATCTTCTTTGATGTCATCACTCGTCACATCGTCGGTCTCGCGCCGCGGATTTCTGATCGGTGCCGCATCCGCGGGCGCCGCCGGTGTCGTGGCCGCGACGGCCGGCGTCGGCCGCGGTTTCGGCGCACCGACCCGCACCACCCCCGTCACCCGCGAAGAACATCGCGTCGTCGTGATCGGGTCCGGTTTCGGCGGTGGGGTAGCCGCACTGCGCCTCACCTCCGCCGGTGTGCCGGTGACACTCCTCGAACGCGGTCGGCGCTGGGTCACCGGCCCCAATGCCACCACCTTCCCGAACGCGACCAACCCGGACAAGCGCATCCTCTGGCATCAGTCCACCCCGCAGGTGTTCGGCAGGCCGCTGTCGGTCGATCCCTATGTCGGACTCTTCGAGTCGATCAGCGACGAGAACATGACCGTCATGGTCGCGGCCGGGCTCGGTGGCGGATCGCTTGTGTATCAAGGGATGACGCTCAAGCCGATCGAGTCCGTGTTCACCTCGCACTTCCCCGCGGGCATCGACTGGCGTGCGATGGACACCATCTACTACCCCCGGGTCGCCAGAATGCTCGGCGCCGCGGTGGCGCCCGACTCGCTGATCCGGAGTCCGAATTATCGTGCCGCACGGGAATTCGCCGCCCACGCCCGCCGCGCCGGACTGCCCGTGCAGAAGATCCCGATGCCCATCGACTGGGACTACGCCCTCGCCGAACTGGCCGGAAGGATGCGTCCGGCCTACACAGACGGAAGCGGGGCCATCGGCGTCAACAACGGCGGCAAACACAGCGTCGACGTCACCTACATCGCGCAGGCCGAACGCACCGGACTCCTCGACGTCCGAACCCTGCACGACGTCACCGACATTCGCAGGGCGCGCGATGGACGATGGGTCGTCGAGGTGCACCGCACCGACGAGACCGGACGCGTCCTGGAGACCAAGGTGTTGACGACCGGCGCGCTGATCCTGGCCGCCGGAAGCATGAACACCACGCGAATGTTGATGCGCGCCAGGGCGACCGATGCCATCGGCGACCTACCCGACACGTTGGGGCAGGGGTGGGGGACCAACGCCGACCGGATCTACATCTGGAACAGCCCGACCTCGGATTTCGGTGCCACGCAAGGTGGTCCGGTGGTCTACGGCAGTCCCAACTGGTCCGATCCCGCGAACGCCTTCACCCTCATCCAGGCCTCCATCCCGCCGCTACCGGTGGATGCGCACAGCACGATGATGGTCGGGTACGGGGTGAGCAACGCTCGCGGTCACTTCGTCTATGACGCAGCGCGACACCAGGCGGTACTCCGATGGCCGCACGAGGGCGATGCTTCGATCCAGACCCGCCACCTGCATCCGGCCGCCACCCGGATTGCCGGTCCCGGATCGACACTCGTCGACACCAACGCGATCGTGCCGTCGACGTGGCATCCGGTGGGCGGCGCGAACATGGGGTCGGTCTGTGACCTCGACGGACGCGTCCTGGGACAGCGGGGCCTCTATGTGGTCGACGGCGCGCTCATGCCGGGTAACTCCGCGGCGTGCAACCCGTCGATGACGATCGCGGCCATCGCCGAGCGGGCGCTGGACCGCATCGTCGCCAACGACGTCGGATCAGCCATCTGAGGGGCGGGCCATCGCATCGAGTGCGGGCCGAAGCCAGCGACCGAGGAACGCCCGCAGTTCGTCGTCGGAGCGGTGGCCGTCGTCGACGGCGACGAGTGAGACGCTCAACAGTGCGGTCATGTCGACGATGTCGGCGAAGTGCGGTCGGTACTCGGGTTTGTCGGTGACGGCCGGTCGCAGGATCTCCGCAGCCACCTCCCGGGTGCGCGCCATCGCCCCCTCGTCGAAGAACGGGTGACTCTCCTGCGAGTTCAGCAACACCGACAGGGCCGGGTCGGCGATGGCCATCGAACGACCCGCGATGATGAACTCGATCAGGAAGTCACCGAAGTCGGTGATGCCCTCGAGTCGATCGTGGATCTCGCGCATGGCGGAGATGGCGAGTTCACCCATGGCCTGGGACACCATGTCCTCGCGGGAACCGAAGATCGAGTACACCGTCTGCCGGGACACTCCGGCCTTCGCGGCGACCGCAGCGATGCTGGCGGCTGCGAAGCCCTCGGTGGAGATCAGGTCGAGCGTTGCCTCGATGATCTTGCCTCGCGATCGCATACGTCATTATGGCTCGGATGGCGGAGACCGAAGGCCGTGACGGGGTACATGCCGTCGGCCATTGTCTCAGTGCGTAGTGTGGCGCGTGGCGAGGCGCACGTGCCGTGCGCCTCGGCGAACCGACAGGAGGGGTCCGTCATGGGCGTTGTCAGGCATTCGTCCCAGATTTCCGTGCCGCGCGCTGCGGTGTTCGAGTACATCAACGACTACACCAACGTCCCCGAATACATGTTCGGGGTGCACAAGTTCGCGCCGCAGACCGAGGTCACCAGCGGCGTCGGGTCGGTCTTCGACGTCGAGTTGAAGGCCGGGCCGAAGACCCTGAAGTCGGTCGTCGAGACGATCGAGTGGGTCGAACACGAGTTCATCGTGCTCAAGGCGATCGACGGGTTCCAGGCCAACACCACCTGGAAGTTCCGCGATACCGACGGCGGCACCGAGGTCCATGCCGAGTTCGAGTACCTCCTTCCCGGCGGACTGGCCGGCCGGGCGCTGGGCGCGATCATGGAGCCGTTCGCGGCCCAGGCGGTCCGGCACACGGAGAAAAAACTGCGCGACGAATTGGAGTGATTCGTATGGTCTCCCTCTCTCCCGGCGCCGTGTCGTCGGCGGTTTTCGACGTCATGCAGCGTCGGACGATGCTGCCGGCCGTCATCGAGGACACCCTCACCGGTCGCGGACGAGACGTCGCCGGCCTGCGGGTGGTGGTGACCGGCGCATCCGCCGGCATCGGCCGGGTGGCCACGCAGCAACTCGCCGCGCGCGGGGCGCAGGTGATCGCCGTGGCGCGCCGCGAGGAGGAGTTGGCCTCGCTGGCCGGCGAGACCGGCTGCGACTATCTGGTGGCCGACCTGTCCGACGAGGCCGACACCGACCGGCTGCTCGGTGAGCTGTCCGGGCGGGAGATCGATGTCCTCGTGAACAATGCCGGCCGGTCGATCCGGCGGTCCATCATCGACTCCACCGACCGGCTCCACGACTACCGGCGCACCATGGCGATCAACTACTTCGCCGCCGTCCAATTGAGCCTGGGACTGTTGCCCGGCATGGTCGAGCGCGGTCACGGGCAGATCGTCAACGTCTGCACGTGGGGACTGATGGCCGGAACCTTCCCGCGGTTCTCCGCCTACGCGGCGTCGAAGAATGCGCTGTCGATTTTCGGGCGTAGCCTCAACGCCGAACGGCCCCATCCGGGCGTGCGTGCCACCAATATCTACTATCCACTGGTGCGGACCGAGATGATCTCGCCCACAGCCGAATACGACGACGTGGCGGCACTGTCGGTGGACGAGGCGGCGAATTGGATCGTCCGGGCGATCACCCACCGGCCCGAACGCATCGCTCCCGCCGCCCTGCGGACGGTGCTGCCGGTCCTCGATTACCTCTCGGCACCCACCGCGGACCGCGCGATGGGCGCCATCACCTGAGAGATCAGGCCGCGAGGTCGTGTGACAGCCGATCGATCGCCGCCCGCGCGAACACCTGTTGCTCGGTGACCGCCAACTGATGACGGTTGCGGGAGGTGAAGGCCAGGGTCCAGTCGATGAACGTGATGAACCGGTTGCGGAACCCCACCAGGTACAGCAAGTGCAGGAACAGCCACCCCAGCCAGGCGAAGAAGCCGGAGAACTCGACGGCCCGTGAGGTGCCCGGGATGGGTACCCGGGCGACCGCGCAATGCCGGGCGACGGTCGCCATCGAGCCTTTGTCCCAGTAGGCGAACGGCTTTCGGTCGCGATAGGTGCCGTTGATCCGGGCGACGACGGCGTCGGCGGCGTACCGCCCGGACTGATTGGCGGCCGGGGCCTGACCGGGGACTCCGTCGACGGCCATCATGTCGCCGATCACGAACACCTCGGCATGGCCGGGGATGGTCAGGTCGGGTTCGACCCGTACCCGACCCGCGCGGTCGAGTTCCACCCCGCACTGCTCGGCGAGCTGTCGGCCGAGCGGACTGGCCGCGACCCCCGCCGACCACACCTTGCACTGACTTTCGATGCGACGCGTCGAACCGTCGGCCTGGCGCACCACGAGTCCGTCGTAGTCCATGTCCACGACCATCGCACCGAGTTGCACATCGACTCCCAGTGCGCGCAAACGCTTCTCGGCTCGGGAGCCCAACCTTTCACCGAACGGCGGCAACACCGCCGGTGCGGCGTCGAGCAGGATCACCCGTGCCTGCGTCGAGTCGATGGACCGGAAGGTGCCGCGCAGCGTCGTGCCGGCCATCTCCGCGATCTGACCGGCCATCTCGACGCCGGTGGCCCCGGCTCCGATCACCACGAACGTCAGCAGGCGATCACGCTCGATCGGGTCGGTGGACAGTTCGGCCTGCTCGAACGCCCCGAGGATGCGGCCGCGCAACTCGAGTGCATCGTCGACGGTCTTGAGGCCCGGCGCGAACTCCGCGAAATGATCGTTGCCGAAATAGGATTGGCCCGCACCGGCGGCGATGATCAGACTGTCATACCGAGTGGTGGTGACACGTTCGAGCATGCGTGAGGTCACCGCACGATTCTCCAGGTCGATGGCCTCGACATCGCCCAGTGCCACCGTCACATTCCGTTGGTCGCGAAGTATCACCCGCACCGGCGGTGCGATCTGGCCCTGCGAGATCACCCCGGTGGCGACCTGGTACAGCAACGGCTGGAACAGATGATGACTCGTGCGTGCGATCAGGGTGACGTCGACGTCGGCATGCTCGAGTCGACGAGCGGCAGCCAGCCCGCCGAACCCCGATCCGACGATGACGACATGGTGCCGGCGGGTCCTGCCGCCGGGAACCGGTACGCGCTGGGTCATGGCACGTTTCCTTCTGGTGTGGAATCGACACCCAGGCGGACGATGTCGGGAAACGGTGCTCCTTGCCGGTGGACTCCGGCTGCGCCAGTCGCACAACCGACGATAGCCCATCGAGCAACCGGTGGCGAGGCCGACTTAAATTCTTCGGCGCGAGAAAATCGTCGCCGCATTCGGGCGTGGACGGCGTCCGTCCCGACATTCTCTTTGCCTGTCTCAGCATCACGGGCCTACGGTGAATCGACCATCTGGAGCGACCGAGAGACCCGGCTCGTCGACGTCGCAGCAACCCGCCCCAGGGTGCTAACGCCGGGATCGATGGGAGACACCCCGTGACGTTTCGTGACCATGCCCCGCTGTCGGTGCTCGACCTCGCACCTATCAGCGAGGGTTCCGATCCTGCTGCTGCGCTGCACAATACGATCGATCTCGCGCAGCACGCCGAGCAGTGGGGGTATCGCCGCTACTGGGTGGCCGAACACCATTTCGCCGCCGTCGCGAGTTCGGTGCCGGCGCTGCTCATCGGTCAGATCGCCTCCGCGACCCGATCGATCCGCGTCGGATCGGCGGCGGTGCAGGTCGGGCAGACGACGGCGGTATCGGTGGCCGAGTCCTTCGGGATGCTCGACGTGTTCCACCCGGGCCGAATCGATCTGGGGCTCGGCCGATCCGGACAGCGACGCGCTGAGGCGGCGGCAACACCCGCGGGCCCGGTCGCGATTTCCGCACCGAGCGCGAGTCGGCTCGTCGACGGGGTGGTGATCCCTGAACCTGTCGATGTGACTGCGCTACTGGCACATTCGCCTCTCGCACGCAGCTTCGAGGTGTTGACGCAGCCGGGTGCGCAGCCACCGCACTTCGACGAGCAGGTCGACGACATCCTGTCGCTCCTCGACGGCACCTACACCAGTCCGTCGGGTCAGCAGCTACATGCGGTTCCGGGTGAGGGAGCCGACGTGCAGGTGTGGATCTTCGGCAGCAGCAAGGGGCAGAGCGCTCACGTCGCCGGTGCCCGCGGACTCCCGTTCGCGGCCAACTACCACGTCAGCCCCGGCACCACCCGCGAAGCGGTCGCGGCGTACCGGCAGGCGTTCCGCCCGTCGTCGGTGTTGGCCGAACCCTATGTGGTGGTGTCCGCCGACGTGGTGGTGGCCGACGACGACGACACCGCGCGGCATCTGGCCAACGGCTACGGGCGGTGGGTGCACAGCATCCGCACCGGCCACGGCGCCATCGAGTACCCCGACCCGGCGACGGCGCAGCCGCTGCCCGCCGACGAGCTGGCACTGGTCGCCGATCGGCTCGAGACCCAGTTTGTCGGCTCACCCGACACCGTCGTGCAGCGGCTCGCCGCACTCGGGCGCCTCACCGACGCCGACGAACTCGTCATCACCTCGGTCACCCATGACCATGCTGACCGGCTGAGGTCGCATGAGCTGCTCGCCAAGGCGTGGGGGCTGATCTGATGAAGCGCATCGCTGTCACCGCGAAACCGGCCGTCTCCACACTCGCCGTGGTGGCCGTGGCCGGTGTGCTCACCGCCTGTGGTTCTGGGTCCTCGGGCTCCGACGACGCCGGACCGCCGGTGCCGGGAGGCACCCTGCGTTACGGACTCTCCGACGCCCCCACATGCTCGGACCCGGCCCAGAGCGGCACCAACCAGACGATCTATGTCACCCGGCAGGTCGTCGATTCACTCACCGATCAGGACCCGGGTGATGGCCAACTCAAGCCCTGGCTCGCCCAGAGCTGGGAGGTGAGCCCGGATGCGCGGACCTTCACCTTCCACCTCAAGCCCGGTGTCACCTTCAGCGACGGCACCCCGCTCACCGCCGAATCCGTCAAGGAGAACTTCGACGCCATCGTCGGGCCGCTCGGCGCGGCCAAGGCACCGTTGGCGGCGACCTACCTCGGCGGATACACCGGCACCACCGTCGTCGATCCGCTGACCGCGCGGGTGGCGTTCGGTGCGCCCAATGCGCAGTTCCTGCAGGCCACCTCGACTCCACAGTTGGGGATTCAGTCCGACACCACCGTCGCCGCGACGCCGGAGGAGAGGTGCCAGGGCACCAACATCGGATCGGGACCGTTCGTGTATTCGGGCTGGGCGCAGGGCAAGTCGGCGTCACTGCGCAAACGCACCGGATACCGCTGGGGATCGTCGGTATTCGGTCACGCCGGTGACGCTTACCTCGACGGCATCGACTTCACGGTGATCGCGGAGTCCGGGGTGCGCACCGGATCGCTCGCCTCCGGGCAGCTCGACGCGATCAGCGATGCCCTGCCCAACGACAAGCCGCAGATCACCGGGGCCGGTGGACAGGTCCTCACCGCGGTGAACCCGGGTGTGCCGTTCGGGTTGCAGCCCAACGTATCCCGTGGTGTCCTCGCCGACGCCGCGGTGCGGCGCGCACTGCTGCCGGCGATCAACCGGCAGGAGTTGGTGACCACCGTCCTCGACGACGACTTCCATCCCGCCACCGGCGTCCTGGCGTCGAATACCCCAGGGTACTCGGACCTTTCGTCGGCCCTGACCTTCGATCCGGACAGGGCGAAGAAGATTCTCGACGACGCCGGCTGGAGGGCCGGCGCCGACGGAATCCGGACCAAAGATGGTCAACGCCTGAGCTTCTCGGTGCTCTACAGTCCGGTGTTCGCGGGCAACCAGGCCATCCTCGAACTCGTCCAGCAACAACTGAAGAATGTCGGCGTCGAGCTGAAACTCGACGTGGTGCCGGCGGCCACGGCCACGGTCCGACAGAACTCCGGTGATTACGACGCGATCTACTACAACGTGACGCGTGCCGACGGCGACATCCTGCGCACCCAGTTCGGGCTCACCGGACGAAACCTGAACCGGCGCGGACCGATACCCGCTCTGGACACGGCCTTGGCCGGGGAACAGTCCACCACCGACATCCCGCAACGCAATGCCGACCTCGCGACCGCACAACAACAGATCCTCGACAACGGACTGTTCGTCCCGACCATCGAACTGTCGCAGGCCATCGGTGCCGCGGCCACCACCCACCAGGTGACGTTCGATGCCTCGTCCCGGTTGCAGTTCCACGACACGTGGTTGTCCGGGCGGTGAACGCGACGATGCTGCGTTATCTCGGAATACGGTTCCTTTCGGCCCTCGGGGTGCTGTGGGCGGCCTTCACCGTGGCCTTCGTCATCCTGATCCTGCTGCCGTCCGATCCGGTGGCCATCGCCACCTCGGGTGATGCGTCGACACCGGTGGATCAGGCCGCGGTCGAGGCACTCAAGGCCCGCTACGGCCTGGATCGGTCGGTGTGGCAGCAGTATTGGTCGGCGTTGACCGGTGCGATCCACGGCGACTTCGGCCTGTCCATCTCGCAGGGCCGGCCGGTCACCGCGGTCATCGCCGACGCACTGCCGAGCACCGTCGCCCTGACCCTCACCTCGGTGCTGCTCGCCGTCGTCCTCGGGGTGGGACTGGCGGTTACCGCCACCTACACCTCGTGGTCATGGCTGCGACGCGGACTCCTGTCGATCCCGCCGCTGGTGGTGGCCCTGCCCACGTTCTGGGTCGGTCTGATCCTGCTGCAGGTCTTCGCGTTCCGGCTGGTGTGGTTCCCGGCCTTCGGTGACACCCGGCCCGGATCTCTAATCCTGCCGGCGTTCACCCTGGCGATCCCGTATGCCGGCGTGATCGGTCAGGTCCTGGTCACGAGTATGACCCGGACCGATGCCGAGCCGTTCGTCCAGACGGCAACCGCCAAGGGCGCGAGCCGGATTCGGGTCATCCGCCATCACATCCTGCGGATCTCGTCGCTGCCCGCGTTGACCGTGGCCGGGGTCGTGGTGGGCAACCTCCTCGGCGGTGCGGTGGTCGTGGAGACCGTGTTCTCGCGTCCGGGTGTCGGCAAGCTCGCCCAGAGTGCCGTGCTGGCGCAGGACATCCCGCTGGTTCTGGCCCTGGTGACGTTCTCCGCCGCGGTCTTCGTCACGGTGAACCTGCTGGTGGACATCGCCTATCCGTTCATCGATCCGCGAGTGCTGAGGCGGTCCGCCCCGACACCGACCGCCTCGCCCGTCGACGATCGCAGCCCACGTGAGGTGGTCAATGTCTGAGCAGAGTGCCCCGTCCTCGGTGTCGTCCGCGTCGTCGTGGTCGTGGCCGGTCTGGCGTGCGCGCCCCGACGCGATCGGGGTGTGGTTGCGCCGCAACGCCACCACGGTCCTGAGCGTGGCCGTGATCGCGCTGGCACTCGGATTCGCGGTCGTACCATCGGTGTTCGCCGATGGCGATCCACTCCTCGCGGTGCCCGCCGACAAGCTCCGGGCGCCGAGTGCCGAGCACTGGTTCGGCACCGACAATCTTGGTCGGGATGTTTACACGCGATTCGTCCACGGCGCGGCGTTGTCGCTGACCGCCACGGTCTCCGCCGTCGCGATCGCACTGGCGATCGGTGCCCTGCTCGGGTTGATCGCCGGCACCGCGGGTGATCTCACCGACGGTGTGATCATGCGCGCCATCGACGTGATGCTCGCGATTCCACAACTGCTGTTGGCACTCGCGATCATCGCCGCACTCGGATTCGGCACCACCAAGGTCGCCATCGCCGTCGCGGTGGTGCTCATCGCGGGATTCGCGCGCGTCATGCGGGCCGAGGTGTTACGGGTGCGTCATGCACCGTACGTGGAGGCCGCCCGGGCGTTCGGGGTGCCGCGACCGGTGATCCTCGGCCGTCACGTGCTGCGCAACTCGTATGCTCCCGTACTCGCGCTGGCCGCAGCCGAATTCGGCATGGCGATCCTGCTGATCTCCTCCCTGTCGTTCCTCGGGTTCGGAGCCACCCCACCGGCTCCGGAGTGGGGTTCGTTGATCTCCGAAGGCCGCAACTATCTGGCCACCGCGTGGTGGATGACCACCCTGCCGGGGTTGGCGATTGTCGCGGTGGTGCTCGCCGCGCACACCATCGGCCACCGCATCGCCGAGGGAGAACAGCGATGAGCACGCTCCTGACAGTGTCGGATCTGCGGGTGCGCTATCGGGTCGACCATTCCGAGACCGACGCCGTCGCCGGGGTCGACCTGAGGATCGAACCGGGCGAGACCGTGGCGGTGGTGGGGGAATCCGGGTCCGGCAAATCGACGCTGGCCCACGCCATCATCGGGTTGCTGCCGCGCAACGCATCCGCGTCGGGACGCGTCGAGTTGACCGGCGATCGGATCGACGGCCTGTCGGTGCGGGCCCTCAACCGGATCCGTGGGGCACGTATCGGTTTCGTTCCCCAGGACCCCGGCACCGCGCTCAATCCCGTACAACCGGTGGGTGATCAAGTCGCCGAGGTCTTGCGGATTCATGGTCGTGCTGCACGCAGGACCGCCCGTGCGCACGCCGTCGAGCATCTCGTGGAGGCCGGCCTCGACGATGCCGACCTACGCTACGGTCAACTCCCGCACCAGCTCTCCGGCGGACAACGGCAACGCGTGCTGATCGCCATCGCCGCGGCCTGCGAACCGGAGTTGATCATCGCCGACGAGCCGACCAGCGCGCTCGATGTCACGGTGCAACGACGCATCCTCGATCATCTCGAGGAGCGGACGAGCAGTGGGGCGACGGCACTGCTGCTGATCACACACGACATCGGCGTCGCCGCCGACCGGGCCGACCGCATCATCGTGATGGCGGGCGGACGTATCGTCGAAACCGGCACGGCACAGCAGATCCTCGATGATCCGCAGCACGGATACACCCGACGCCTGATCGCCGATGCGCCCGGGCTCACCTCGCGACGGCTGGTCGCCCCGATACCGCCGGAGGCGCCGATCGTCGCACGCGCAGAACATGTCTCGAAGACCTTCCGGGTCGGGCGCGCCGGTCGGATCGCGGCCGTGAACGACGTCTCGCTGCGGGTGCGGTCCGGGGAGACGCTCGCGCTCGTCGGGGAGAGCGGGTCGGGAAAGACCACCACCGCGAGAATCCTGGCCGGCCTCGAATCGAATGACGCCGGTCGGATCGAGGTGGGTGACCGACGCAGTGACGTGGGGTTCGTCTATCAGAATCCCTACGCCGCGATGAACCCGAAACTGACGGTGGCGCAGATCATCGCCGAGCCGCTGGGCCGGACACCGCGCGCCGAACGAGATCGCCGGGTGCGGGAGCTGCTGATCGCGGTGGCGCTGGATCCGGCTCTGGCCACCCGTCGCCCGACCGCGCTGTCCGGCGGCCAGCGTCAGCGGGTGGCGATCGCCCGGGCACTGGCCACCACACCGCGCCTGCTGATTCTGGACGAACCGGTGTCCGCGCTCGACGTCACCGTGCAGGCGCAGGTGCTGGCATTGCTCGCCGACCTGCAACGCGACCACGGCATCGGGTATCTGTTCATCTCCCACGATCTGGCGGTCGTCCGTCAGATCAGTCACCGCGTCGCGGTCATGCGGGCCGGTGACATCGTCGAAGAGGGCGACGTCGCAGATATCTTCGGCGATCCACGTCACGACTACACCCGCCAACTCATCGCGGCCATCCCCGGAGAGGGTCGCGCCCATCGCCCCACGGAGGCCACTCATGGCTGATCACATCCACCTCGCCGTCGCCCTTGCCGATGCCGGATGGCATCCGGGGGCGTGGCGCGAACCGGCCGCGCGGCCCACCGAACTGCTCACCGGCGGCTATTGGGCGGACCTGGTGGGCGAGGCCGAGGCCGGAGTGCTCGACTTCGTCACCATCGATGACGGACTCGGTCTGCAGCGTGATCATCCGTTCGTCCCGGACCGACGTACCGACCGGGTGCGGGGCCGGCTCGACGCCGTGCTCATCGCCAATCGGATCGCCCCGACGACGCGGGCGATCGGTATCGTCCCGGCCGCGATCACCACCCACACCGAACCATTCCACACATCCAAAGCGGTTGCGACACTGGACTTTGTCAGTTCCGGGCGGGCGGGCGTGCAGTTGCGGGTCGACGGCAGCGCCGCCGATGCGGGACTCTTCGGCCGCCGGACTCTACCGGATCTGGTGCCCGGTGACCTCGATCCGGTGGTCGTCGACGCGCTGTTCACCGAGGCCCGCGACCACGCCGAAGTCCTTCGGCGCCTGTGGGATTCGTGGGAGGACGACGCCGAGATCCGTGACGTGGCGACCGGCCGGTTCATCGACCGGGACAAGCTGCACTACATTGACTTCGAAGGTGAGTACTTCCGCGTGCGTGGTCCCGCGATCACGCCACGGCCGCCTCAAGGGGCACCTCCGATCGCGATCCTTGGGCACAACAGTGCCGCCTACGCCCTGATCGGGGCGTCGGCCGACATCGGATTCATCACCCCGAACTCGGCCGCGGAGGCCGTCGCGTCGGTGGCCGAGATCGCTGCCACCCGACGCGCGGCCGGCGGCGATCCTCCGGTGCGGGTCTTCGCGGACCTGACGGTCATCCTCGCGGAGACGGATGCGGCCGCCGCAGCGCGGCAAGCGCATCTCGATGATCTGGCCGGGAGCGAATTCGTCAGTGACGCGCGGATCTTCGTCGGCACCCCAGCCGGACTTGCCGATCTCATCGAGGAGTGGGTGCCGCGCGGCGACGGCGGCCAGGCCCTTGCCGGGGTGCGGTTGCGGCCCGCGGTACTGCCCGACGATCTGATCGTGATCAGCCGCGACCTCACCCGGGAATTGGTGCGTCGCGGCCGATTCCGGGATCGCTACACCGCCCCGACACTCCGCGGCCACCTCGGCCTTGCTCGACCCGCCAACCGCTACGCAGCCTGATCGGAGAGCGCCATGACCACGCCACGCAAGGAGATCCATCTCGCCGCCCACTTTCCGGGCGTCAACAACACCACCGTGTGGAGCGACCCGACGGCGGGCAGCCACATCGAATTCGAGTCCTTCCGGCACTTCGCGCAGACTGCCGAACGCGGCAGGTTCGACTTCCTGTTCCTCGCCGAAGGGCTGCGACTGCGCGAGCAGAACGGCCTGATCTACGATCTCGACGTCGTCGGACGACCCGACACCTTCTCGATCCTCGCCGCACTCGGCGCGGTGACCGAACGACTCGGGCTCACCGGCACCATCAACTCCACCTTCAACGAGCCGTACGAGGTGGCGCGGCAATTCGCCAGTCTCGATCACCTGACCGCCGGGCGGGCCGCGTGGAATGTCGTCACCTCCTGGGATGAGTTCACCGGTGAGAACTTCCGTCGCGGCGGCTATCTGGCGAGCAGCAACGGTATTCACGCGCCAAGGAGTTCCTCGACACCGCCGTCGAACTCTGGGGATCGTGGCGTGGTGACGAGATCGTCGCCGACAAGGAATCCGGCCGATTCCTGCGTGACGGCGACGTCGGTGAATTCGTCCACACCGGAGAGCAATTCGACATCGCCGGCCAGTTCGCCGTGCCGCGCAGTCCGCAGGGGCGTCCGGTGATCTTCCAGGCCGGTGACTCCGAGGAAGGCCGCGAGTTCGCCGCCGCGAAGGCCGACGCCATCTTCTCCCGGCACAGTACATTCGACGAAGGACAGAAGTTCTATCGGGACGTGAAGTCACGGCTGTCGAAGTATGGGCGTCACCGCGAGCAACTGCTCATCCTGCCGGCGGCCACCTTCGTCCTCGGTGACACCGACGCCGAGGCCGCCGAGTTGGCGCACGAGGTGCGACTGGCCCAGGTCAGCGGGGCCACCGCGATCCGCTTCCTGGAACAGGTGTGGAATCGCGACCTCTACGACGTCGATCCCGACGGGCCACTGCCCGATATCGACCCCGACCTCGGCGAGCACACCATCGCGCGCGGCCGGGCCAGCGTGCGCTCCTACCGCGACCCGCTCGAGACGGCCCGCGAGTGGCGGGAACGCGCGCAGTCCCACGGGTGGTCCATCCGCGAACTCATCATCGAGGTGACCGGACGGCAGGCGTTCGTGGGCAGTGCTCGGACCGTGGCCGACACCATCGATCGATTCGTGCAGAACGACGTCAGCGACGGTTTCATCCTCGTCCCGCACATCACCCCGGGCGGTCTGGATCGGTTTGTGGACGAGGTGGTTCCGCTACTGCAGGAGCGGGGTAGTTTCCGCACCGAATACGTCGGGACGACCCTGCGCGAGCACTTGGGACTGGATCGGGTAGCCGACGCCGGCCGAGCGGCGTCGTGACGCTCACAACGTCCACGGCGGTGTGATCCGCTGCCCCTGCGCGGTGGTCGCCGTCAGCCCCACGGGCGCGGACACCCACACCTGGCATTCGTCTGCTCCCGGATTGTCCAGGCGGACAGAGCTTCCCGCGGGCACAAACACCACGTCACCGACGTGGGCGTGGGTGACCAGGCCGTCCAGCGTGATCCGTGGAGAGCCGGCGAGTACCAGGAACACCTCCTCGTGGTCGACGCGGTGGTCGGCTCCGGGCTGAGCGGGGCCCAGCGTCGTCCGCCAGGCGCACAGTTCGCGACTCCCGGTGGACGGGCAGACGTAACTGCTGAAGGTGGCCCCGTGCAGGTCGTGGTGGCGGGGCGAATCGATGAGCGGCATGCCGGACTCCCAGGTAGACAGTGTGACTGTCTTTATAGGACAGCTAGACTGTCCATATGTCAAGTGTTCCGTCGGTCGAACCGATGCTGCCGTTCTTGCTGATGCAGGCGGAGTCCGGGGTGAACGAACGCATCAACCGTCGCGTCATCGAGGCCGGCCACCACGGGCTGCGTCCCGTCCACGGGCTGGTCTTCGCCCGGATCGCCGGCGGCGGGGCATCGATCAACGACATCGCCCGGCACCTCGGGATGACCAAGCAGTCGGCGGCGGCCATCGTCGAGGCGCTGGAATCGAACGGGTACGTCGTGCGGACGGCGCATCCGAGTGACCGCCGGGCGCGACTGATCGAACTGACCGATCGGGGCGAGTCGGTGATGCGGCTGGCCGGTGCGGCCGCCGCGGCGGAGATCTCGGCGCTGACCGCCGTCATCGGCGACGCCGCCACGCGCGTGGTCGTCGACGCATTACGCATCCTCGGCGAGGGCGCCTCACCCCGCCCGTCGTGGTGAGGAGCGCGATCAGTCCGTGTGTGACGTTCCGGACCCGCGCCGCCGAACTCGTCGTCGGCGAAGCATCGGCGGGCCTCGAGGGCGGCGACGCGATACCTCTTCTCGGTGAGCCGCAGGGCCGCGACCGAACCGCCGAAACCGGAACCGAAGACGACGACGTCGTCGTAATGGTCGGGGGGAATCGGCATCGGTGGAGACGGTCCGGGCTGTCGGCATGGCTGAGATGCCAGCCATAGAAATGCGAATAGTCCAGACTGCTTGGGTATTCGTCAGGGAAGGTCGAGAAGTTCCTCGTGGAATCCGCCGAACCGGCGGTCGGTGGTCACCAGGTGGACCTCGAGAATCCAATGGCACATGTTGCCGCGCTTGTCCGTTCGGCGCATCGGCCCGTCGGAACCGGGGGCGATGTAACTCTCGATCTCGGCGGCGTCGATGGTCTCGTGGGGGAACTCGCCGACGAGATGTCCGGCGATCTGGCCGCCGAAGATGAAGCCGGCGTCCTCGCTCAGGGCGACCACGTGATCGAAGAGCTGGGCGCCGGTCATGTCCGGAGTGGTCCGGAAGTACTCGCGTCCGGCCGCCCAGATGACGGGAAGGGCTTGGGCCAGAGCATGTTTGGCCGGGTCGTCGCCGAGGACGAAGGTGCGCCCGAAATCGGCCTCCCACTCTTCGAAGATCGGCCCGAAATCGAGGAAGGCGATCTCATCGTCGGCGATGACCCGGTCCGGGGGATTGGCCCGGTAGGTCTCCAGGGTGTTCTCGCCGGCCCGAACGATGCGTTTGTGCCAGTGGCGGGTGACGCCGAACATGTCGGCGGCCAGATCGCGGATCTCGTTCGAAAGTTCACGCTCGGTGACGCCGGCCCGGATCATGCCGCGGTCGGTGACCTCCTGGAAGAGGCTCTCCGCCTTGGCCTGCGCATCGAGCAGTCGTGCCACGCGTTCGGTTTCGGGGGTCGTCACACGGTCATGGTCGCACGGCGAGCGCCGGTGCATGCCTGCGCAGGGCCCACGGTGTCTACGCCGGTCGCCTCCACCTCTCTGGTCACCCCGGCCTCGCCGATCGCCCCCATCTCGCCGGTCGAGCCCGACGAAGCGAAGCTGAGGAGGCGTCGAGACCCGGTGAGAGAAGGCTGGAACCTTCCGACCACGGTTCCCCACCGATCGTGTCTACCTACAGCGTGACCGGGACGAGCTGCACCGCCCGGCGTCTCGAAGAGTACTCGGCGACAAGCCGATCCAGGCGCGCTGCCATAGGGGTCAGATCGGTGGTGGAGAACGGTGTAACTGCCCACAGGTCAGCGAGTTCAGCAGTGTAGCCTGCGATTGCTGTGTGGTTGCCCCCGGTCACCCCGGACCCGATGCCGAAGCAGTACCGCTCGCGGCGAAAGCCCTCGACGCGGCATTGGCGAACGACATGACCCCGCACAAACCTCACCCGGCCGAACAGCACCAAGTATTCGTCTCCGGGCAGGTAAGTCGGCCGTTTCATACCGCGCGGAGAGGGGCGGTTGTGGGGAGTAGTCGGTTGTCGGCGTCTGAGTGGTAACCGGTGATGTGGGCGATCTCAGCCGCGGTCAGTCCCTTGGCTTCGAGTGTTGATCGTAGGTGTCGCTGGAGACGAGGTGTTTCGGGTGGGATTCGATCGGAACCGGGTTCGGTGATACGGAACCCCTTCGCGCTGAGCATCTTGAAGAGACGGGTGCGTTCGACGTTTGTGATGGTGCCCAGGGTATGGGCGCGTTGGATGAGTGCGGCGATGGAGACTCCCCATTCTTGTTTGAGGTCAAGAAGTTTGCCGAGCGTGGGTTTGGTGAGGCTGGTGCGGATGGCGGTGGCAGGCATCAGGAATTCGGCGGCGAATTCGTCGGCTTCGGCTTCGACGTCGCCGGTGACGTAGTCGCTGTGCAGTACCAGGTGTCCGAGTTCGTGGGCGAGTGTCCACCGCAGCCGGTCTGTCGGTGCTGCGGCGTTGACGAGCATGAGGGGGTGGTCGTCGATCCATTGCGACAACCCGTCAAGGCGTGGGCTGCCGAAGTCTTCGACGATGACGAGGCATCCGGCGGCTTCGAGCCAGTGAACCAGGGTGCGCACGGGGCCGACGGGCATGCGCCACTGCATACGCACCATCCGGGCGGCGGTGTCTGGATCATCCCCATCGAAGCGGGGCACGATCTGGTCGGAGTGCAGCGACACCTCCTCGAACAGGGTGCCGGCATGCAGCCGGAGTTCGTTGAGTTGTGCTTCGCGTTGCCGCCACAGCGATGCCTTGGCCGAGGCGCGGCGGCGCATGTGCGCGTCAACGGCCATCGCCGCGTGGCGCTGCTGCCCGTGCTGGAGGAACTCGATGGTCACGCCGAACGCTCTCGCGAGTGTGTCGATGGCATCGGGTTCGGGTGTGCGCATCCCGTTTTCGTAGCGCGATAGCGTGCCCTGCCGGATACCGGTCTGCGCCTCCAGTTGGGCTTGGGTCCAGCCTCGGGCGAGACGGAGTGTCTCCAGAAGCTGCCCGAGGTTTCTCACGATGCATCGCCGGTCGAGGACCCGGCATCGGTGTCGGTGTCGGTGACCACATCTGGTAGCCGCGGGCCCTCGGGGCCGGTCGGCGACAGCGGCGTGGCGGAACTGCCGGTGGCGGGTGTGCCCAGCAGTTCCAGCCAGATGACATTGTCTATTGAATCGCGCAGGGAGATGACAGCATCGAGGACCGCGCGTGTTTCGCGGTCCCACAGGTAGCCGCCGATGAGCCGGACTTCTTCCATGCCATCGAGCGTGAGTTGCTGCTCCATGAAATCGAGCGCACCCTGGGTGGGATACGTTGCAATGGAACCGTATTCGTCGTGTCGCTTGGCGCGAAAGTGGTACTTGGTACCGACGCGGAAGTGCCGTTCGGGCTCATCGTTGTCGAACGTGCACTCCGGTAGATGCTCCAACTGGCGCTGCAGGTGGGCCCACAGCCGATCGTGAATCCAGTTCGCCAATCCGCGCTCCGAATGCTCGGCCACCCACGCGGGCCGCATCTCCCGATACTCGGCGAGGTCCCGACGGGTCTCACGCACCGCGATCGCGATACCATCGACAACCTTGTCGCCAAGGTCGTCGAGCACCGCTGAAGATTCATATGCGGATTTCATGCCGGAAAATATACCACCGGGGTTGCGGTGGTTGGGTGTGGCTGGAGCGCGTGGCGCCAGTCGCGGGAGATGACCGACCGAAAGCTCGACCTGTCGCGATTCGAATGCGCAGGAGCGTCGGCTGGTTGTGAGGGCGTCACCTCACCGGCGTGAGGTGCGTTGCCATGTCCGCACCCGCCTGCCGTAGACTCCTCACGTCGGCAGCCGGAGCGCGCGCGGTCACCGACACGGGCCGGACGAAGGAAATCCCAGGTAGAAGCCCCGCGAAAGCACGGCATCGCGGGAACTTCCTCCATCACTTCACCCGGTCCCCGCCTCAGTAGCTCAGGGGATAGAGCATTCCTCTCCTAAAGGAAGGGTCGCAGGTTCGAATCCTGCCTGGGGCACAGTACGACTCTGCCTGCCGCACAGTACGGTGGTCGCGTGGCTCCCGAGAACACTTCGTCCGCGAACCCCCAGACCGTCCTCGTCACCGGCGCGACCAGCGGCATCGGCGCCGAGGTGGCCCGCCAGATGGTCGCACGCGGCCACCGCGTGTACGGAACCAGCCGCCATCCCGACACGGTGGCCGACCCGATCCCCGGCGTCACCTACGTCCGGCTCGACAATGCCGATTACGATTCCGTGACCGCGGCGGTGGCCGAGGTCGGTGCCGTCGACATCCTGATCAACAACGCCGGCGAATCACAGGCCGGTGCCCTCGAGGACACCACGATGAGTGCCATCGAAGATCTGTTCCGCGTCAACGTCTTCGGGCCCGTCGCCATCACCAAGGCGGTGCTGCCCGGTATGCGGGAGCGCCGCCACGGCACGGTGGTCATGGTCGGGTCCATGCTGTCGAGCTTCCCGGTCGCCTTCCGCTCCAACTACGCCGCCACCAAGTCGGCGCTCAAGGCCTTCGCCCTCGCCACCCGCAGAGAGGTTGCGCCGTACGGCATTCGGATGATCAGCATCGAACCCGGCACCATCGCCACCGGCATCGGCGACCGCCGCAGCATCCACATCGCCGACGGCTCACCGTATGCGCAGGAATACGAAACACTCGCCGCGGCCACCCGCCGCAACGAGGAACAGGGCATCGACGCCGAGACCATGGCCGCGACCATCGTCGACGCCGCCCTCGCCGAGCACCCGAAGCCGTTCTACGCCAAGGGAAACAGTGCGGGGATCGTCTTTCTGCTGCGCCGCCTGGCACCTCGCCAACTGATACTCGACATCACCGCGCGCAAACACGGCTTGCCGCGCGTCAAGATCTAAGGTATGCACGTCACCATCCGCGTCATCGGTATCGGACCCGGCGACCCACGACAGATCACACTCCAGGCCATCGAGGCCATGGCCGACGTCGATGCCTTCCTCGCCCTCGACAAGGGTACGAGCAAGGGCGGCCTGCTCGATGCGCGCCGCAACATCCTGGACCGGCATGCGCCACACGGCTATTCGCTCATCGAGATCGGTGATCCGCCGCGCGACCGGAACCCCGCCGACTACGACGCCGAGGTCCGCCGGTGGCACGCCGCCCGCGCCGAGGTGATCGCCGGCGTGATCGGTGAGCACGTCCCCGACGCAGGAATCGCCGCATTCCTCGTGTGGGGCGATCCCGCCCTCTACGACTCGACGCTGCGCATCGTCGACGATCTCGCCGCCCGCGACGACCTCGAGGTCGCCGTCGAGGTCATTCCCGGCGTGACCAGTGCGAGCGCCTTGACCGCCGCGCACCGAATCGTCGCCAACCGCGTGGGCGAACCGATCCACATCACCACCGGGCGTCGGCTTGCCGACACTCCGCCGGGTGCCCACACCAACCAGATCGTGATGCTCGACGCCGATCTCGCGTTCCGGCACACCGCCGATGCCGACGACCACATCTGGTGGGGTGCCTACCTCGGCACGGCCGACGAGATCCTCATCTCCGGTCGCGTCGGCGACGTCACCGACGAGATCGTCCGCGCGCGCGCCGAGGCGCGTGAGCGCATCGGCTGGATCATGGACATCTACCTCATCCGCAAGGGCTGAGTGGTCTCAAGCGCTGAGCCTCACCACCACGTCTCACCCATGATGTCGAGGATCGGCGCGGCGAGCTCGGGCCGGCAGATCACGAAGTCCGGCATATACGGCTGCGGCTGGTTGTAGACGATCTCCGACCCGTCGAGGCGACTGCAGTGCAGACCGGCGGCCAGTGCGACCCCGACGGGTGCGGCGTTGTCCCACTCGTACTGCCCGCCGGAGTGCACATACGCATCGGCGTCACCGCGCACCACGGCCATCGCCTTCGCTCCGGCGGACCCGATCGGCGTCGTACGCAGATGCAGACGCTGCGCCACCACCGCCACCTCGTAGCTGGTTCCCCAGCGCGACGTCGCGATCCGGCCGGAGGGCTGGGTCGGCGGGGGATCGACTGTGTCGGTGCGGAAGAGTTCGCCGGTCGCGGGCAGGGACACGGCCGCATCGGTCACCACGCCGTGCCGGGTCAGGGCGACGTGCACCGCGAAGTGACTGCTGCCGGCCGCGAATTCGCTGGTGCCGTCGAGCGGGTCGATGATCCAGACACGATCGGCGCTCATCCGGTCGCCGACGTCGACGGCCTCCTCGCTCAACACCGCATCGCGCGGCCGGTGACGCTGCAGGACCGTCCCGATCCACGCCTGTGCCAGCGCATCACCCGCATCACCGAGAAGCCGGCCGCCGAGAAGGCCGCCGGACCGCACGCCGAGCAGGATCTCACCGGCACCCGCCGCGATACGAGCGGCCAACTCGGCGTCGGAAAGAGCGGAACTCATCTGATTACTAGAGCACACTGGAGCCATGCCCGAACTGCCCGAGGTTGCCGCGATCGCCGATTTCGTGGACGGTCGTGCCGCCGGACTGCCGATCCGCCGCGTCGACGTCGCGTCGCTGTCGGTCCTCAAGACCGCCGATCCGCCGTACACCGCCCTGGTCGGCCGGACCGTGGAATCGGTGGGCCGAGTGGGGAAGTACCTCATCATCCGCACGATCCCGGGCACACCCGACGACCCCGAACCGGTGATCAGCCTGGTCATCCACCTCTCCCGGGCGGGCTGGCTGCGCTGGAGTGACGACCTCTCGCCGCGGCCGTTGCGTCCCGGCGGCAAGAGCCCCATCGCGCTCCGGGTGCACTGCGGCATGCCGGCCGCCGGTGGCGGTGGGGAGGGCTTCGACGTCACCGAGGCCGGAACCCAGAAACGTCTGGCGGTGTGGATCGTCCGCGACATCACCGACGTCGAACGCATCTCGACCCTCGGGCCCGACGTGCTCGCGCTCGACCGAGACGAGTTCGCCGACATCCTGGCGGGCGCGACGGGACGCATCAAGAACGTCCTCACCGATCAGCGGGTGATGGCCGGCATCGGCAACGCCTACTCCGACGAGATCCTGCACGCCGCCAAGCTGTCACCGTTCGCGTCGGCGAAAACCCTGAACGCAGAACAGGTCGACACCCTGTACGCGGGCATGCGGGACGTCCTCACCGACGCCATCGGCCGGCTCGAAGGTCAGGGGGTGGCGAAGCTCAAGTCCGAGAAGCGAACCGGACTCAAGGTGCACGCCCGTACCGGTCTGCCCTGCCCGGTGTGTGGTGACACGATCCGCGAGGTGTCCTTCGCGGATCGCTCCTTTCAGTACTGCCCGACCTGCCAAACCGGCGGCAAGATTCTCGCCGACCGTCGCATGTCCCGACTGCTCAAGTGAGCGCCGGCGCGACAGTGACGGCGCACCAACGGGATTCGCTGGTCACCGCGTTGCGGCGGGCGGGATGCGTCTTCGCCGAGGAGGAGGCGTCGATCCTGCGCGAATCCGCCCGCGACACCGGAGAACTCGAGCGCTTTCTCGCACGCCGCATCGCCGGTGAACCACTCGAGCACATCGTCGGCTGGGTCGAATTCGCCGGCCGACGCCTCTCGGTGGGCCCCGGTGTCTTCGTGCCGCGCAAGCGATCCGAGATGATCGCGGCGGTGACGATCGCGCACGGGGCAACCGTCCGACGCCCACTCATCGTGGAGGCGTTCAGCGGGGTCGCCCCGATCGCGGCAACCGCGCAGGCGTGGCTGCCCGACGCCGACGTCCACGCGACCGACATCGACGACCGCGCACTGCGGTACGCGCGTCGGAACCTGCTGGGACACGGTCACGTTCATCGAGGCGACGGCCTGTCGGGACTACCCACGTGCTTCGTCGGAGCCGTCAGCGTGATCGCGGCCGTCCCGCCCTACGTCCCGGACGCGGCGATCGACCTCATGCCCCGCGAGGCGGCCGACCACGAACCCCGTGCCGCGTTGACCGCGGGCGCCGACGGCCTCGACCACATCCGCGGGCTCGTCGCCGCCGCATCCCGATACCTCGCCGATGACGGCGTGCTGGCGCTGGAGATGAATCTCGCGCAGGCCCCCGCGGCCGCCGCACTCGCCCCGGACGCACGGACCGAGGTGATCGAGGGACCCGACGGCCAGACCGCGGTACTCCTGAAGCGGTGGTGATCGGTAGGTTGGCCGGTGTGAGTGCACGCAACAAGATCATCATCACCGGTGCGAGTTCGGGACTCGGCGAGGGGATGGCCCGCGAGTTCGCCGCGAAGGGCCGGTCCCTCGGGCTCGCGGCCCGCCGCATCGATCGGCTCGAGACTTTCGCCGACGAGTTGCGGCCGACGGCCGCGCAGGTGGCGGTGACCGGACTCGACGTCACCGACGTCGACGCCGTGCCCGTGGCGTTCGGGAAACTGCGCGACGAACTCGGCGGCCTCGACCGCGTCATCGTCAACGCCGGCCTCGGCAAGGGTGCGCCACTGGGCACCGGCAAGATGCACGCCAACATCGAGACCATCCAGACCAACCTGATCGGCGCGCTCGCGCAGGCCGAGGCGGCGCTGGAGATCTTCCGCGCACAGAATCACGGCCATCTCGTCCTGATCAGTTCGATGAGCGCCATCCGCGGCATGCCGAAGGCGCAGACCGCGTACTCGGCGTCGAAGGCGGGACTGACCGCGATCGGGCAGGGCCTGCAGGCGGAGTTCGCGAACTCACCGATCACGGTGTCGATCGTGCTGCCCGGCTACATCGAGACCGACATCAACCGGGGCGTGAAGACGTCACTGATGGCCGACACCGACGACGGTGTGCGCGCCATGGTCGCAGCCATCGAGGCCGAGAAGGCTTACGCTCCGGTGCCGTCGTGGCCCTGGCTGCCGATCGCCGCGGCCCTGAAGTTCCTGCCGTCGGCGATCACCCGGCGGATGATCTGAGGTTCGCGTGATGTGCAGGCGCCGGTCATGGGCGGTGGCCGGTGGCGTGCTGATCGTCCTGGTGGTCGGCAGCGCATGCACACCGGCGAGCCCACCGGTCCCGCGGACCTCGGCCACCCACGTGGCAACCACGTCGGCCGCCACATCTGCGTCCGCGCTGCCGGTCCGCACCGACCTGGGCCCGCTCCTTGCGCGGTTCCCGGCACTGGACGGCGCGAGCTCGGCGTCATGGATCACCTGGGGCCTGCCCGGCGGTGGTGACCGGCTGTCGCCGCCGGGGCCGTCGACGTACTGGATACAGGCGGTGGTGCACCTCGGTGCGGATCGCGTTGCCGCGCTGGCCGACACGCACCACGCGGTCCCGGTCGCGGCACCGCAGCTGCGGGCCGAACTGGCCGCCGACCTCCCGGCCGGAGAAGTGCTCGGCGGACCGGGGGTCGACGCGGCGTTCACCGGTGACGACTGGCGGGCGACGGCGTATCTACTGCCGGCGACCGGCGACGTCGTAGTGCTCGGAATCGACGACTGAGCGACTCAGGCAGGCGCCGACGAGGCCGTCGAACTGCCCGACGGGACGACCGGCGTCCCCCACAGCACCGGCGAGGACTTGAAGTCGAAGCCCTCATCGCTGGTGGTGTCGGCCCAGTAGATGACACTCGTCAGTTGCTGGTCGGAGTCGGCGTAGGCGACCAGGCAGGTGGCATACGAGTCGCCACGCTTCATCGTCTCCGGCGGTTCCGGGTTGGCGCATGCCGTCAACGGCACGGGTGGCGGCAGCGTCAGCGCGGCGGTATGGCCGTCCGGGCTGCCGGCGAACCCGACGACCCCGGGAGCGGGCGACGGACGTGACGCCAGCGACGTGACGGTGAGGTAGACGAAGTACGCCTTACCGCCCTGGGTCGAGGTGTCCGGGACGCCCTCACCGGGCGTGATCCCGGTGACCGTGTACATCGCGGTCGCCCCGGACGGTGCGAAGGCGTTGACGGGAAGCACCGCGGAGTCGCCGAAGTCCAGCGTCGTGCCGGGCCCGGTACGGGCGGGGGCACCGGGCGGAACCGACACCGGCACCGATGTCGGGAACGACGATGTGCCCGGCGCCGACGAGGGGGTCGACGACGAGCAGGCGGTCGCGGTCGCGGCGAGCGCGGCAGCGGCCAGTGCCGTGCCGAGGATGCGTGAGCACCCCCGGGAAGGGGACGGCGCAGACGATGTCACCTGCGTAAGGTAGCCGATGTGTCGAATACGACGAGCCAGGTGGTGGCCCACGGGGTGTTTGCGGTCTTCGGTTCGTCGGAGGTGACCGGGGCCGTGAACGAATTGCTGCGCGATGTCTTCGGGCGCGAGGACCTCGCCGCCTTCGCCGCCGACTGGCGCGGCATCGTCTACTTCACCCTTGCCGACGACGAGACACTCGACGCCAACACCGTCGTCGGATTCGACGCCTCCAGCGGGAGTTCGGGGCCGCTGGCCACCGTCGACGAGGTGCTGGCCGCGATCGCCGACGGTGACATCGCCGAAGCGGTGGACGGTGAGAGTTTCGATGCGTGGCGTGCGGCCACCGGTGTCGAGAATCTCGCGCTGGGTCAGTGCGTCCCGCCCACCGTCCCCGAGTTCATCGGTGGTGATCCGGCCGAACGTGCTGCCGAACCCGCCGACCTGATCTCCCACATCGCCTCGTGCGCCGCCCTGATGGCGCGGATCGAGGCCCTCGATCTGCAACCCGGTGACGTCATTCCCGACGAGGTCTTCGATTCGGCTCGCTGGGACTGAACCGGGCGGGAGCGGCGAGCGTCTCAAGCCTTCCGGCCCCGATGCGTGCGGTACCAGCGCACCAGCTCGTCGGTCGACGAATCATCCAGTGCCGCAGGCGCATCGGTCTCGGTGATCACGCCCAGGAGTTCCATTGCCTGGGTCTTGCCGAGTTCCACACCCCACTGGTCGAAGGGGTTGATCCCCCAGATGGCGCCCTCGACGAACACCTGGTGCTCGTACAGGGCGACCAACTGGCCGATCACCGACGGCGTCAGCGTCGGCGCCATGATCGACGTCGACGGCCGGCTTCCCGGCATCACCTTGTGCGGCACCACTTCTGGATCGACACCCTCGGCGGCGATCTCGTCGGCGGTCTTGCCGAACGCGAGCACCTTGGTCTGCGCGAAGTAGTTGCTCATCAGCAGGTCGTGCATCGAACCGGTGCCGTCGGAGGTCGGCAGATCGTCTGTGGGATCGGCGAATCCGATGAAGTCGGCCGGGATCATCCGCGTACCCTGGTGCAGCAGTTGATAAAACGCGTGCTGACCGTTGGTGCCCGGCTCACCCCAGAACACCTCGCCGGTGTCGGCGGTGACGTGATGGCCGTGTGCGGTCACCGATTTGCCGTTGGACTCCATCGTCAACTGCTGCAGATACGCCGCGAATCGCGCCATGTCATTGGAGTAGGGCAGCACCACCCGTGACTGGGCATCCCAGAAGTTGGAGTACCACAAGCCGATCAGGCCGAGGATGACCGGGGCGTTCTGCTCGAGCGGCTGGGTGCGGAAGTGTTCGTCCACCAGGTGGAAGCCGTGCAGGAACTCGCCGAATCGGTCCTTGCCGATGGCCGCCATCACTGACAGTCCGATCGCCGAGTCGACCGAATACCGGCCGCCGACCCAATCCCAGAAGCCGAACATGTTGACCGTGTCGATACCGAAGGCCGACACCCGATCGGCGTTGGTGCTCACGGCCACAAAGTGTTTCGCGACCGCAGCCTCGCCGGCGCCGAGCGCCTCGAGCAGCCACCGCTTGGCCGCGGCCGCGTTGGTCAGCGTCTCCAGCGTGCTGAAGGTCTTCGACGCCACGATGAACAGGGTGGTCTCGGCGTCGAGGCCGTCGAGGGTGGCGACCATGTCGGCGGGGTCGACGTTGGACACGAAATGGCAGCGGATCGGCGAATCCACGTAGTGCCGCAACGCCTGATACACCATCACCGGGCCCAGATCGGAGCCGCCGATGCCGATGTTGACGACGTCGGTGATCGCTTTTCCGGTGTGGCCCTTCCATTCTCCGCTGCGCAGTGTGTCGGTGAAGGCGCCCATCGCGTCGAGGACCTCGTGGACGTCGGCGACGACGTTCTGGCCGTCGACGACGAGTTCGGCATCTGCGGGCAGGCGCAGAGCGGTGTGCAGGACCGCGCGGTCCTCGGAGGTGTTGATGTGGACGCCGGCGAACATGTCGTCGCGCTTGTCCTCGAGGCCGGCGTCGCGGGCGAGGCTGAACAGCAGTTCCAGCGTCTCACGCAGCACGCGATGCTTGGAGTAGTCGATGTGCAGATCGCCGACGTCGACGACGAGTTCGCGACCGCGATCCGGGTCGGCGGCGAACACCTCCCGCAGATGCATGGATGCGATGTGATCCTGATGTGCGGTCAGGGCCTGCCAGGACAGGGTAGCGGTGATGTCGTGCTCGGTGCCATCGAGGTCACTCATGGACACCACCCTATGTGCTGATGGCGTGCCCCGCGACACCTCCCGGCCAGGAGTCCTCAGCGGCCGAGCGGGCCCCGTCCAAGGCGCAACAACAGCATGGCGAGGGTGTGTCCCTCCTGGCCGAGTTCGGCGAACCGGTCGAGGACCTTGACCTCGCGACTGTGCACCAGACGCGGTCCGCCGGAGGCCATCCGCGCGGCGCCGATCTTCTTCGACACCGCCGAGCGACGTTTGACCGCGGCCAGGATGATCGCGTCGAGACGATCGATCTCGCCCCGCAGCACATCGATGTCGTCGGAGAGTTCGGCGACATCGGCGGACAGCTCGTAGTACGACAGGTCGATCGAATCGGCGAACGATGCGCCCGTGCCGGTCGACGGGGCTCCGGGCACCCGCGCTCCGGGCGACGGCTGGCTGCTGGGGTCGGTCATCGTGCCGATTTTGCCACGCGCTCGCCACGGCAGGGACACTGGTCGCCATGCCGAGTGCCGTGACGTCGTCGTCCGCCCCCGCACCTGCCACCACTGCGCGGTTGGCCGCCCTGGTGATGCCCGCCGCGTTCACACTGATCATTGCGCAGCTCGTGGTGCGCGGCTGGCTGGTCGCGACGGGGAACTTCTACTGGGACGACCTGATCCTCATCGGGCGCGCCTCGACCATGCCGATCCTGTCGTGGGAGTTCCTCGGCAACAGTCACGACGGTCACTTCATGCCCGCGGCCTTCCTGGTCGCCGGGGTCTCCACGGTCCTGGCGCCGGTGCAGTGGATGGCGCCGGCGCTCACCCTGGTGATCTTCCAGGCACTCGCATCGCTGGCGGTGTGGCGCATGATCCGGGTGCTGCTCGCACCCGTCGGCGGACCGCGCGATGTCGCACGCGACCTGGCGGGGTTGGGCGCGTTGGTGTTCTACCTGTTCACCCCGATGACCGTGCCGGCCTTCATCTGGTGGTCGGCCGGCCTCAATTCGCTGCCGTTCCAGGCGGCGATGGCGTGGATCATCGCCGACGCGGTGATCGCGGTGCGCGACGATCCGACACCGCGTCGACGACGACTGATCGTCATCCGCTCCGCGGTGATCTTCGTCGTCGCGTTGGCGTTCTTCGAGAAATCGCTGTACATCCCGCCGGTGGCGTTGGTGGTCGCGGTGCTGGTCACCCGGTTCGCTTCGCCGACCTCGCCGCCGCCGACCTCACCACCCACGACGCCCGACGACGAACCGGATCGCGACACCCACCTGGGGCCGCTCGGGATCGCGGTCGTCCGGGCCCGCGCGCTGTGGGCCGCTCTCGGCGCGATCTTCGTGGCGTGGGTGCTGCTGTTCTTCTCGGTGTCGGATGCCACCGCCGGCGCGCACTCCCTCTCCCAGACTGCCCAACTGGTCTGGCGTTCGATCAACCATGCCGTCGTCCCGTCTCTGGTCGGTGGGCCGTGGGACTGGGAACGGTGGATCCCCAGCCCGCCGATGGGATTTTCGGCGGTGTGGATGATTGTGGCCGGCTGGGTCGTGGTGGCCGCGTTCGTCGCGTGGGCGGTGCTGACCCGGCGCGGCGTGATCGCCGTGCTCGTGTGTGCCGCGCTCTACGTGGCGATCGCGCAGGTGCCGGTGATGTGGAACCGGTCCTCGGCCAACACCGCCCTCGAACTGGCCCAGACGATGCGGTACCTGCCGGACTCGGCGCTGGTGATCGTCGCCGCCCTGGCCCTGGTGATCGCGGCGCCGGCCCGGTCGACCCGTCGGCACCGACACGAGGCGACGGCGACCGACCGCGATCGGGATCGGCACTCCGAGCGGGGACCGATCCTGGCGGTCGGAGTGGGCGTACTCGCTGCGCTGGCCGTCGCGTCCTCGCTCATCTCGACGGCGTCGTACCAGTCGTCGTGGAGCGACGACCCGACCGGTCCCTACCTGGCCAACGCGAAGAAATCGCTCGCGGCCAACCGCAACCATCCGATGTTCGATCAGGCGCTACCGCTGGAAGTGCTTCTGCCCGTTGCCTATCCGTACAACCAGATCAGTGCGACGTTCGGGCGGCTGACCGACCGCCCGGATTTCGGCTCGTGGACCGACAAGCTCTCGGTACTCGACGCCGCGGGAAACCTCACGCCCGGCGCGGTCACCCCGCGACGCACCTTCGCCGCCGGGTCGGGGACCTGCGCCCGCCCGGAGCTCACCGGTGCCGACCGCCTGCAACTCGACGGCCCGCTCATCCAATGGCGCTGGACCGTCGCGCTCGGCTACTGCGCCAACGCGGCGGGCACGGTCGAGTTGTCACTGCAGGGCGGCCCGGCGGTGCGGGTCCCCGTCCAGGCCGGCCTGCACGTCGTCTACGTCCAGCTCGACGGACGGGGCACTGCCGTCGCGATCACACCGATCACCCCGGGGCTGGCGTTGCACACCGGCGACGGGCGGGTCGGTGAGGTCGTCGACGCCCGGTTGCTGGGGCAATAGGAGTCGGGTCAGTAGGCGTGCCGGTCAGTCCTCCGGCTCGCTGTAGAAGACGAAGATCTTGTCGCCGTACCCGGCCTCGGCCACCATCGCCTTGAGAGCATCGGTGGTCGACTGCTCCGCCGCGTAATACGCGATGCTCCCGTTGTCGCCGACGGCCTGGATCTGCTGACGCATCTGATCACGCAACGTCTGCGTACCCGGCCAACTCGGATCGAAGGTCGTTCCGGTGACGTGCTGGGCATATCCCTCGGCGAACGACACCAGATAGTCGCCCGCCGGGCCGTATCCGTCGAACAGGTAGTCGCCGGCCTTGACGGCGTAGCTGCTCGGCAGTGCGGTGACGCTGAAGCCGTAATTCGCGGCGTCGGGCTTCTTCGAACCGGTGCGCATCATCGTGAACTGGCGCTGGGTGGCGGTGCTGTTGTCGTCGATGTAGGAGTTGAGCCGGTCGGCGGTGTAGTCGAGGAACGGCAGGTAGGTGTAGGTGACGTTGGGTTTGATGCTGCCGTCGCCGCTGCCGAGATTGGTGGCCGTGCATCGGGTCCCCGCGGTGCGGTCGAAGTCGGTGCGGACCACCGGCGAGCAGGTGCCGCCGAGCGCGCCGGCCGGAAGATCGTTGACGATGAAGTTGACCTTCAACCCGTAATTGACGTGGCCCGGCCGGCCGTCGGAGCCCGCCGCCGGGGTACCGCCGACGGTGAAGTCGTATCCGCATGCGGCGGTGGTGCAGCCACCGGTCTGCTTCCAGCCCACCTGACCGGCCTGACCGCCGGGCACGTCGTCGATCTGCAGGCCCGGAATGGGCACCGACGTCAGATCGGCGACCAGGGAATGCTGCTCGGTGAACACCGACGACACCTCGGCGAACGGCAACGGCGTCACATCGGCGTCGATGGCGGTGGTCGTCGATTCGACCTTGTAGGAGCCCTTGATGTGGGTGATGGCCTTGGTCGACGGATCGAAGGTGATGGTCCACTCGCCGGTCTTCACCTGGTTGTCACCGATGGCGGTGATCGGCGGATCGGAGGTCGGCCAGAACCGCGCGTCCGGGGTGTCCTTGTTCGGCGTCGACAGTTGTGCGCCGAGGTCGGGGGCGTCGACGAGGTCGGCGTTGAGACGCCCGGCCAGGATGTTCGGCGACAGCACGTATCCCAGCTTCGGCAACGCGGCCTCGGCGCTGGCCCACTTGTTGTCCACCGGACCGAGGTCGAGATTCTCCTTCTGCTGCTCGGTGAGGATGCCGTTCCAGAAGGCCGTCGGCCCCTTGGCGAAGTAATAGTTGCCGATCTGGGTGTACTCGGCCTGCTGATTGTTGACCGTGATCGTCCCGCTGGCGTTCTCCGACAGCGTGACGATCAGATCGGTGAACTCCACCTTGACGACGTCGCCGTCGGAGTAGGTCCGTGTCAGCGAACCGCTGTACTTGGCTCCCGGGCTGGTGCCGTACTGGAACGCGGTGTCGTCCAGGTCGTTCTGTGCCGCGAATGCTGCGGTCGGCCCGCCGGAGCCCTCGATACCCCACGGGATGAACGACAAGATGAGCGCGATGATGACGGCGACTGCGCCGACGGCGGCGAGTACCAGGCCAGTGATCTTCGAGGTGTTCATAGCTCGCTTCCCTGCGCAGTCGGCATCGGCCGGCGGACGGGTGGACCATCCTGAGTCATTCGGGTGGAGTCAAGCACGAGTGAGGCGTCACCGGCACTCGGCATGCGACGACCGAATGACGGCCGCGGCCCGGTAACGGGTGGATCCGGATGCGACCACATTCCTGCTCGTTCCTCCCTGGCGGTGGCAGAAGGTGACCGATCTCGCATCGACGCCCCCCGCGGTGCTCCGTCATCGTATCCGCACCGACCGATGCCCGGTTTGCCGCATGGCGAATCGGCGGGATCGCGACGATTTCGCCCCCGCGAGTCCTGTCGGAGCCCCGGAGTAGCCTGAACTACCGATGACCACCAGCTCTGTTCCCCCCGCCCGAGTCGTTCCCGGCCGGCCCGATTCCGCGGGTGCGGCGGCCGACGACCGTGTTGCCCGTCTGCTCGACGGGCTCAACCCGCAGCAGCGGGCCGCGGTCCTGCACAGCGGCCCGCCACTGCTCATCGTGGCCGGTGCCGGTTCGGGCAAGACCGCGGTGCTCACCCGCCGCATCGCCTACCTGCTCGCGGCTCGTGACGTCACGCCGGGACAGGTCCTGGCGATCACCTTCACCAACAAGGCCGCCGCCGAGATGCGCGAGCGGGTGATCGATCTGGTCGGACCGCGCGCCGCCTACATGTGGGTCTCGACATTCCACTCCACCTGTGTGCGCATCCTGCGCGCGCAGTCCGGACTGCTGGAGAATCGCAACTCCAACTTCTCCATCTATGACTCCGATGATTCCAAGCGCCTGCTCGGGATGATCATCCGCGATCTCGATCTGGATCCGAAGAAATTCAGTCCCCGCGGGGTGGCGGTGAGCATCTCGAATCTGAAGAACGAGTTGATCGCCCCCGACGACGCGCACGCCGCAGCGGGGGAGGAGCCGACCGCGCGCACGATCGCCGAGATCTACGCGGAGTACCAGCGGCGCCTGCAGACCGCCAACGCCTTCGACTTCGACGACCTCATCGGCGAGACGGTGGCACTGCTGCAGAGTCACCCGTCGGTTGCCGAGTACTACCGTCGTCGATTCCGGCACATACTGGTCGATGAGTATCAGGACACCAACCACGCACAGTACGTGTTGGTCCGGGAGTTGGTCGGGCGTGACGACGACGAGTCGGCGGTGGGGCCGTCGGAGTTGTGTGTGGTGGGTGACGCCGATCAGTCCATCTACGCCTTCCGTGGTGCCACCATCCGCAACATCGTCGAATTCGAGCGTGACTTCCCCAACGCCGAAACGATTCTGCTGGAACAGAATTACCGATCGACGCAGACGATCCTGTCGGCGGCCAACGCGGTCATCGCGCAGAATCCGAACCGTCGTGACAAGCGACTGTGGACCGACTCGGGTGACGGTGAACTGATTGTCGGCTATGTGGCAGAGTCCGATCGTGAGGAGGCGATGTTCATCGCCACCGAGATCGAGCGTCTCACCGACCACACCATCGGTGGTGCGCAGTCCAACACCTACTCCGACATCGCCGTCTTCTACCGCACCAACACCGGCTCCCGCGCCTTGGAAGAGGTGTTCGTCCGCCACGGCATCCCGTACAAGGTGGTCGGTGGCACGAAGTTCTACGAGCGCAAGGAGGTGCGCGATGTCGTCGCCTACCTGCGCGTGGTGGCCAACCCGGAGGACTCGGTGAGTCTGCGCCGCATCCTCAACACGCCGCGTCGCGGGATCGGCGATCGCGCCGAGGCCTGCGTGGCGGTGCATTCGGAGAACCGGGGGATCTCCTTCTATCAGGCACTCATCGAGGGCGCCCAGGGCGGGGTTCCGCTGCTCAACACCCGTGCGGTCAAGCAGATCGGTGGGTTCGTCGACCTCATCGAGGGGCTGCGCAACGACTTCCTCACCACCTTCGGTGACGCCGAGTCGGGTGACCCGGACGCCGCCGTCGTCGACGCGACCGGCGACGGAGCCGACATCGGCGAGCTGGTGGACGCGATCATCGATCGGAGCGGATACCGCACCGAGCTGGAGGGTTCGAACGATCCGCAGGATGCGGCCCGGCTCGACAATCTCAACGAATTGATCTCGGTGGCAATCGAATTCAGTCGCGATGCCGCGGAGGCGGACGAGCTCAACGATGATGACGACTCCGAGCGCGCGCAGCTACGGGAGGGGGAGCCCGCGCCCGGATCGCTCGCGGCGTTCCTGGAGCGGGTGTCGTTGGTCGCCGACGCCGATCAGGTCCCCGACGAGGGTGAGGGCGTGGTCACCCTGATGACGCTGCACACCGCGAAGGGCCTCGAGTTCCCGGTGGTCTTCGTGACCGGTTGGGAGGACGGGCATTTCCCGCATCTGCGGGCCCTCGGCGACCCGGACGAACTCAGCGAGGAGCGCCGCCTGGCGTATGTGGGGATCACCCGCGCCAAGGAGCGGCTGTACCTGAGTCGTGCGCTCACCCGGGCGTCCTGGGGCCAGCCGGTGTCCAATCCGGAATCGCGCTTCCTGCAAGAGATTCCGCAGCACCTGGTGGATTGGCGCAAGACCGAGAAGAAGCGGGGCGGCCGTGGTTTCGGCTCCTCCGGCGGCGTGTTCGGCCGGGATGAGGGGCGCAGTGGCCTGGGCCGGTCGTCGTTCTCCGCGGACCCGAATCGTGGGCGTAACAAGCAGATTCACCTCGAGGTGGGCGACCGGCACAATCATCCCAAGTACGGGATGGGCAAAGTGGTCGCCAAGGAGGGCAGTGGCGCCACCGAGCGTGTCGTCATCGACTACGGCGGCAATACCGGACGGATGACCCTGCTGACCATCGGTGGGATACCGGGGGAGAAGCTGTAGCCGCGACCGCGCGATGTTGACAGCGCTCTGAATTCCGTTGACGGCGCTCGGTTTTGCGTTGACAGCGCTCTACAGGACGTTGACAGCGCTCTGCTGGACGTTGACGGCGCTCTGCTCGACGTTGACAGCGCTCGCTTCGACGTTGACGGCGCTCTACAGGACGTTGGCAGCGCCCTGCTCGGAATTCAGAGCGCTGTCAACGGAAACCAGAGCGCTGTCAACGGAAATGAGGGCGCTGTCAACGGAAACCAGAGCGCTGTCAGTGGTGCGGAGGGCGCTGTCAACGCGGTAGAGAGCGCTGTCAGTGGTGCAGAGGGCGCTGTCAGTGATGCGGGGGTGGTGCTGCCGTCAGCCTGTGTAGGCGGCCATCCGCACACCGTGCGAGGCGAGCCACGGGGCCGGATCGATCTTGGTGGTGCCGTTGAGCCACACCTCGAAGTGGCAGTGCGGGCCGGTGGACTGGCCGTCGTTGCCGACCAGGCCGATCACGTCTCCGGCCACGACGTGCTGTCCCTTGTGGACGAGGACGCCGTTGGAATACATGTGCCCGTACACGGTCACGGTGCCGTCGGCGGCCTTGACCTTGATCCAGTTGCCGAATCCCGACGCCGGTCCGGCCGCGATCACCTCACCGTCGGTGGCGGCGTGGATCGGGGTGCCCAGCGGGGCGGCGAAGTCGACGCCGGCGTGGAAACTGCCCCAGCGCATCGCGTAGGTCGACGTGAACTGGTAGGACCCCAGCGGAAGCGGGGAGGCGAACAGCGGCTTGCTCGCGGCGGCGACGCGGGCGGCCTCGGCATCGGCGAGCTGCTTGCCGACCACGAGTTGGTCGGCGTACATGCTCATGTCCTGATCGGGGGTCGACGGCGCGATCCCGGGGCCGGTGACGGCCGGTGCGGCTGCGGCATCGCCGGTGGCGGCCGCGGGCATCGGCGACGTGGCCGGTGCGGCGTCATCGGAGGCTTCGGAGTGCGTCACCGCGGCGGCGACGGCTGCGCCAGCTGCCATGGCGACAAATGCGGCGCGACCGCCACGCAGGGCCTTGGGGGGCGCGCTGATGCGGTGCTTGCCGCGGGAGCGACTCGGGGCGCTCGCCGGGTTGCGACGGAACGCCGGCTCATCGGAGAGGGCGCCGCGGTCGGCGTCGTCGTCGAAATCGTCGGCGGCGGCACCGACGACGTCGAACGGTTCGTCATGGCGGTACTCGTCGAACTCACCCTCGGGGATGAGGATGTCCTGGGTGATCTCCGAGGTGGTGGTTCGGCGGGTGCGGCGCGAGGAGGCCGGCTCGGTGTCGACGTCCCAGTCGAGATCGGCGGCGTCGGACTCGTCGATCGGGATGATCGTGGTCATCTCATCGGCGGTGACGTCGTCGAATCGATCGTCGAGACGCCTGCGCCCACCTGTCATGGTGCTGCCGGCAGACGACCCGCCTGGAAAACCATGTCCCGCCAAGTCGTCCACCTCGCTTACCTGTGTGAGTTCAGGGCTCCGAAAAAACCTTTGTCCCGCGGGCGTTTGTACCCCCTGAATGACCCTGACTGCCTGCCGACGGTAACGAAATGATTGCGACAAGTCCAACCCTGCGCACAAGAAACGGCACCGAAAGTGAGTTGGGTCACAGGATGTGTTGCAGAATTGAGATCTGGCGAAGCATCAATGCGATGAGATGTAGATCGGGCGTCGAGGGCATCGGGGCGACCGACCGAGTGATCTGTCGCACAAGGTGAGGAGGTCTCCGAAACGCCGATCTGCGGCAGGTTTAGAGTCCGATATGGCCCGCGTTACACCCAGACCAGCGGGCAAATCTACGAAATGGTGAGCTGAATGGATCTCTTCGAATACCAGGCGAAGGAACTGTTCGCCAAGCATGGGGTTCCCACCACACCCGGGCGGGTGACCGATACTGCCGCCGACGCGCGGGCGATCGCCGAGGAAATCGGCAAGCCTGTGATGATCAAGGCTCAGGTCAAGGTCGGTGGACGTGGCAAGGCCGGCGGCGTGAAGTACGCCGCGACCCCTGATGACGCACAGTCGCATGCCGAAAACATCTTGGGCCTCGATATCAAGGGCCACGTTGTCAAGAAGTTGCTCGTCGCCGAGGCGAGTGACATCGCGGAGGAGTACTACATCTCCTTCCTGCTCGATCGCGCCAACCGCACCTACCTGGCCATGTGCTCGGTCGAAGGCGGCGTGGAGATCGAGGTGACCGCCGAAGAGAACCCGGACGCACTCGCACGCGTGCCGGTCGATGCGGTGACCGGTGTGGATCTCGCGCTGGCCCGTGAGATCGCCGAGAAGGGCAAGCTGCCCGCCGAGGTGCTCGACGCCGCGGCCGTGACCATCCAGAAGCTCTGGGAGGTCTTCGTCGGTGAGGACGCCACCCTGGTGGAGGTCAACCCGCTCGTCCGTACCCCCGACGATCAGATCCTCGCCCTCGACGGCAAGGTGACCCTCGACGCGAACGCCGACTTCCGGCATCCCGACCACGAGGCCTTCGAGGACCGCGACGCCACCGATCCGCTGGAGCTCAAGGCCAAGGAGAACGACCTCAACTACGTCAAGCTCGACGGCGAGGTCGGCATCATCGGCAACGGCGCCGGACTGGTCATGTCCACCCTCGACGTCGTCGCCTACGCCGGTGAGGCCCACAACGGCGTCAAGCCCGCCAACTTCCTCGACATCGGTGGCGGTGCCTCC
Source organism: Gordonia sp. VNK1 (assembly GCF_040049135.1). Classification (NCBI taxonomy): domain Bacteria; kingdom Bacillati; phylum Actinomycetota; class Actinomycetes; order Mycobacteriales; family Gordoniaceae; genus Gordonia; species Gordonia sp. VNK1. Next base: position 67,551 of record NZ_JBDZDJ010000014.1, on the reverse strand, counting down.
GCCGAGGTGATGGCCGCCGGACTCGACGTCATCCTGAACGACGAGCAGGTCAAGAGCGTGTTCGTGAACGTCTTCGGTGGCATCACCGCGTGTGACGCGGTCGCCAACGGCATCGTCGGCGCGCTGAACAAGCTGGGTGACGAGGCCAACAAGCCGCTGGTCGTCCGTCTGGACGGCAACAAGGTCGACGAAGGCCGCAAGATCCTGGCCGATGCGAATCACCCGCTGGTGACGCTCGCCGAAACGATGGACGCCGGCGCCGACAAGGCCGCCGAACTGGCGAGCAAGTGAGGACTGAGTAGCCATGTCGATCTTCCTGAACAAAGACAACAAGATCATCGTGCAGGGCATCACCGGCGGTGAGGGCACCAAGCACACCGCACTGATGCTCAAGGCGGGCTCCAACATCGTCGGCGGTGTCAACGCGCGCAAGGCCGGCACCACCGTCGCCCACACCGCCAAGGACGGCTCGGATCTCGAGCTGCCCGTCTTCGGCAGCGTGTCCGAGGCCATCAAGGAGACCGGGGCCGACACCTCGATCGCCTTCGTGCCGCCGAAGTTCGCCAAGGACGCCATCATCGAGGCCATCGACGCCGAGATCCCGCTGCTCGTCGTCATCACCGAGGGAATCCCGGTGCAGGACAGCGCCTATGCGTGGGCCTACAACGTCGAGAAGGGCAACAAGACCCGCATCATCGGGCCGAACTGCCCCGGCATCATCACCCCCGGCGAGTCCCTCGTCGGCATCACCCCGGCCAACATCACCGGCAAGGGGCCGATCGGCCTGGTCTCCAAGTCCGGCACCCTGACCTACCAGATGATGTACGAGCTGCGTGACCTCGGCTTCTCCACCGCCATCGGCATCGGCGGTGACCCGGTCATCGGCACCACCCACATCGACGCCATCGAGGCCTTCGAGAAGGACCCCGAGACCAAGGTCATCGTGATGATCGGCGAGATCGGCGGCGACGCCGAGGAGCGTGCCGCCGACTACATCCAGGCCAACGTCTCCAAGCCGGTCGTCGGCTACGTCGCGGGCTTCACCGCACCGGAGGGCAAGACCATGGGTCACGCCGGTGCCATCGTCTCCGGTAGCTCCGGAACCGCGCAGGCCAAGAAGGAGGCCCTCGAGGCCGCCGGCGTCAAGGTCGGCAAGACGCCGTCCGAGACCGCCAAGCTGGCCCGGGAGCTGTACGAGGCGCTGTAAGCCTCACCCCCCACACGCAAAACTCCCACTTGCACACAATGTTTCCCGTGCAGGTGGGAGTTTTTCGTGTTTCTGGTGCCTAACCGTTCTCGCTGACGGACTTCAGCTGCGCCAACCCCTTCTCGAAGTCCTTGCCGAGGAGTTTGTCGAAGAAGCCGAGCGGTGCGGCCACGCGGCTGAACAGTGAGTGCTTGCCGGTCATCGTCCAGGTGACCTCGCTGGGTCCGTCGGCTCCGCTGCCGACGATGTCGAAGGAACTGACGCTGGTCGACTTCATCGGCTTCTCGAACCGCACATCGACCGCGACGCGCGACGGTTCGGTGGCCTCGATGATCTCCATCTCGCCGGCCCCGGCCTTGCGGTTGCCCGACCACGCGTAGCGTGCGCCGACCCCGGCCTCGGATCCCGAAAAGGTGCGCTGCAACTCGGGATCCAGCCCCTCCCAGGGTGACCAGTCGACCCACCGGTGCAGATCGTTGATGCGCGCATAGATCTCCGACGGTGATGCGGCGATCGTCGTGCGGCGGGTCACGGAGTAGGAATCGGCCACGGCAGGGCTCCTGTCATCGGTGCGGTGTTGTCGGCGATTATGACCGCCGGGTCGCTGAAAAGTCATCGGTGATCGTCGGATTCGAGGCGTGGCGCGTGCGATAATCCGTCGGTGAGTGACGATGGATCCGCGCGGCCCGGCGTGTTCGCCGTGCTGGGCATTCCGCGGCAGATCGCGTCCGCCGCCGCCGACATCGCCGAGCGGGTCCCGGTGGCCGGTGGTGCGGTGGCATCGGTGCGCCGTACCGCGCACGACGTCGTCGACGGCGCCGGCGCCGCAGCCCTCGAGGCGTCTCGCACATCGCTGCGTGCCACCATCCGGACCGTCGTCGAGGAGGTGACCGCGGCCGTCGACGTCACCGAGGTCATCGTCGACAACGTCGACCTCAATCAACTCCTCGGGGCGGTCGATCTCAACGCCGTCCTCGCCCAGGTGGATCTCGATGCCCTGCTCGGGCGCCTCGACCTCAACGCGATCCTGGCGCGCCTGGATCTCGACGCCCTGCTCGCCGGTATCGACCTCGACGCCCTCATCGGGCGACTCGACGTGGCGGCCATCGTCGACAAGGTCGACATCGGCGCCGTCGTCGAGACCGTCGACATCGACGCGATCGTGGCCCAGGTGGACCTCGACCGGGCGGTGACACGCGTCGACATCGACGCCATCATCAACCGCATCGATCTCATCGGGCTGGCCGACGAGATCATCGACGGCGTCGACCTCCCCGACATCATCCGGGAGGCGAGCACCTCGGTCACCGCCGACGTGATGACCGACGTACGCGGCACCAGCGAGCGGGCCGACGACGCCGTCGCCGAACTCGTCAACCGGATGCTTCGCCGCAAGAGTGTGGAGGAACGCCGAAATGGCTGAACCCCAACCACATTCGGTATCCCCGAATCCGGAGCCGGACGACCCCACGCCACCGGCCACGGTGACGCCACTGCATCCGGGGCGCCCCGCGTCGTCCGCCACACCGAGTGCCGGACAGTCGCATGCGCATCACGTCCCGGTCTCCGAGCCCGGTACCAACCAGATTCTCGACACCGACCGACCGGCCGGAATCGTCAGTCGCGGAATCGGGGCCATCGTGGATGTGCTGGTGGTCGTCATCATCATGGGTGGGATGTATGTGGGTTTCGTCGTCGCCCGGCTGATCTACAACGTGCAGAGTTTCTCCCTGCCCGAGGCCAACCCGTTCTTCACCGTCGGTGCCTTCGTCCTGGTGTCGTTGCTGTATCTGACCTCCTGCTGGGCGGTCTCGGGGCGAACCGCCGGCTCGGTGGTCATGGGCTTGCGTCTGGTCAGCCGCAAAGGAAAACCGCGGGTACGTCCGTCGGTCGCCTTCGTCCGTGCGCTGATCTGCGTGTTCTTCTCCGTCGGGCTGCTGTGGGTGGCCGTCGACCGGAAGCGGCGTTCGGCGGCCGACCTCGTCGTACGCACCCGGGTGATGTACTCGCGGTGACCGGGGAAACCAATGGGCACAAGGGTTCCCGTGCTCTGGAGCTGATCGACGGCCTCGTCGACGCGGGCACCTGGACGGCGTGGAACGACACTCCCGACGACATCCCGCAGCACGTCGACACCGACGAGTTGCGCCGTGCCGCCACGAGATCCGGCACCGACGAGTCGGTGATCACCGGCCGGGCCGAGATCGCCGGCGAACCGGTCACGCTCATCGTCAGTGAATTCGCCTTCCTGGGCGGCTCGATCGGCCGGGTGGCCGGCCATCGCATCGCCACCGCCATCCGACGGGCGACGGCCGACGGGCTGCCGGTCGTGGGCCTGCCGTGTTCGGGTGGCACCCGAATGCAGGAGGGCACACCGGCATTCCTGGAGATGGCCGCGATCACCGGCGCCGTCGTCGATCATCGGGCCGCCGGGCTGCCCTACCTGGTCTACCTCCGGCATCCGACCACCGGCGGAGTGTTCGCGTCGTGGGGCTCGCTCGGCCACGTCACCTGGGCCGAACCCGATGCGCTGGTGGGGTTCCTGGGCCCACGAGTGGTGGAAGGACTGACCGGCGAACCCATCGCCGACGGTGTGCAGCGCGCGGAGAACCTCCTGCGGCACGGGCTGATCGACGACGTCGTGCCGGCGGACGAGCTGCGTGATCGGCTCGCGGGGCTGGTGACAATCCTGATGTCGGCGATCCGGGAATCCGCAGATTCACCTGCGCCGCAACAGATACCATCGACCGGACCCGCCGCTCTCGGCACGCCGCTGTCCGCATGGGACGCGATCACCGCCACCCGTCACCCGGGGCGCCCCGGGGTTCGCGAACTCCTGCCGGAAGACGCCGTGATCATCGCGGATCATGGTCCGATCGTGCTGGCGCTGAGCCGCTTCGGTGTCCGCACCGCACTGGTCATCGGCCAGGACGCCGACCGGCAGCGGACCGGAGAGTTCATCGGACCCGAACATCTCCGGATGGTCCGACGGGGACTTGCCCTCGCCCGGGACCTGCGGATTGCGGTCGTGACCGTCATCGACACCCCGGGAGCCCGGCTGTCGGCCTCCGCCGAGGAGGGTGGCATCGCCGGTGAGATCGCTCGGTGCACAGCCGAATTGATCGCGCTGCCGGCGGCCACGGTATCGGTGCTGCTCGGCCAAGGTGGTGGCGGTGCGGCGCTGTCACTGTTCCCGGCGGATCGGCGCATCGCGACCGTCGACTCCTGGTTGTCGCCGCTGCCGCCGGAGGGTGCGAGCCTGATCGTGCACCGAGACATCGAGCACGCCGCGGAAATGGCTGCACAACAACATGTTCTGGCGGTTGAGCTGGCGCGCAGGTCGGTGATCGACACCATCGTCGACGCGCCGTCCCCGTCGTCGATGCCCGGGATTCGGGCGGCGATCGGTGCCGCACTCGACGGGATCGCGCAGCCGTCTCCGGCGGCACGGACGCGAGTACCCGTGGCCCGGCGAATCCCCGCGGTCGGTGCCATCGTGCGCGACGACGCGGGCAGATTCCTGCTCGTGCAGCGTGCACACGAACCGCAAGCCGGTCTGTGGACGGTCCCGGGTGGCAAGGTCGAGCCCGGAGAGTCGTTGCAGCAGGCGGTGATCCGGGAGATAGCCGAGGAGACCGGGATCGTCATCGAGGTGCTCGACGAGGCGTGGGTGGTCGACATCCCGGATGGGACGGGCGCGGTCTTCGAGGTCCACGACTTCGTGGCGACGCCGCTGACCACCGATGTGACCGCCGCCGACGACGCCGCGGACGCCGGATGGATCACGATCGAGCAGATGCGCGAGTTGCCATTGACGCCGGGACTCATCACCTACCTCGACCGGCACGGACTCCTGGACTGAGGCTGCTGGACTGATAGGCTCGCGGGTCGCGAAGCGCAACGGATGGGAGTGGGGGATGGACAAGCGTCGGTGGATGTCGGCGGTGCTGTTGACGGCAGGTCTGGCGATCGGGGTAACCGCCTGCGGCAGTGACACATCGGAACCGGTGTCGGGTGTTTCCAGCTCGATCGACGTGCCCGCATCGAGTGCGTTGTCCGGATCGTGGACCGGCACCTGGAAGGCCGGTGGACGCTCGAGCGAGGCGCACCTCGGAGTGGTCTCCGACAACCCGTTCCTCGCCACGGTCGATGTCGCCGGGTCGTGCGGCGCCACCTGGAAGGAGACGTCGCGTGAGGGCTCCACTGTGACGGCCACGTCGACGGTGACCTACGGGAACTGCCCGGCCGGTGACTGGACGATCACCATCACCGACACGTCGATCACCGCCACCGGAGGCGATGTCACCGCGCAGTTCCACCGCGACTGACATCCCGGGCCGGCACCTCGCCTCGGGCGTGCAAGATGGGAAGACGGCCACCGCGTCGACCGTCCACCACCCGAGGAGTGAGATGACCGAGTTACTGCCACTGAATCCCGACGAACTGCTCACCACCACCAGGTCGGTGCGCAAACGCCTCGACCTCGAGCGACCCGTCCCGATCGACGTGGTGCGGGAGGCGCTGGAGGTGGCGATGCAGGCGCCCACCGGGAGCAATAGTCAGACCTGGCACTGGATCGTGCTCACCGATCCGGAACTGAAGAAGAAGGTCGGCGACTTCTACGCCCGATCCTTCGCCGCCTACTCTGCCGCCAAGACCCTGCCCGATGACACCGCTCGTCGGGTGGCGTCGAGTGCCCAGTACCTCGCCGACGTGATGGGGGAGGTTCCGGTGCTGGTGATCGGCGCGATCTACACCGGTGGTGACCTGCCGGCCGGCAATCAGGCCGGAGTGTGGGGATCGCTGCTCCCCGGTGCGTGGAGTCTGAGCCTCGCGCTGCGCGCCCGCGGGCTGGGTTCGGCGTGGACGACGCTGCACCTGACCTACGAGAAGGAGATCGCCGACCTGCTCGGCATCCCGTCGACCGTGCACCAGGGTGTGCTGCTGCCGGTGGCCTACACCAAGGGCACCGACTTCAAACCCGCCGGTCGCAAGCCGCTCGACGACGTCCTGCACATCGACGGATGGTGAGCCGTTTGGAGCGGCTACCGGACCCGTACGGGTGTGACCGGTAGAGTTCACAGACACCATGGCCGACTCCGAGACCCCGCGCCCGCCTGCCGATCGCCCGCCCAATCGGCGATCCGCGGCGAAGGCGGCACGTCGCGCCGATCTGCTGACCGCGGCCGCCCGGCAGATGGCCGAACGTGGATTCGCGAGCGTGCGGCTCGAAGACATCGGCGGCGCCGTCGGCATCAGTGGACCGGCGATGTACCGTCACTTCGCCTCGAAATCCGAACTGCTCGACGAGATGCTCCTCGACATCAGCCGGCGGCTCTACGCCGGCGGTACCGAGGTGGTCGAGCGTGGTGATCCGCCCGCCGCAACCCTCAACGCGCTCATCGCATTTCACATCGACGTGCTGGTGACCAAGCCGGATCTCATCGCGGTGCAGGACCGTGACCTGTCGTCGTTGACGCCCGAGGCCAACCACGAGGTCCGCAGCCTGCAGCGCCGGTACGTCGAGCGGTGGGTGGATGTGCTGATGGCCGAATCCGCGCAGAGCATCGACGGTCTGGAACGGGACGAGGCGCGGGTGCGCGTCCATGCGATGTTCGGTCTGCTGAACTCCTCACCACGACTTCCCGAGTTCGATCCGTGCCGCCTGCGCCGGCTGCTGGCCGCGATGGCGTTGGCGGCGTTGCATGTCCCGGCGACCGCGCCCGGAGACGGGACGAGTCGACCGTGACGCGCCGCCTGTCGTCACCGATCCGGGCACTCCGGCCGGCGTCGGTCGCCGTGTTCGTCGCCCTCGCCGTCGGTGTCACCGGCTGCTCGGTCTCGGGGTCGGCCACCAGTGAGGACGACGCCGCCGGTGGTGGGAACGCCTCGGCGCCGTTGCCGGCGGCCCCGCAGTTCTCCGGGGCCGCCACCGTGTGTTCGGGTGGATCGGTCGTCGGGACCACCGACATCACCCATCCGGGTTGGGGACCGACCCGGATCTTCGCGATCACCACGGCCGCCGGTTCTGGTGGGGGAGAGGCGTGCCTCGTGGCGCAGAACGCCGCCGGGGTGCAGTGGAGCCACGCCGAGGACTCCGGCCCGACCACCGTGAAGTGGCGGTTCGCCAACCCGGCCACCGACAACACCGGCAACACGTTCGTCATCTACAACCCGGGACGCTACGACGGGGTGATCGTCCTCGTCCCCACCGCCGACGGCTTCGCGCCGATCGAACAGTCCTACCAAACGGGCCAAAATCGTTACTACTACGCCGAATTGGTCGGTCCGCAGGGTGGTCGCTATGCGATTGAGGCGAGCGCCAACGACTGCGAGCCGGATTGTGCGAGCGGCACCATCACTCGTCGGACGTTGCAGTGGAACGGTTCTACCTACAGCTGAGACCCGGCCTAACAGATCTTCCGGTTCATCGTATTGCCCGCATAGTTGACGATGATCCGAATGCAGGTGTTGGCGGGCGCATACACCGCCGGGGTGAAGAACTGTTGCGGCGCAGCCGAATAGGAGGGTGATGCCTGCCATCCGGACGCCTGCGACCAGATGCGGGCACTGCCGGCCAGGCCACCCGGCGTGGCGACCTCAAGCCAGTTGTATCCCGACGGCGACAGATACAGGATCACCACCGCATTACCGAGGGGCATCCGCCAGACCTGTCGACCGTTGGCGGGCAGGACCGGCGCCGACGGCGCGGCCGACAGCGGGGCAGGCACCTGCGACGGCACGACGGACGGCGCGGAGACGACCGAGGATGCGGGGAGGGACGGCGCTGCCGCGTTCTCCGCCGGTTCGTCGGAGGCCGTGGTTGTGAGGAACCATCCGCCGACGCCGAGCAGGGCGATCACGAGAACCGCGATGACGGCGATCAAGGCGTAGGTCGACGCTCGGGAGGTCCCCCGGACCGGTTGCGTCGGTATCGGTGCAACCGGCTCGCGGGCGGTGCGCACCACCGTGGGCTGACTGAACTCCGTCGTGGGTCGCGCTGTGGGTACCTGGGGCGGTGCACTGACGAGACCAGCCGGATCGAACCCAGCCGGATCGAGCCCCGCCGGATTGACCGCGGTCGCCATTCCTGCCGCCGGTGGCTGGTGCACGGCGCGCCGGGCATCGGCCACGAGCGTCGCGGCATCGGGATGGCGATCCGCCGGATCCTTGGCCATGCCCCGCCCGATCACCGCGTTGACCGGTGAGTTCAGCGGCGCCGGGAACTGTTGAAGGTGGGCGGAGATGATCTGTTCGGGATTCGTCAGCTGCGCGAAAGGTGCTTGGCCGGAGAGGCATTCGTAGAGAACGCCGGTCAGTGCGTAGATGTCGGCGGGCGGGCCGACGGTGTCGTCGGCGAATCGTTCCGGCGCCATGTAGCGAAACGACCCGATCGCATACCCGGCCTGGGTGAAGCGCGTATCCGAATCGGTCATCGCCAGTCCGAAGTCGACGAGGTAGGCGAAGTCGTGCCGATCTACAAGGATGTTGTCCGGCTTGACATCCCGGTGGGTCAGGCCCTCCTGGTGCGCGGCATCGAGGGCGGCGCCGATCTGCTCGACGATGTGCAGGGCGCGTTCGGGAGGCAGCGGGCCGTCCTCGGCGAGCACCTGGCGCAGGTCGCGGCCGTTGACCAGCCGCATGTCGATGAAGAGTTGGCCGTCGATCGTGCCCCAGTCGTGAATGGGGATGACGTGCGGATCATTCAGGGCCGCAGCCATGTGCGACTCGCGAATGAAACGGTCCCGAGCGGTCGGGTCGTCGTTGACCGTGCGGCTGAGGAGTTTGATCGCGACCGTGCGACCGCGTCGCGTGTCGGTGGCCCGGTACACCTCACCCATCCCGCCGCGACCGAGCAACTCCTCGAGCCGATACTGTCCCAGCATGGTTCCCGCGCGGTCGGTTCCTGACGGGAACATCGGGGTGTCGCTCCTGGAGTATCTCGGGCATAGGGCTGCCAGAGGAGCTTCGGACACTACCACTGAGGGCCGTCTGTGGCGATCATCCAATCGGACGAAAAGGACAGGTCGGGGTGAATGAATCTCGCTTCCGGGGTGCACTGGCACGGCACGTGGCCTCTACTCTGACCACCACGTGAAGGCCGTGCCATGTAAAGGCCGCGACAGAGGTGAAGGGAAGACGACGACGTGAATCCAGGCGATCCGAACCAACCGCAACAGACCTGGGCTGCCGGGCAACCGGCACCCGAGACCGCTGCGCCGGGAGTCCCGGGTGCGGTGCCCGGTCAGTACGCCGCGCCCGGCCAGTACTCGAGTCCCGGGCAGGTGCCCTATCCGCCCTCGCAGCCGGTGCCACAGCAACCCATGCCGCAGCAGCCGGTGCCGTCGGGACAGTGGGGTGCCCAGCCCGGTCCGCAGGGCTGGGGTGCGACGCCACCGCCGGCCCCGGCCCGTCAGTTCGATGCGCGGGCACAGATGCCGTCACTGCTGCTGATCGCGTCCAGCGTCGCCGGTCTGATCACCTACTTCATGGGCTTCGTCAGCTGGGTGGTTCCCGACAACTCGATCCCGGACTCCGAGATCGAGAACTGGGCGGAGGACTATGCGAACGGGAGCTCCGGCGTCCCGGGATTCGCGTCGTATGAGATCGTGCTCAACCCGGGCAAGTTCCTGATCGTGTTGGGCGCCATCGCGATTGCCGCCGCCCTGGTCCTGATACCCCGGTTCCGTAAGGCCGTGCCGTTCCTTGCGGTGGCCGCCGCCGGGGCCTGGCTGGCGCTGTTCTCCGCCGCGGTGACGACGACGTCGGTTCCGGTCATCGGCATCGGTGCCGGTGCCATCGTGGCGTTGATCTTCGGCTTCCTCCAGGTGGGGTTGCTCCTCGGAGCGGCGGTTCTGGGCGGGTTGCGCAAGGAGTGAGGTAGGGGTGGCGGGGGACGGGTGGTGGGCACCGAGCCCACCACCCGCGTCGGTCAGATCCCGAGAGCGTCGCGTCGCTCTGCCAGCGCTTCCCGGTACCTCTCCACATTGGCCATCTTGATGTGCTCGTAGCCGCGCACCATGTCGGGTAGGTCGGCCAACGCCACCGCGGCCGGGATCTCCTCGGCACCGATCCGACCCGATGCAAGTCCGGTGCACAGCGCGTCGAGCAGCTCGCGGTATTCGACGATCAGCGCGCGTTCGGTGCGTCGGATCTCGTTGTGGCCGAACGGGTCCAACTTGGTGCCGCGCAGTTTCTTCATGCGGCTCAGTGCGGTCATCCCGGGCTTCGCCCATGCGCCCAGCGAGATCTTCTCCTTCATCCCCAACGCCCGCAGCGTCGGCGGATGCAGCCGGATGGCGACCTTGGCGTCCGGGCCGTACTGGTCGGCGATCTGCGCGGCGAAGGCCGGATCGGCGGACAGGCGGGCCACCTCGTACTCGTCCTTGTAGGCCATCAACTTGTACAGATTGCGCGCCACCGCGTCAGTGAGAGCGTCACCGGCGCCGAGACGATGCACCCGCGCGATGTCGTCGACGTAGCGGCGCGCGTAGCGTTCGTCGGCATAGTCGACGAGATCGTCGGCGCGCAGTGCGATGGTTTGCGCCAACTCGTCGGTGATGGTGCCCAACGTCGAAACCCATGCGCGCGCACGATCGCTGGGCTGCGTCGCCGCCAACTGCGGATGCAGCCGGGCGATCTCGGTGCTCACCGCATCCTGGTCGGCGACGGCCTGGCGGCCACGCCGGAAGGCCTGGATGTTGGCGGCCACCGCGACGCCGTTGAGGCCGATCGCGCGCTCGATGGAAGCCGCGGTGATCGGCAGCGCCCCGGACTGATAGGCGGCACCGACGGCGAGCATGTTCGCGTACTGCTCATGCCCGAACAGGTCCGTGGACAGTGCTCCCGGATCCAGATAGACGGTGCGTGCCACCCGTGGCTCGATGACGTCGTGAATCTGCGTGTCGGAGGGGAATCCGACGGAGGTGTCGACGACCATCGACCCGGTCGGGATGCGGGTGGTGGAGACGACCGCGGTGGTGCGCTCCGGCGAGGTGACCTTGAGGTTGGTGGCGTCGGCACCGACCAGCGAATCGCAGGCCAGATACAGATCGCAGGTGCCGCCGGCCACCTTGGCGGCCAATTCGATGGGCCGCGAGGAGATCTTGATGTCACTGACCACCGCGCCGCCCTTCTGCGCGAGGCCGGTCATGTCGACGGTGCGGGCGGCGTGACCGTCGAGATTGGCCGCGGTCGCCAGCACCTGGGACAGGGTGACCACGCCGGTGCCGCCGATACCGGTGATCCGGATGGTGGCGACGTCGGTGTCGACCCCCAGGCGTGGCCGCTGAAGTGCCGGTGGGGCAACGGTATTCGCGTCCAGGTCGGCGGCCACAGCCCCGATGGCGCGCGTCGCGGTGCCCGGCGTCACCGTGACGAACGACGGGCAGTCACCGCTCAGGCACGAGTAGTCCAGGTTGCAGGAACTCTGATCGATACGGGTCTTGCGGCCGAACTCCGTCGGAACCGGATGCACCGACAGACAATTGGACTTCTCGCCGCAGTCACCGCACCCCTCGCAGATGCGTTCGTTGATCATCACCCGCGTCGTCGGGGTCTCGACGGTGCCGCGCTTGCGCTTACGGCGCTTCTCCGCGGCACACGCCTGATCGTGGATGAGGACGGTGACACCACTGATCGCGGCGAGCTCCCGCTGCACGTCGGCGAGATCGGCCCGCGGACGCACCTCGACGCCACGGGCGAGACCGGCCTTGCGGGTGCGCGTCACGTCATCGGAGGTGACGACGATCTTGGCGACATTCTCGGCGGCGAGAAGTGCGGTGATGCGTCCCAGGCTGAACTCGCCCACCGGATCCTGACCGCCGGTCATCGCCACCGTGCCGTTGTACAGCAGCTTGTAGGTGATGTTCTCACCCGCGGCGACCGCCGCGCGGATGGCCAGTGAACCCGAATGGGTGAAGGTGCCGTCGCCGAGGTTCTGCACGAAGTGATCGGCGGTGACGAACGGTGCCATGCCGATCCACTGCGCGCCCTCGCCACCCATCTGGGTGACGCCGGCGACATCGCCCACCTGATGCGGGTCCATCAGCAGAACCATGGCGTGGCAACCGATTCCGGCGCCGACCAACGTGTCGTCGGCGACCTTCGTCGAGCTGTTGTGCGGGCATCCCGAGCAGAAGTACGGGGTACGCACGGCCAGCGGGAGTTCGATGCGGGTACGTCGACGAGACGAGCGGTCGAGCCAGTCGATGGCCTCGTCGACGTGATGATGCCGCGCCAGGCGCATCGCGAGTCCGCGGGTGACTGCGTCGACGTCGAGTTCACCGAAGCGGGAGAACAGCGTTGAGCCGTTCTCATTGACCTTGCCGACGATGTGCGGGGCGATCGGGTCACGAAACAGGATGTCGCGCATCATCGTCTCGACGAAGTCACGCTTCTCCTCGACGACGATCACCTCGTCGAGGTGTCCCGAGGCGGTGTCGGTGATGAAGCGCCGCAGGATGTCCTGCTCGAGCGGATAGACCATGCCGAGTTTGAGAATCCGGATACCGAGGCGATTGAGGTCGGCCTCGGTCAACCCCATCAGATGCAGCGCCTCGCGGACGTCGAGATAGGTCTTGCCCGCGGCGACGATCCCGATGCGATCGTCGCTGCTGCGCACCGTGATCCAATTGAGGCCGTTGAGGCGGGCGTACTCCAGGGCACGGGGGAGGCGGGTGGTGAGCTGATTCTGTTCCAGCTCCATGAGATTCGCGCCGAGCAGGCGGCCGGACGGGATGTGCGGGCTGCGTCCGAGGGCGCCGTAGCGGGGATCGACCCGGGTGGGATCGAGCTGGACGGTCGACGCGCCGTCGGCCACATGCGCGGAGATCTTCAGCGAGGTCCACAGACCACTGGCCCGGCTCATGTGCGCCGCGTGCACCCCGAGATCGAGGATGTCCTGCGAATCGGCGGGATAGAGGATCGGGATGTAGAGATCGGCCAGGGCCATCTCCGATGCGCACGGCACCGTGGAGCTCTTCGCGCCGGGATCGTCGCCGACCAGGGCGACCGCGCCGCCGTCGGGATGGGTGCCGATGATGTTGGCGTGGCGCAGGGCGTCGGATGCGCGGTCGAGGCCGGGTGCCTTGCCGTACCAGTAGCCGACGATGCCCGAGCGGGCCTGACCGGCGGCGTCCGGGGCGAGCCCGGTGACCTGCGCGGCGACCTGCGATCCCATCACCGAGGTCGCGGCGAGCTCTTCGTTGAGGCCGGGGCGGTGGACGATGTCGAGGGGTTCGAGGAGCGCCCGGCGCTTGGCGAGCTCGAGGTCGTATCCGGCGAGGGGGGAACCTTCGTAGCCGGAGATGAAGGAGGCGGTCCGCTGATTCATGCGTCGATCGACGAGAGCGCGATCACGCACCATGCGGACGAGGGCGGCGATGCCGCCGAGGAAGACGGTGCCCGACTCGCGGACGTAACGGTCTTCCAGACCGCTGGTCGCGGGGGCATGCGGGGCGAGGGTCATGGGTTTACCTGGCCTTCTGTAGTTGTGGCGCGCGAACCGTGGGTGTCGGTCCGCCGTCGTGCGTGATGGGCCCGGGGGTGGTGGGCTCACCCACACCATACGAAAAATCGTGATGGCCGTCACGTCCGGGTGGAGAATGGTCGATGTGCAGCAGAGCCGATGAAAAAACGGCGGGCGCGTGACAGTGGGCAGTGACGTACGCTACAGTCACTTCAGTTAATTGTCACTAACTGAAAGGGAGCTGGTGGGTCCGACAGTCACAACCTCCGCCCCGACCACGGGTCCTCGCGCCGTCCACCTGTCCAATGTCGCCGAACTCCGCGAGAAGCTGCGGACCGCGGCTGCCGGCGGTGGCGAGCGTGCCCGGGCGCGCCACGAATCCCGCGGCAAACTCCTCCCGCGCGCCCGCGTCGACGGACTCCTCGACGTCGGATCGCCGTTCCTCGAGGTCGCCCCGCTCGCCGCGATCGACATGTACGACAGCAAGGTGCCCTCCGCCGGTGTGGTCGCCGGGATCGGGCGGGTGGCAGGCCGCGAATGCATGATCATCGCCAACGACGCCACCGTTTCCGGCGGCACCTACTACCCGATGACGGTGAAGAAACACCTGCGTGCCCAGGAGATCGCTGCCGCCAACCGGCTGCCGTGTATCTATCTCGTCGACTCCGGTGGCGCGATGCTGCTGCAGCAGGACGAGGTGTTCCCCGACCGCGAGCACTTCGGCCGGATCTTCTTCAATCAGGCGAACATGAGCGCCGCGGGCATCCCGCAGATCTCGGCCGTGCTCGGCTCGTCCACCGCCGGCGGCGCATACGTGCCCGCCATGAGTGACGAGACGGTCATCGTGCGCAACCAGGGCACCATCTTCCTGGCCGGCCCGCCGCTGGTGAAGGCGGCGACCGGCGAGGACGTCACCGCCGAGGATCTCGGTGGCGGTGCCATGCACTCGTCGGTGTCCGGGGTGACCGATCACCTCGTCGACAACGACGAGCAGGCCCTGGCCAAGGTCCGCGAGATCGTCGCGACCCTCGGACCGCGCGACCCGGCTCAGTGGGAACTGACCGCGGCGCAACCCGCCACGCGGCCCCAGACCGACATCTACGACGTCGTCCCCACTGACCCACGCATCCCCTACGACGTGCGCTCGGTCATCGAGATCCTCGTCGACGGTGGCGAGTACACCGAATTCAAGGCGAACTACGGGACCACCCTGGTCACCGTCTTCGCCCATCTGCACGGGCACCCGGTCGGCATCATCGCCAACAACGGGGTGCTGTTCAGCGAATCCGCGCTCAAGGGAGCACATTTCATCGAACTGTGCGACCAACGCCGCATCCCGCTGATCTTCCTGCAGAACATCACCGGCTTCATGGTCGGACGCGCCTACGAGGAAGGCGGTATCGCCAAGAACGGTGCCAAGATGGTCAACGCCGTTGCCTGCGCACGCGTCCCCAAGCTGACCGTGATGATCGGCGGCTCCTTTGGCGCCGGCAACTATTCGATGTGCGGACGCGCATACTCGCCGCGTTTCCTGTGGAGCTGGCCCAACGCCCGGATCTCGGTGATGGGCGGACCGCAGGCCGCCGACACCCTGGCGACGGTGCGCCGCAACCAGATCGAACGCTCCGGGGGCGAGTGGTCCGCCGACGACGAGGACGCCTTCAAACAACCCATCCGCGATCAGTTCGAACACCAATCCGATGCGTACTATTCGACGGCGCGACTCTGGGACGACGGCATCATCGATCCCGCCGACACCCGCACCGTCCTCGGCCTGGCACTCGAGGCCTGCCGATACGCCCCGTTGACCGATCCGCGCTACGGCGTCTTCCGGATGTGAGGCAGGCAATGTCTGTGACTTCTGAAATCCCCTCGACCACAGGTGAACACATCGATGACGATCGAGGCGTGTCCGCCGCTCCGCGCGTGATCCGCACCGTGCTGGTGGCCAATCGGGGCGAGATCGCCTGCCGCGTCATCGCCACCCTTCGTCGGCTCGGGCTGCGCAGCGTGGCCATCTACTCCGACCCGGACGCCCACGCCCGTCACGTGCGGGAGGCGGACACCGCCGTGCGAATCGGACCGGCGGCGGCGACCGCCAGCTACCTCGACATCGACGCGGTCGTGCGCGCCGCCCAGGCGACCGGCGCCGACGCCGTCCACCCGGGCTACGGATTCCTCTCGGAGAACCAGCAATTCGCGGCGGCACTGGCCGCCGCCGGGATCACCTTCATCGGCCCGCCGGCATCGGCCATCGCCACGATGGGTGACAAGATCACCGCCCGCGCCGCCGTCACCGAACGTGGTGTGCCGGTGGTACCGGGTCTGTCTCGTCCCGGGCTCACCGACTCCGACCTCATCGCCGCCGCCCCCGAGATCGGCTTCCCGGTGCTCATCAAGCCGAGCGCCGGTGGTGGCGGCAAAGGCATGCACCGGGTGGAATCGGCTGCGGGACTGCCCGATGCGCTGACCCGCGCCCGCCGCGAGGCGGCCGCCGCCTTCGGCGACGACGCCCTGTTCCTCGAGCATTTCGTCGACACGCCCCGGCACATCGAGGTGCAGGTGCTCGCCGACACCCACGGCAACGTCATCCATCTCGGTGAGCGGGAATGCTCGCTGCAACGGCGCCATCAGAAGGTCATCGAGGAGGCGCCGTCGGCGTTGCTCGACGCCGCGACCCGCGATCGCATCGGGCAGGCTGCCTGCGACGCCGCGCGCAGCGTCGGTTACACCGGCGCCGGGACCGTCGAGTTCATCGTGTCGGCGCACCGACCCGACGAGTTCTTCTTCATGGAGATGAACACCCGACTGCAGGTGGAACACCCCGTCACCGAGATGGTCACCGGAATCGACCTGGTGGAGCAGCAGATCCGGGTGGCGCGCGGTGAGACGCTGGCCATCGCGCAGAGCGACGTCACCTTCACCGGGCACGCCATCGAGGCCCGGGTGTACGCCGAGGATCCTGCAAACGGCTTCCTGCCCACCGGCGGTGAGATCGTCGCACTCGCCGAACCCGATATTAGTGCGGGACAGGGCGTGCGACTGGACTCGGCCATGCTGCCCGGACTGGTGGTCGGCAGTGACTACGACCCGATGCTGGCCAAGGTCATCGCCCACGGGGCCGATCGCGCCGAGGCCATCGAACGACTCGACCACGCGCTCAGCGACACCCGGGTTCTGGGAGTGGTCACCAACATCGACTTCTGTCGCTACGTCCTGGCCCGCCCCGAGGTTCAGGCGGCCCGCCTCGACACCGAGCTGCTGGACCGTCTGGCGGCCGATTACGTTGCCCCGGAACCGGTTCCCGAGGCGCTCGCACTGGTCGGCCTGGCCCGCGTGGGGCAACGACGTACCGACGACGTGTGGGATGCGGCGGTGGGCTTCCGGATCGGCGACCACGCGCCGGTCATCAGCAGGCTGTCGGCGGGAACGCATTCGCGGACGGTGTCCGCGGCGGTGCACGGAGCAGACGATCGGTGGGTGACCGCGGATGTCACCATCGTCGATGCGGACGAGGAGAACGCGGCGCCACCGTGGTCGGCGCATGTCGAATACCTTGCCGCGCATGCGACCACCTCCGGTCGCACCGCCCGGCTGATCGTCGACGGCATCAGCCAGCAATGGTCGCTCGCCGAGATCGGCGACCAGTGGTGGGCAGGCGGGCCACAGGGAACCTGGATCGTCCAGCTGACGCGCACCACCCTCGATGCCGATACTGGTGAGGCGGCCGGCGACATCGCCTCGCCGATGCCGGGCACCGTCGTCGCCGTCGCGGCGTCCGACGGCGACGAGGTCACCGCCCGAACCGCGATCGTCGTCGTAGAGGCCATGAAGATGGAACACAGCCTCACCGCGCCCGTCGACGGGACCGTGACGGTCTCGGTCGCGGTGGGCGACAAGGTGTCCGCGGGCCAACTCCTCGCGCATGTCGACGCCCATCACGACCCCGCGGCGGATCGGTCATGACGATCGCGGCCGTCATCGCACATTCGCCCGAGTTCATCACACGCACAAAGGAACCCCAGCCATGGAGTTGACCCAGGACTACCTCGACCTGATCCACACGGTGCGTGACTTCGCACAATCGGTGGTGGCACCGGTCGCGGCGAAACACGATGCCGAACACAGCTTCCCGTATGAGGTCGTCGCCCAGATGGGCGCGATGGGACTGTTCGGACTGCCCTTCCCCGAAGAGGAAGGCGGAATGGGCGGTGACTACTTCGCGCTGTCGCTGGCCCTCGAGGAGCTCGGCAAGGTCGATCAGTCGGTGGCCATCACCCTTGAGGCCGGTGTGAGCCTCGGTGCCATGCCGATCCACAAGTTCGGCAGCGACGAGCAGAAGCAGCGGTGGTTGCCGTCGCTGACCGCCGGTGAGAATCTGGCCGGTTTCGGACTCACCGAACCGGGTGCCGGCTCGGACGCAGGTGCCACCGCCACCACCGCCAAGGACGACGGCGATTCCTGGATCATCAACGGCTCCAAGCAGTTCATCACCAACTCCGGTACCGATATCACCTCGCTGGTCACCGTCACCGCGGTCACCGGTACGAAAGACGATGGACGCAAGGAGATCTCGACGATCATCGTCCCCACCGACACGCCGGGATTCGTCGCCGAACCGGCGTACAACAAGGTCGGCTGGAATGCCTCGGACACCCATCCGCTGACCTTCACCGACGTGCGGGTCCCCAAGGAGAACCTCCTCGGGGTGCGCGGACGCGGGTACGCGAACTTCCTGTCGATCCTGGATGAGGGCCGAATCGCGATCGCCGCGTTGGCCACCGGCGCCGCGCAGGGCTGCGTCGACGAGAGCGTCAAGTACGCCAAGGAACGTCAGTCCTTCGGCCGGCCGATCGGGGAGTACCAGTCGGTGTCGTTCGCCATCGCACGTATGGAGGCCCGCGCGCACGTCGCCCGCACCGCCTACTACGACGCCGCGGCAAAGATGCTGGCGGGCAAGCCCTTCAAGAAGGAGGCGTCGATCGCCAAGATGGTGGCCAGTGAGGCGGCGATGGACAATGCGCGGATGGCCACCCAGATCCACGGGGGCTACGGCTTCATGAACGAGTACCCGGTGGCGCGGCACTACCGTGACTCCAAGATCCTCGAGGTCGGCGAGGGCACCACCGAGGTGCAGCTCATGCTGATCGCCCGGGAACTGGGGTTCGCATGAGTGAGCAGCAGACGCCCACCCGAATCGTGCAGCGCGGACTGTGGTTCGAGGAGTTCGAGGAGGGCACCATCTACGAGCACCGGCCCGGGCGGACCGTCACCGAGGCCGACAACGTCCTGTTCACGACGCTGACGATGAACACCCAGGCACTGCACCTCGACGCCGCGTGGTCGGCGCAGCAGCCCGGTTTCGGTGGACAGCGGCTCATCAACTCGATGTTCACGCTGTCGACCATCGTGGGATTGTCGGTGTCGCAGTTGACCCAGGGCACATTGGTGGCCAACCTCGGGTTCTCCGAAGTGGCCTTTCCGGCACCGCTGTTCGCCGGTGACACCCTGTACGCGGAGACCGAATGCACGGGTATCCGCGAATCGCGGTCCCGCCCCGGTGAGGGCGTGGTGAACCTGCTGCATGTGGGGCGTAACCAGGACGGGGTGGTGGTGGCGCGGGCCGCTCGTGCGACGCTGGTTCGGCGGCGTCCCCTCCAGTGACGACGGGGCGTCGGAGAAGAGTGTCAACGATGACGACGACGGAGGAGCGCCCGATAACATGACCTCGCAACCGGTGGAATCGTTCGGAAAGTCCTGGCTGCCAGGGGGACCGGCGATGTTGTTCTGTCCCGCCGACCGGCCCGAACGCTATCAGAAGGCCCTCGAACGGTCCGACGTGGTGATCCTCGATCTCGAGGACGCGGTGTCCCCGGAGAACCGGGTGGCCGCCCGCGAGGCCCTGGTCGCCCATCCGCTCGACCCCGATCGGGTGGTGGTCCGCATCAATCCCGCCGGCACCGGCGACTACCGGCGTGACCTCGCAGCGCTCGGCGACACCAACTACCGGGTGGTGATGCAGGCGAAGTCGGAGACGGCCGAGTCGATCACCGAGACCGCCTTGCAGACGATCGCCCTGATCGAGACACCGGCCGGGGCGGTCCGCGCCCACGAGATCGCCGCCGCCGTCAACTGCATCGGATTGATGTGGGGCGCCGAGGATCTGGTCGCCGGGCTCGGCGGCAAGTCGAGCCGCTTCGGCCCGGAGGAACGCAACCCGGGAACCTACCGCGACGTGGCCCGCTACACCCGGTCGGTGGTCCGCCTCGCCGCCGCGGCCGCCGGCAAGTTCGCCGTCGACGCGGTGCATCTGGATTTCCGTGACACCGAGGGCCTGGCCCTCGAGGTCACCGACGCGGTGGCACTCGGATATGTGGCCACCGCATGTATCCACCCGTCGCAGGTCGAGACGATCCGTGCCGGCTACACGCCGACCGACGACGAGGTCGCCTGGGCCCGGCGCGTCATCGACGGATCGGCGGACTTCGGGGGCGGTGTCTTCAGTATCGACGGGCAGATGATCGACGGTCCCGTATTCCGCCAGGCCGAGGCGGTTCTCTCGCGTGCGGCCACCACCACCGAGTCAACGAAGGAAGAGTGAACCGATGTCCGAACTGGCCTACGCCCATGGCGAATCCGAGCCTGCCCTGCTGACGGAGACGATCGGGCAGACCCTGGCGCGGATCACCGCCGACCACGGTGATCGCATCGCCCTCATCGATGCGCCCAGCGGTCGGCAGTGGACCTACGCGGAGTTCCGGCGGGATGTGCTCGCCCTCGCGGCGGGGCTGGTTCGGCTGGGTGTCCAGGCCGGTGACCGGGTCGGACTGTGGTCACCCAACCGCGCGGAATGGGTGTTCACCCAGTACGCGACCGCGGAGATCGGGGCGATCCTGGTCAATCTCAACCCCGCCTACCGGCAACACGAGATCGAGTACGCGCTGACCCAGTCCGGCGCGAGCGTCGTCGTCGCCGCGTCGAGATACAAGGACTCCGACTACGCCGGGATGCTCGCGGCCGCCCGCCCGAACGCGCCCGAGTTGCGTGAGGTGATCCTGTTCGACTCGGCGGAGTGGGCGTCGGTGACGAGCACTCCGACCGATGCGGAGCTCGACGCGGTGGCCGAGCGGGCCGCGTCGTTGCGTCCCGACGACGCCATCAACATCCAATACACTTCCGGCACAACAGGGTTCCCGAAGGGTGCCACCCTGTCGCATGCGAACATCGGCAACAACGGCTACCTGGTGGGTGAACTGCTCAACTACACCGCCGATGACCGGATCTGTATCCCGGTGCCGTTCTATCACTGCTTCGGCATGGTGATGGGCAATCTCGCCGCCACCAGTCACGGTGCGGCCATGGTCATCCCGGCGCCCACCTTCGATCCCGAGGCGTCGCTGCGGGCGGTCGCCGAATACGGTTGCACCAGTTTGTACGGCGTCCCCACCATGTTCATCGCTGAACTCGCCCTGCTGGATTCGGGAGCGGAGTTCGATCTGTCGACGTTGCGCACCGGCATCATGGCGGGCTCGCCGTGCCCCGAACACGTGATGCGCCAGGTCGTCGACCGCATGCACATGAGCGAGGTGTCCATCTGCTACGGCATGACCGAGACCTCGCCGGTGTCCACGCAGACCCGCGTCGACGACGAACTGTCCCTGCGGGTCGGCACCGTCGGGCGGGTGGGTCCGCACCTGTCGATCAAGGTGATCGATCCGGTGACCGGCGAGACCCTGCAGCGCGGCGAGACCGGCGAATTCTGCACGCGCGGTTACAGTGTCATGAAGGGATACTGGAATCAGCCGGACAAGTCCGCCGAGGTACTGGTGCCCGACGCCGACGATCCCGACGGCGGACCGTGGATGCGCACCGGCGACCTCGCGGTGATGGACCCGAACGGCTACGTGCGCATCACCGGCCGCATCAAGGACATGGTGATCCGCGGTGGTGAGAACATCTATCCGCGTGAGATCGAAGAGTTCCTCTACACCCATCCCGACATCCTCGACGCCCAGGTGATCGGCGTTCCCGACGCGAAGTACGGCGAGGAACTCATGGCGTGGATCCGGTTGCGGGAGGGCGCAACCGAACTCACCGTCGACGACGTCCGGGACTTCGCGACCGGACAGATCGCCCGGCACAAGATCCCGCGCTACGTCCACGTCGTCAAGGAGTTCCCGATGACGGTCACCGGAAAGGTTCGCAAGGTGCAGATGCGCGAAGAATCCGTCGAGATCCTGGGACTGCTGCGATGACCGGAAGCGTCCCGGACGTGGTCGAGGTGGGGGAGACCGCACAACTCGACGCCTTCGCGGCGGCCGTCGCCGACCGGTACGGGGTCGACGTCGGCGACTACGCGTCGCTGTGGGAGTGGTCGACGACGCGGCCCGCCGAGTTCTGGCGGGCCGTGTGGGAGTTCTACGCATTGGTGGAGATCGGCGGAGAACTCGACGACGGCGATGCTGCGGTTCTCGCGTCCACGAACATGCCGGGATCGCAATGGTTTCCGGGCGTTCACCTCAACTACGTCGATCAGGTGTTGCGTCATGCGGTGACCATCGGGTCGGCCGACAGTGCCCGCGCGGCGATCGTCGGAATCGACGAGGACGGCGTGCGGTCGGAGGTGACGTGGGCGGAGTTGCCGGACCTCGTCGGGAGATTGGCCTCGACGCTGCGCGGGTTGGGAGTCGGGGCCGGTGACGTCGTCGCCGCCTACCTGCCCGACGTGCCCGAGGCGGTGGTGGCCTTCCTCGCGACCGCCTCTCTCGGTGCCATCTGGTCGGGCTGCGGGCAGGACTACGCACCCGAGGGAGCGGCCGGCCGACTCGGCCAGCTCGAACCCAAGGTCCTGTTCAGTGCCTCCGGGTACCGCTACAACGGCAAAGATGTCGACAAGGTCGCCGACAGTGCGGCGCTGGCGTCGTCGCTGCCCGGCCTGGTGGCCCACATCGTGGTGGGAGATGCTGCGCGTCACCAGGATTCGGGCGTTCGGGTGCTCTCCTATGTGGAAGCCGTGGCCGCCGACGCGGTGGTGCGGCCGGAGCCGGTGCCCTTCGACCACCCGCTGTGGGTGCTGTTCAGTTCGGGTACCACCGGACGGCCGAAAGGGATCGTGCACGGACACGGCGGCGTCGTCCTCGAGCACCTGAAGGCCGCCGGTCTGCATGCCGGGCTCGGCGAATCCGACGTGTTCTTCTGGCAGACCGCGCTGAGCTGGATGATGTGGAACTTCCAGGTGGCCGGTCTGCTGTGCGGGTCGACCATCGTGTGCTACAGCGGATCTCCGCTCTATCCGGACGCCGACCATCTGTGGCGGATCGTCGCCGACGAGAAGGTCACGTATTTCGGCACGAGCCCCGGACAGTTGCAGGCGTCGCGTAAGGCGGGACTCGTGCCCGGACGTGATCACGACCTGTCGGCGTTGCGTGCCCTGGGAAGTACCGGATCGTCGCTGGCCGGCGACCTGTTCGACTGGGTCGAAGAGAATGTGGCACACGGACTTCCCGTCTCGTCCATCAGTGGGGGCACCGACGTCGTCACCGCGTTCGCCGGCGGATCGGTCGGGGTGGCGGTGGTTCCCGGTGAACTCTCGGTGCGCTATCTCGCTGTGGCACTGGAGAGTTGGGCGCCGGATCGGACGCCGCTGATCGGTGAGGTCGGCGAGATGGTCATCACCGCACCGATGCCGTCGATGCCCGTCGGATTCTGGCGCGATGACGAAGGAAAGCGCTATCGCGCAGCATATTTCGAGCATGAATGGACCGACGGTGGGGCCGACTCGTCCCCGGTGTGGCGGCACGGCGACTGGGTGACCGTGACCGATCGCGGATCGCTGATCATCCACGGACGCAGTGATGCGACGTTGAATCGTCACGGAATCCGGATGGGTTCGGCCGACATCTACGAGGTCGTCGAGAGCATCGACGAGATCGCCGAGGCCTTCGTCCTGGGAGTGGACGGACCCGACGGCGCCTACTGGATGCCGCTGTTCGTCACCCTCGTCCCCGGAGCAGAACTCGACGACGACCTGCGCGCGCGCATCGCCGCCGACGTCCGGAAACGGCTGTCGCCGCGCCACGTCCCCGACGAGGTGATCCTGGCGCCGGGCATTCCGCACACCCGGACCGGAAAGAAGCTCGAGGTGCCGGTGACCTCGGTGCTGGCCGGTCGTCCCGTCGACATCGACCCGCGGTCCGTCGACGATCATTCGCTGATCGACTGGTACGCGCAGCAGGGCGCCCAACATCGGTGGTGAGCCCGCGATCGTCGGGCTTCCCTGTCGTTGACAGCGCTCTCCCTGGCGTTGACAGCGCTTTGCTGGTCGTTGACAGCGCTTGCCTCGTCGACGTTCCGACGGTGATCGCTGCTGATTCGACTGTGTGACAAGCACTCCCGACGTCCGGTGGCGGTGTGGAGAGCGCTGTCAACGTCGACGAGAGCGCTGTCAGTGAGGAGGAGAGCGCTGTCAGTGGAGACCAGAGCGCTGTCAACGTCGACGAGAGCGCTGTCAGTGAAGAGGGGAGCGCTGTCAGTGAGGACGAGAGCGCTGTCAACGACGCGGGGTCATTCAGGCGACCGAACCGCGGGTCGGGATTGCCGGAATGATCCACAACGTCGACGTCGGCCCTGTGGCCCGTGCGCGAGATGTATTAGCGTGGTCAAAAGTGTGCCCCGGGGTGCGGTGAACGCATGGCGTTCGGGGGTGCAGCGAAACCAAGACGTCTTTGTGGCAGGAGAAGTAGATGACCTACCCATCCGGAGGTGCCGGTTACGGGCAGCAACCCGATCCGGGACAGTCCTATGGACAGCAGGGCGGGGGATACTCCCAGCCCGGCGATGCGTCCGCGTCCCAGGGCTACGGGCAGTACGGCCAGGGCTACGGTGATCCGTCCACGTACGGGCAGCAGAGCTATCCCCAGGGATACGGCCAGCAGGGCTATGGCGACCAATCGGGCTATGGCCAGCAGGGATATGGCCAGCAGGGATACGGTGATCCGTCGTCCTACGGTCAGCAGGGATACGGCCAACAAGGGAATGGCCAGCAGGGCTACGGCCAGCCCGCCGCTCCCAAGCAGCCGTTTGCCGGGTTCCCGCCGATCGTTGCACCCGTGCTGGCCGCCACCATCGGTGTCCTCGGCGTGGTCGTGTTGTTCTGCGGTTTCGCCGCAGGGCTGACCGGAAGCGAGACGGATCCGTTCACCGGCCAGGAAGTCCAGGGGTCCATCGAACTGTTCGCGAGTTATCTGAACGCGGCCTACGTCCTTGTCGTCCTCACCGGATTTCTCGCCTTCACCGGGCTGCTCAAGTCCTATCGTGTGGCTCCGGCAGTCGCAGCGGCGTCGGTCGCCGGGGTGTTCATCACGATCCTCACCTACGTCGGCTCCGATCTGCAGGAGAACACGGAGCACGGCGCGGGCGCCATCATCCTGCTCGTGCTGTCGATCCTGATCTTCCTGCTGGCCATCTTCTGGTTGCTCCTCGACCTCAAGGTCATCAAGACCGCACCCGTGCCCGACGCGACCGCCGCCGGAGCCACCGCAGCCACTGTCACCGACCAGGCGTCCACCGACCCGACCGCACCCGCCGCGTCGGCATACGGCCAGCCGGCCGGTTACGGAGCGGTGTCGCAGCCGCAGGCCACCAGCGTCATCCCGGCCGGTTCCGAGCATGCGACGACGGTGTACCCGTCCGCGGCAGCGTCGGCTCCGGCCGCGTCGACCCCGGCAGCGGCCACGCCGGCCACGGCCTCGCAGCCGGGGACGGCCGCAGCCCCGGCGCCGTCCGCCTATGACCCGTCGGCGTATGCCGGATACGGTCACGGTCAGCACGCGGCCGCATCGCCGTCGACGCCCGGAGCCCAGGTCCCCGGTGCCTCCGTTCCCGACGCCTCGATTCCCGGCGCGTCGTTCCCCGGAACCCCGGGAGCGTCGGCGAGTCCGCAGGCCGCCGGCGAGGCCACACCCGGTTCGGAGAACGCGACGTCGATCTTCCAGAAGCCGGAGCCGCCGAAGGCCCCGTGAGCGACGCTCAGCACATCGACATCGGCCCCCGATCCCTGCCGGGATCGGGGGCCGACTCGTTTCTCCACGGGTGTCGTCGGTCGCTTTCTGCTGACGACGCGGCGCGTCTACGGGACCTCACTGGTCACACATGTCACTCTCGATTCGATGCCCACGCTCAAATCCGTCCCGGTCGCCGACAACCTCGCATCCCGCCTCCGTGATGTGCGGCGGGCCCGTCGCGCGCAGACGGAGGCGACCGAACACCGGCCACGTGAACTGGTTCTGATCGCCTTCGCCGTACCGGTCATCACCACCCTGGCCTGCCTCGTCATCGTGTTGGCCGTGCTGCTGATGGCGGGGAGCGGACTGTCCGGCGTGGGTGCGGCAGTCGCCACCTGTTGGCTGGCGATCAACCAGACCCCGATCACCGTGAGCGGTGTGACCGTCGGGGTGCTCCCGCTCCTGCCCACCTTCCTCGTCGCCGGGGGCACCGTGAAAGTGGTGGCGTCCAGCGGTCGCAGTCGCCGTCGCCTGCCGGAGCTCGTTTCCGCGGGTGCTGCCGCGGTCGGCGGGTCACTGCTGGTCACGGCCATCGCGCTGGCCGTGGTGATGGACGGGTCGTCGTCGCTGCCGATCCAGAGTCCGAGCCCGCTCAAGGCGTTCGCGCTGACCCTGCTGATCCAAGGGCTGGCCGCCGGACTCGGCGTGATCCTGGGACACCGCGATCTGCGCGACCGGGCGAGCGCCGCCGATCGGCGGGGAATCCGCTACGGCGTGGTCGCCGTCCTCGCGCTCTTCGCGGCCGGCGGACTGTTCGTCGTCCTCCGCCTCGTGCTGCGATTCCGTGTTCTGTGCGACCTGATCGCGACCGGCGTCGACTTCGACGGCCATCTCGGTCTGACGATGCTGTCGATCCTGTACCTGCCCAACATCATGATCGGGGCCGCCGCGGTGCTGGTCGGCTCGCAGGTACATGTGGGGCCGGTGTCCGCGGATCTCTTCGCGGTGCGGGGTGGTTCGGTACCCCCGCTTCCCGTCCTGGCCGTGCTCCCGACGCAGTCGGTGTGGTGGGCCGCATTCGGGTTGGTCGTGCCGGCCGCCATCGCTATGTTCGCGGCGTGGAAATGCCGGTCGGCGGATCTGGCCGGGTACGCGCGGTCGGTGGGGATGGCCGCAGCCCTCGCCGCCACGGCAATGGTGTTCTTCGGGTGGCTGGCCGGCGGATCGCTCGGCGAGATCGGGACGACCGGGGTCACGGTGGTCACCGCCGGCGTGTTCACCCTGGGATGGTTCGCCGCGGCCGGAATCGTTGTCGCATTGATTCACAACATCGTGCCCATGCTGCGCCGTGGTTCCGCCCCTGTCGCAGACGACGATGACTGGCTTGACGAGATGGACTTCGACGACGACTACCTCGCCGAGGACTACGACGACGACTACGACGAGGATTACCTGGCCGAGGACTACGACGAGGCGGCCGCGGACGACGAACTCCGGGACGACGAGGCCTGGGACGACCAGGACCCGGACGACGAAGCCGTTCTGGATGCGGAATCGGTCGACGGTGATGACGAGCCAGTCGATGTCGCCGCTGATCGGGACCCGCAAGACATGGCCGCCCCGACCGCCGACGACCGCGTCGACGCCGCGCGACACCGTGCGGGTCCGCGTTCCGATCCCGCCGACGAGTGGGATGAGGACGGCGATGGGGAGTGGGACACCACCACACGTGATCTCGGCCATTCCACCGGCGACCGGCAGGCCCCGACCCAATCTTGATCGAACGATCGTCATGCCGCCCCGGCGCATCCGGGTCGGTGCCCGCCCACTAGGCTTTGCGTCGTGACACCTGCTCCATCCGACGGCACCTTCGCCCCGCGCGCGGCGATCGTCGTGATGGCTTCGGGAACCGGGTCGTTGCTTGAGGCGATCCTGGCGCGGGCCGCCGGTCCGGCGGCGCCGTTCACGGTGGCCGCGGTCGTCGTCGACCGTGATTGCCGCGCAGGCGACCTCGCCGCGCAGGCCGGCATCAACGTCCTCACCTGCAAGGTCGGTGATCACCCTGATCGTGCGGCGTGGGACGTCGCGTTGCGCGATGCGGTGGCCACGGTCGGACCCGACTGGGTTGTCACGGCAGGCTTCATGAAGATCCTTGGGCCGAGTTTTCTCGAACGGTTCGCCGGCCGGATCGTGAACTCGCATCCGGCATTGCTGCCCGCGTTTCCCGGGGCGCACGGTGTGGCCGACGCACTCGCCTACGGGGTCAAGGTCACCGGCACCACGGTGCACCTCGTCGACGCCGGCGTCGACACCGGCCCGATCCTGGCGCAGGTCGCGGTGACCGTCGACACCGGGGACACCGAAGAATCCCTGCACGAACGCATCAAATCGGTGGAGCGCGTGCTGCTCACCGACGTGGTGACAGAACTTGTCACCCGAGGAGTTGTCATCGACGGACGAAAGGCCCACATTCCGTGAACGCACCGAGCACCGACGCGACTCGTCGCCCCATCCGCCGCGCACTGGTCAGTGTCTACGACAAGAGTGGACTCGCCGAGCTCGCGGCCGCGCTGAACGCTGCGGGCGTGGAGATCGTGTCGACCGGTTCGACCGCCAAGACGATCGCCGCCGAGGGCATTCCGGTGGTCGAGGTCGCAGACGTCACCGGTTTTCCGGAATGCCTCGACGGTCGCGTGAAGACCCTGCATCCCAAGGTCCATGCCGGCATCCTGGCCGACAGCCGCAAGCCCTCGCACGTCGAGCAACTCGCCGAATTGGGCGTTGCCGCTTTCGATCTCGTCGTCGTGAACCTCTATCCGTTCACCGACACCGTCAATTCCGGTGCCACGCCGGACGAGTGCATCGAGCAGATCGACATCGGCGGTCCGTCGATGGTTCGTGGTGCGGCCAAGAACCATCCGAGCGTCGCGGTGATCGTCGACCCCAACGACTATGACGCGGTGGCCGCCGCTGCCGGGGCGGGCGGATTCACCCTCGCCGAACGACAGGGATTCGCCGCCAAGGCATTCCGGCACACCGCCGAGTACGACGTGGCGGTGGCGTCCTGGATGTCGGAGGTGGTCTCGCCCGCAGCGGACGGCTCGGAGTTCGGTGAGTGGGCCGGTGCGACCTACCGTCGTTCGGCGGTACTCCGCTATGGCGAGAATCCGCATCAGGCCGCAGCGCTGTATCTGTCGACCTCCGACTACGAGGGTCTGGCGTCGGCAGAACAGTTGCACGGCAAGGAGATGAGCTACAACAACTACACCGACTCCGATGCGGCGTGGCGTAGTGCCCATGACTTCGACGTCCCGGCCGTCGCGATCATCAAGCACGCCAACCCCTGTGGCATCGCCGTCGGCGCCGACATCGGTGAGGCGCACCGCAAGGCGCACGCCTGCGACCCGGTCAGTGCCTACGGCGGTGTGATCGCGGCGAATCGTGAGATCACCGTGGAGATGGCCGAACAGGTCGCCGAGATCTTCACCGAGGTCATCATCGCCCCCGGTTTCGCCGACGGTGCACTCTCGGTTCTGCAGCGCAAGAAGAACATCCGCATCCTGCGTGCGGTTCCCCCGGTCCGCGGCGGCATCGAGACCCGTCCCATCACCGGTGGTCTGCTGATGCAGGACCGCGACATCCTCGACGCCGACGGTGACGATCCCGGCAACTGGACCCTCGCGGCCGGTGCCCCCGCCGATGATGACACCCTCGCCGATCTCGAATTTGCTTGGCGGGCATGCCGTTCGGTCAAGTCCAATGCGATCCTGCTGGCCAAGGACGGCGCGTCGGTCGGTGTCGGCATGGGTCAGGTCAACCGCGTCGACTCGGCACACCTCGCGGTCACTCGTGCGGGTGAGCGTTCGGTGGGCAGCGTCGGTGCGTCCGACGCGTTCTTCCCCTTCCCGGACGGCCTGCAGGTCCTCATCGCCGGGGGAGTCAGCGCCGTGGTCCAGCCGGGTGGATCGATCCGCGACAACGAGGTGATCGAAGCGGCGAACGAGGCCGGGATCACCCTGTACCTCACGGGTGCACGACATTTCGCACACTGACCGACCTGCGGCGCCCACTCGACGGGATATGGCGCCCACTCGACGGGATATAGCGCCCACTCGACGGGGTATTGCGCCCACTCGACGGGATATAGCGCCCACTCGACGGGAAATGGCGCCCACTCGACGGGGCCGCGGGTGAGCGTTCTCGAATTCGGTTTGCTGATCCTGGCGGGCTTCGGGGCGGGTCTCA
This sequence comes from Gordonia sp. VNK1, assembly GCF_040049135.1. Taxonomy (NCBI): domain Bacteria; kingdom Bacillati; phylum Actinomycetota; class Actinomycetes; order Mycobacteriales; family Gordoniaceae; genus Gordonia; species Gordonia sp. VNK1. The sequence continues at coordinate 37,628 of NZ_JBDZDJ010000014.1, read as the reverse complement.
TCGGGTATGTCACCGGCCTGGCGTCGGTGGTCAGCTATCCCGCGCTGCTGGCCGTCGGCCTGAGCCCGATCGCGGCCAATGTCACCAACACCGTGGCGTTGGTGACGGTCGGCGTCGGCAGCATGGGGCAGTCCGGTCGGATTCTGCTCGACGGTGACCGTCGTCGCCTGTACACCGGCGTGGTCGCGTCGCTGATCGGCGGAACCGTCGGTGCGCTCATCCTGCTGCTCGCCCCGGCCGACAGTTTCAAGATCATCGTTCCCTACCTGGTGGCGCTGGCCGCGGTGGCGTTGCTGATCCAGCCGCAACTGCGGCGCATCGCCGCCAAACATGCCGACCGCCCGTGGATCTGGTTCCTCGGGCTCGGTATGATCTCGGTGTACGGCGGCTATTTCGGGGCCGGCGCGGGGATCCTGCTGCTGGCCCTCGCGCTGGTGGTGACCAACGAACCGCTGTGGCGGGCGACGCTGTTGAAGTCACTGTTTCTCGGCGTCGCCAATCTCGTCGCCGCCATCGGGTTCGCCTTCTTCGGGCCGGTGCATTGGCCGGCGGCATTCGCGATGGCCATCGGATGTCTGATCGGTGGGTGGTGTGGACCACCGGTCGTCAAACGCCTGCCCGCCGGGCCGTTGCGGATCGCGGTCGGGATCGGCGGACTCGGCCTGGCGGTGTGGCTCGCCGTCAATCCCTGACGGTTCGGTGTTCGAGGGTTTTTCCCACGCTGACGCCAACCCTTCGCCGATGTGCCGGGACCGGATAAACAGGTGGGGTGACCCGATCCAGCCGACCCGCCTCGACGTGCCGCCCGTCGTCATCCGTGCGACACTTCGCTCTACCAGCGGTCGGTCGATGCGGATCTCGATACGCGCTTCGACGGCGGCAGGGAAGGTACGCGATGACTCGGTACGGCATCGGCCATCGCATGAACTGGTCGGACGGTTCGCATCACGGATCACCACCGTGGGCTCTCGGAATCCCCGGAATCACTCACCTGCATCCGAGAAGGAACCCGCATGACCATCTCCATCCCCGGCCGGCCCGCTTCTGACGCGATCGTCACCTCCGGTGTCGAACTCGACATCGACGAGTTCGGCCCCAGTTTCGGTGCCGAGATCCGCGGCACCAACGCGGCGCTGGCCACCGACGACGAGGTCCGCGCGATCCGGGCGGCACTCATCGACTACAAGGTGTTCGTGCTGCGCGATCAGCACCTCGACGACGCCCAGCACATCGAGTTCGGTCGCCGACTCGGCGATCTCACGATCGGACATCCGGTGTGGGACAGCGGGGATGTGCCCGACGAGGTGTACGCCCTCGACAGTGCCGACAACGGTTTCGCCGACGTCTGGCACACCGACGTCACGTTCATGCCGCGTCCGCCGATGGGATCGATCCTGCGCCCGGTGGTGTTGCCCCGCAACGGCGGTGACACCAACTGGGCCGATGCCGAACTCGCGTATCGGTCGTTGTCGGAGCCGGTGAAGGCGCTCGTCGAGCAGCTCCGGGCGGTGCACGACGGTAGCCGGGAATTCGGGTACTACCTCAAGCAACGGCGTAGCGGGCGTGGAAATGTCTGGGACGGAAAGGAAGTCACCGAGCTTCCGCCGGTGAGCCATCCGGTGGTGCGCGTGCACCCGGAGACCGGACGTAAGTCGCTGTTCGTCAACCCGGGCTTCACCTCCCACATCGAGGATGTGTCCGACGCCGAGAGCCGCGGCATTCTCGATCTGCTGTATGCCCACCTCGCCAAACCGGAACACATTGTGCGCCACCGCTGGCGTGCCGGTGACCTGGTGCTGTGGGACAACCGCAACACCCTGCACTACGCCAACCGCGACTACGGCGACAACCGCCGCGTCATGCATCGCATCACGTTGCGTGGCGATGAGCCGCGCGGGGTCGCACGCTGATCCGGTCCACCCGAGCGAGGCGCCAACTCGAGTGACTGAAAGCGTCCCCGTGGGACGGTCTCGCCGGATTATTGCGGTGAGACCGGCTCAGGGGGACGTTTTCGGTCGTGACAGACGGTGCTTCCCCGGCTTGGTGATGGCGAGGATGTCCTCGAGTGTCTCGTCCCAGCCGTATAGCACGTCGTCGTAGGTCAGGCGCATGCTGATGAGGTTCTGCGCGACCGATTTTCGATCACGTCGCCGGTCCTTTCGGTAGCTCTCGAGGCTGGTGTGGTGCAGTTTGCTGTCGCACTCGAGGAGTAAGCGTCCGAGCTTGAGGTCGACGTGGCCGACATCGTCGATCGCCGGCTGCACCTCCACATGAAAGCCTCTCAGGTACAGGCGATCTCGAACGAGGCTCTCGGTGCCGGATTGGGAACGATGGTCGCACCGCAGCAGGAGTCGGTCGATATGGGCGCTGACGTAGGGCAACTGGGAGCGTAACTCGGCGACCTTGATGCCCTGGGAGTTCATCACCGAGTCGGCGCAGGCGATCCAGTCCTCGTCCGTCATGCATCTCGCGGCGCAGGCCAGTGCGACCGGGACGGAGTCCAGAATCGTGTCGATCGGCAGCGGTCGTCCGGGCAGTACGCAGAAGTCACGGCGACGGCACTGAGCGTGTTTGGTGGCCCGAACGTGCAGGGAGTCATAGCCGGGCGGCACCCATACCCCGTGCTTCTTCAGCGCCGAGACGCAGCTCAGGCTTCCGCCGCGTCGGCATGCGGACAGTGCGGTGGTGTCGGCATCGGGCTTTGCGTACCAACCGCGCCGCACCTGTGTCAGTTCGCCTCTGCGCACCATCCGGCGCAGGTCGTTGTCGGTGAGGTCGGATGCGAGTAGTTCGGCGCGGGACATGATTCCGAGGTTCATGCGGGATTGGACGCGCGGCGGGCCGCGACGGTTCCGTCGGAACCGTGGGAAAAGGTGGCGCAACGCGCAATGCCCACAAACGTCCCCGTGACGCGGTCTCGTCGCAATATTCCGGTGAGCCGGTGCCACGGGGACGTTTGTGGTCATCGGCGCCGGTGCCCTTCGGTCTCGGGTGTCCGGCTCCGACCAGACCCGCCGAATTCAACCAAAAGGTTGACAAACAGGCCGTACCGGCGCAGAGTCGTATTCAACCAAACGGTTGAGGAGGGCAGGGTGGCCGACGACGAGCTCTCGAAAGTGTTCGCCGCACTGGCGGATCCGACGCGACGCGACATGGTCGCGCGGCTGGCGGTCTCCGATGCGACGGTCAGCGAACTCGCAGAACCCTACGACGTCAGTATCCAGGCGGTCTCCAAACACCTCAAGGTGCTCGAGGACGCCGGGGTGGTCTCCCGAACCCGTGAGGCACAGAAACGTCCGGTCCACCTGGAGGCGCAGGTCTTCGATCTGATGGCCGCGTGGATCGACCGATACCAGCATGCCGCCGAGGAGCGTTACCGCCGCCTCGACGCACTTCTGGACGACATGAACGACATGAACGATGACGCATCACCCCACCACCAGAAAGGCCGCGCATCATGAGCACGTCCACCCGCTACCCCGAAGCCGTCATCGAAGCCGACGCCGAGGTACCCATCATCCGGATCACCCGCGATTTCCGCGGTACCCCAGCGCAATTGATGCGCGCCCACACCGATCCCGAACTGTTCGTGCGCTGGGTCGGGCCGTCGTCGATCTCCAGCCGCATCATCGACTGGGATGTCCGCGACGGCGGCAGCTGGCGTTACGTCTCCGAACGCGACGGTGACGAGTTCGGCTTCCGTGGCTGCTTCCACACCGTCTCCGACGACACGATCGTTCAGACCTTCACCTTCGAGGGCATGCCCGATCAGGTTGCGCTGGAGACACTCTGGTTCGAAGACCTCGGCGACGGGATGACCCGCCTGCACGCCCAGTCGCTGTGCGACTCGTTCGCCGCCCGCGACGGCTGGCTGGCGTCGGGGATGGAGGTCGGGGTCAACGAGGGATACGCCGCCCTCCAGTCGCTGATCGAATCGGGACAGATGTGAACGCGCCACCGGCGGTGACCGATCTGCCTGCGGCGCAACGCCACCGGTTCATCGCCGACGGATTCACCAATGTGGTTGTCGCCGTTTCGGACTGGGATGCGCCGACGCCCGTGGCGGAATGGACCGCGCGCGATGTCGTCGCCCACCTCGTCGAATGGTTCCCCGGATTCCTTGCCGGCGGCGGTATCACGCTGCCGCCGACGCCGCACCCCGCCGACCGCCCGGTCGCCGCCTGGCGAGCGCACGCCGCCGCCGTGCAGGACCTGCTCGACGGGCCGTCGGCGCGCCAGACCTTCAGCCACCCGATGGTGGGGCGGTTCCCACTCGCCGATGCCATCGACACCTTCTACACCGCCGACGTCTTCATGCACACCTGGGACCTGGCCACAGCGGTCGGCATCACACCCGACCTGGACGCCCGCTTCGCCGAACACCTCCTCGACGGGATGGTCGGGATGGAGGACATCCTGCGATCATCCGGACAGTACGGACCGGCGGTGCCGGTGGACCCCGACGCCGACCCGGTCACCCGTCTCGTCGGGTTCATCGGCCGCGATCCGCAGTGGCGTCGGGGCACCTGACACGCTCAAACGTCGAGCGGCGCCTGAGTCCAACGATTGGTGAAACGCAGACCGCTGCGAATGAACAGCTGACTCACCGGGCACCGACGCTCCACCTCGGAGACGAAGCGGTCGAACTGTTCCGGAGACGCATCGGAGCTCACGGTCGCCTCGACGGTGACCGCCTCGAAGTTCGCGTTGCCGTCGGCGCCGGTGACCAGCACCGCGGTGTCCAGATCGCCCTGAATGCGAAAGTCGAATGAGCCCAGCCTGATTCCGAGGTCCTTGGCCACCAGAGCGGCGGTCACCTGATTACACGAGGTGAGGGCGCCGAGGGCGTAGAACAGCGGGCTCGGCGCCTCGTCGCGACCACCGAAGGCGGGGTAGGCGTCGGTGTCGAACTCGTGGCCGGCGTCGCCGTCGACGACGAGATGCTGCGCGACGCCGGTGCCGGTCGCATTGACCACGAACGGGACGACGGAGGTACGGATGGTGGATGTCATGTGGGCTCCTCGGGGCCGATGGGGTGGCAACTGGGTCGCGGGAACGTCACGAGTTTCCCGGGGAGGCGGCTGCGCGCCCAGGGTTGTGCGCGTGCTGGGCGCAAGCCGTCCGGCCCGCCGGCGTCGCCGCGGCCCGCCGCACCCCGAGGGGAGGGCCGATCGCGAACCGCCTGCCCGCCTCGGCAACGGGAGTACCGTGGAGAAGGTGCCAGAGGAGAACACCATCGCGACCACCTCTCAGAGAACCGAAACCCGCCACCCCTCACCCCGTACGCTGGGTGAACTCCGCGCGAGCGGCCACATTCAGCGCAGCGTGCGCGACGAGATCCGCAACAACCTCCTGATCGCCCTGCGGGCGGGGAACGATCCGTGGCCGGGCATCGTCGGCTTCGAGGCCACCGTCGTGCCGCAGCTCGAACGTGCGTTGCTGGCCGGTCACGACGTGGTGATGCTCGGCGAACGCGGTCAGGGCAAGACGCGACTGCTGCGCACGCTCGTCGGGTTGCTCGACGAGTGGACGCCGGTGATCGCCGGCTCCGAACTCGGTGAGCATCCGTACGAGCCGATCACCCCCGCGTCGATCCGCAAGGCCGCCAATCTGCTCGATGACCTGCCGATCGAATGGCGACACCGCAGCGAACGCTACAGCGAGAAACTCGCCACCCCGGACACGTCGGTGGCCGACCTCGTCGGCGACATCGACCCGATGAAGGTGGCCGAGGGCCGCAGCCTCGGTGACCCGGAGACCATCCACTTCGGGCTGATCCCACGCGCCCACCGCGGGATCGTCGCCATCAACGAACTGCCCGACCTCGCCGAACGCATCCAGGTCTCCATGCTCAACGTGATGGAGGAACGCGACATCCAGGTCCGCGGTTACACGCTGCGCCTGCCCCTCGACGTCCTGGTGATGGCAAGCGCGAACCCGGAGGACTACACCAACCGCGGTCGCATCATCACCCCGCTCAAGGACCGCTTCGGCGCGGAGATCCGCACGCACTATCCGCTCGAACTCGACGACGAGATCGCCGTCATCGAGCAGGAGGCCGACCTCACCGCGACGGTGCCGACCTTCCTGATCGAGATCCTCGCCCGGTTCACCCGCTACGCCCGTGATCATCCGTCGATCGACCAACGATCCGGTGTGTCCGCGCGTTTCTCGATCGCGGCCGCCGAGACCGTCGCCGCCGCCGCGTTGCATCGCGCCGCGGTCACCGGCGAAGAGACACCCGTTGCCCGCGTCGTCGACCTGGAGTCGGTGATCGAGGTACTGCGCGGCAAGATCGAATTCGAATCCGGGGAGGAAGGCCGCGAACTGGAGATCCTCGAACACCTGATGCGCAAGTCGGTCGCCGACACCGTGCGGGCGCACCTGGGCGGAATCGACATGGCGCCGTTGGTGTCCGCGCTGGAATCGGGTGACCTCGTCGTCACCGGCGACCGGATCACCGCCGCGGACTTCCTCGACTCGTTGCCGTCACCGGAGACCACCGGCGAGGTCATCGACGACATCGCCGAACGGCTCGAGGCGACCTCCGACGGTGAACGCGCCAGCGCCGTCGAACTCGCGTTGGAGGGCTTGTTCCTCGCCCGACGCATCGGCAAGGAAGCCGATGAGTCGGGGCAGACCATCTACGGCTGAGGGGAGAACCCCGTGGTGGGAAAGAACTTTCACCGGTCCCGCTATCAGCGCTACACCGGTGGGCCGGATCCGCTTGCGCCACCGGTGGATCTGCGGGAGGCGCTGAGCGAGATCGGCGACGACGTGATGAGCGGCGCGAGTCCGCAGCGGGCGCTGCGGGAATTCCTGCGCCGCGGATCGCAGAACATGACCGGTCTGGACAAGCTGCGTGAGCAGGTCAACCGGCGACGCCAGGAACTGCTCAAGAAACGCAACCTCGACGGGACGTTCACCGAGATCCGGGAACTGCTCGACCGCGCGGTACTCGAGGAGCGCAAACAACTCGCCCGCGACCTCGACGACGACGCGCGCTTCGCCGAGATGCAGATCGGGTCGTTGCCGCCGTCCACCGCGCAGGCCGTCGAGGAACTCGCCGACTACCGGTGGCGCAGCCCGCAGGCCCGCGAGGACTACGAGAAGATCAAGGATCTGCTCGGCCGGGAGTTGCTCGACCAACGATTCGCCGGCATGAAGGAGGCGCTCGAAGGGGCGACCGAGCAGGACCGCCAACAGATCTCGCAGATGCTGTCGGATCTCAACGCACTCCTCGACGCCCACAACCGTGGTGAGGACACCACCGAACAGTTCGCCGACTTCATGGACAAACACGGCGACCACTTTCCCGAAAACCCCGGCAACACCGAAGAACTCATCGATTCGCTGGCGCAGCGGGCCGCGGCGGCGCAGCAGTTCTACAACTCGCTGAGCCCTGAACAACGCGCCGAACTCGACCAGCTCGCCCAGCAGGCGTTCGGTTCGCCGGAGCTGATGAGTCAACTCGCGCAGATGGATTCGGCGTTGCGGCAGGCGCGTCCCGGGCTGGATTGGGATGGCTCGCAAGAGTTCTCGGGGGATCAGCAGATGGGCCTCGGGCAGGGCGCCGCGGCCTTACGCGACATCTCCGAACTCGAGGCGCTGTCCGAACAACTCTCGCAGCAGTATGCCGGTGCGCAGATGGACGACATCGACATCGACGCCCTCGAACGTCAGCTCGGGGAGCAGGCCGGTGTCGACGCGCGCACGCTGCAAGAACTCGAGAAGGCGCTGCGGGAGGAGGGTTTCTTCGACCGCACCTCCGACGGCCGACTTCGCCTGAGCCCCAAGGCGATGCGTCAACTCGGACAGTCGATCTTCAAAGACATCGCCGATCAGATGCACAGCCGCGGCGACCGTCAGACCCGCAACAGTGGGCTGCTCGGTGAACCGACCGGAGCCACCCGCGAGTGGGCGTTCGGTGACACCGATCCGTGGGATGTGTCGCGGACGGTGTCCAACGCCGTGCTGCGGACGGCGGCCGAAGGCGCGCCGAGCACCGCCGGGCAGCCGGCGGTGCGGATCGACGTCCGCGACGTGGAGGTCGCCGAGACCGAGGCGCGCACCCAGGCGGCGGTGGTGCTGCTGGTCGACACCTCGTTCTCGATGGAGATGGAGGGTCGCTGGACGCCGATGAAGCGCACGGCGATCGCATTGAATCACCTGATCTCCACCCGATTCCGCAGCGATGAGCTGCACCTCATCGCGTTCGGGCGGTATGCGCGGTCCATCGACATCGCCGAGCTGACCGGGCTGCAACCGCGTATGGAGCAGGGCACCAACCTGCATCACGCGCTGCTGCTCGCACAGCGGCATCTGCGGCGATTCCCGAACGCCCAGCCGGTGGTGCTGGTGGTCACCGATGGCGAGCCGACCGCCCACCTCGATCCCAGCGGCGAACCGTTCTTCTTCTATCCGCCGCATCCGCAGACGATCGCGCTGACCGTCCGCGAACTCGACCACGTCGCCCGGTTCGGTGCGCAGGTCACCTTCTTCCGGTTGGGGGAGGATCCCGGTCTCGCGCATTTCATGGATCAGATCGCTCGGCGCATCGGTGGGCGAGTGGTGGCCCCCGACGTCGACGGACTCGGCGCGGCCGTCGTCGGCGATTACCTGAAATCACGGCGGGGTCGTCGACGCGGATAGGCGGGCAGTCGCGGGGAAGAGCGTGAAGCGGGGTCAGAGCGTGAATCCCGGCCGGGCGGCAGGACCTTCGGGCGGACCGAGGGGTGGTGGAGTGCGCCGGTCGCGATTGCGGCCGACGACCCACAGGACGATCCCGACGATGGCGATGAAGAGTCCGAACAGTCCGCCGAAGACGGCCAGCAGGATACCGCCGACCCCGGAGAGCACGCCGCCCACGGCCAGGGGCGGTGCGCCGACGACGTAGCCGTTGCCGCAGTCGATGACGTAATCGCCGGTCTCGGTGAAGGAGTACTGCGCGAAGGAACGCACCGTGGTGTGGTTGTAGGTGAACGACGACGCGACGTTCGAAGCCTGTCTCTGCACACCGGGTCCGGTGATGGTGCACTGCGGCAGTGCGTCCTCGAAGGCGTTCTGGGTGCCGGGGGCGTAGAGGGCGAGGCTCTCATCGGCCCAGAAGTGTTTGGTGGTCGGGCCGTGGATCTCGAAGGCGCTGTTGGTCTGATCGGTGACCTTGGAGATGCCGGTGACCGCGAGGAGCACTCCGGCACCGACGCTGAGGACCAGCGCCACGACGCCCAGAAAGGTGAGGACCTTGCCGACTCGTGTCATCAGGCGATCGTGCCAGAAAACCGGCCGACTCAGGGTGTATCTCAGGGTCATCACTCATGCGTCGGGGCGACCGACCCGCCTAACCTTGGTGGCGTGACCACTTCTGACGATTCGACGGCATTCGGTGACGACCGCGCGGCGCGGATGCGTGCCGCCGACGCCGATCGGGAACTCGTGCACGAGATCCTGTCGGCGGCGATGGAACAGGGCAGTCTGTCTCCCGAGGAGTACTCCGACCGAGCAGGAAAAGCGTTGACGGCGAAGACATTCGGTGATCTCGACGCGTTGACCGACGATCTGCCGGTCACCCAGCTCGGAGTGCGGCTGCCGGCCGCCGGGGCGCCGTATCCGTCGCGGGTCACCCCGCACAGTGGTCGTGAGCCGGTGCGGTCGCGGTTGGCGATCATGTCCGGCAGCGAACTCAAGGGGCAGGCGGCCGTCGCCGAGCATCTGTCGGCCACCGCCATCATGGGTGGCGTCGAGATCGACCTGCGCCAGGTCGAGTTCACCGAGCCGCACCTGACGATCCAGTGCGTGGCCATCATGGGTGGCGTCGACATCACCGTGCCGCCGGATGTCACCGTCGAGATTGACGGATCGGCGGTGATGGGCGGCTTCGGCGGCAAGGCGGCGGGACCGGGGGCACCCGGCGCTCCGGCCGTGCGCGTCACCGGATTCGCGTTGATGGGTGGCGTCGAGGTGAAACGCAGGGAACGGGGCGAGGCGCCCAAGAAGTTCTGGGGTTGTGGCTGATCGGGTGAGTCAGTCGAGTATTCCGTAGATCATGCGGATGATGGCCTCCGCCAAAGCATTCCGGGTGGCGATGTAGGCCGTCTCCGACGTCGTGGTGGTGGCCGTCAGATCGGCGAGACGTCCGTCACGCACGATGTAGACCAACGTGGCCAATTCGGTCGCCGGTGGGCCGTCCGGCGCCAGCCCGAGTGCCCGGTCGCGGTCGATCTTGGTGGCCAGTCGTTCGATGAACCGCTGCCGCGCACGACCGATGAAGTCCTCGAGTGGGGGATAGCCCGAACCCTGGGGGGACTGGCCGACGCATGCCAGGATCGGGCCATTGGCGCGCCAGATGTCGGCGATCGCGTCGAGTTGGGCGCGGAGCAGGTCCGGGTGCGGGCCGTCGGAGTCGAACCACTCGTGGGTCGTGGAGAACTGATCCCAGGTCTGCTCCATCAGCGTCGCGAGCACGGCCTGCTTCGAGGGGAAGTAGAAGTAGAAGCTCGTTCGGGAAATGCCTGCGGCCGAAGCGATCTCGTCGATCGTGACGTCGGCCATCGGACGGTGCGTCAGCAATGACCGGGTGGCGGTGAGGATCTGCTCCTCGCGTTGGTCACCCTTGGAGGGGGTACCCCGGCGACGGGCGGAGGTGGTCCGCGCGGTGCTACTGGCCATGAGTTCATCGTAGAACCCGCCCAAAACAGACACTGTGTCGACTCGAATCGACACGATGTCGACTTTCGTCTTATGGTGGTCGTCATGACCGCATCTCAGACCTCCACGAGGGCGTCGTCGCCGACGCTGATCCTCGTCGCCGCCGCGTCGTCGGTGCTGCTTCTCGCGATGATCCAGACCCTCGCGGTGCCGGTGCTACCGCAGATCGGAGAGCAACTCGGTGTCTCGTTGACGACGGTCGGATGGGTGACGACCGCGACGATGCTCTCGGCGTCGGCGCTGACGCCGCTGCTCGGCCGTCTCGGTGACGTCTACGGCCACAAGCGCATCATCCTGATCGCGCTGGTGATCACCTTGGTCGGCAGTCTGCTTGCGGCACTGACCCATTCGATCGGAGTGCTGATCGTCGCGCGGGTGTTGCAGGGCGCGAGCTTCGGCCTGTTCCCGCTGGCGATCAGCGTGCTCCGGCACGAACTTCCCCACCAGCGGCTCACCGGTGCCATGGCGATCACCGCCTCGGCGCTCGGGGTGGGCAGTGGTCTGGCGCTGGTCGCGACCGGGCTGCTGACCAAGGGCGACGCCGACTACCGGCGCATCTTCTGGCTGTGCGTCGCGATGACGGCGATCGTGCTGGTGATGATGGTGTTCGCGGTCCCGGATCGTCGGGGCGCCGGCGGCAGCGTCGACTACGTCGGTGCCCTGGTCCTGGCCGTCGGGCTGGTGTGTCTGCTGCTGCCGACCTCGCAGGGCCACGATTGGGGCTGGGGATCGGCCCGCGTCATCGGCCTCTACGTCGCGGCCGTCGTCGTCCTGGTCGGGTTCTGGATTCTGCAGTCGCGCAAGCGTTCTCCGTTGGTGTCGGTGGACCTGCTCACCCGGCGCGCGGTGCTCGCCACCAACACCGCCTCGCTGTGCGTCGGATTCGCCATGTTCAGCGTGTTCCTCGGCGCCACCTACTTCGTGCAAACCCCCGACGCGATCGCCGGATACGGATTCGGTGCGTCGGTGCTGACGACCAGCGTGGTGTTCATGCTTCCCGGCGCGGTGGTCTCGATCCTGGTCGGACCCGTCGCCGGTGCGGCGGTGGCCCGCCGCGGTCCGCGCGTGGTGCTGCTGGTCGCCGCGGTCGTCGGCATCATCGGCATGCTGCTGCTGACCTTCCTGCACGCCAACACCGGCGAGATGATCGTCGGGCTGGTGATCGCCAACGTCGCTGTCGCGGCGGCGTACGCGGCGATGCCCGCGCTGCTGGTCGGCAACGTCGAACCGCACGAAACCGGCATCGCCAACTCGATCAACTCGATCATGCGGACCGTCGGCGGGGCGGTCGGCAGTGCCGTCATCATCACGGTGCTGGCCGCCGAGGCCGCGTCGCACGCGGTGGGTGGTACGTCGGTGTCACTGCCCACCGAGAACGCCTACCGGGTGGCGTTCCTGCTGGGTGCCGGCGCGTTCGCGCTCGCGGCGTTGCTGGCGGCGTTCGCCATCCCACGGCATGCGGCGCATCAACTGACGGCCCATCAGCGCGAGGAGGAGATCGCCCTCGGCGCGGCCGGCGAGTTCGCCACCGCGTCGGTCGACGTCGACTGATGCGCGACGTCGACTGATACGTCGGCGGTCGGTCGGCGCCGGCTACTCAGGCCAACAGCCACGCGATGATCGCGATGGCCGGGATCGAGGCCAGGGTGGTGATGAGCGCGGTGTCGCGGGCCAGGATCTGGCCTCGCCGATAGCGGGTGGCGTACACCACGACGTTCTGTGCGGTCGGCAGCGCGGCGATGACGGTCTGGGCGAACAGCTGGTGACCGGTCTGGTGGAAACCCCAGCGGGCGATCACGTAGGTCAGCAGGGGCATCGCCACCATCTTGAGGACCGTCGCCAGCACGATGTCGCGACGCGGACTCTCACCCTTCTTGAAGATCGCCGCACCCGTCAGCGACAGACCGAACGCCAGCAACGCACCCGGCACCGACATGTTGCCGAGCATCTTCAGCGGTTCCAGAACCGCCTGCGGGAGGTGCCATCCGAGTGCGGAGATGACGACGCCGGCGAGCCCACCGATGACGATCGGGTTGGTCAGCGGCAACACCACCGCGTCCCGGAACGGGTGCCCGGTCCCGCGTTCCAGGGCCGTCATGTCGAGTGCCGCGAGCGCGATCGGCGAGTAGATCAGGATCTGGAACAACAGCAGGGGCGCGATGAACGAGGCGTCGTCGAGCACGAAGATCGCGATCGGGACGCCGAGGTTCACGCTGTTGACATACGACGATGCGAGCGCGCCGATCACCAGGTCGGGGGTGTCGCGACGCAGGATCACTTTCGCGACGACGGCGTACAGTGCGCCCACCGCGAGCGCCGAGCCACCCGCGATGACCAGCGTTGCCGAGAAGATGGTCGACAGATCGGTGGTGACCAGCGAGTAGAACAGCAACGCCGGCGTCGACACGAAGAAGACCAGTCGGGAGAGCACCTCGTGGGCGTGCTCGCCCAGCGCGCCGGTGCGGCCGAGGAGGAAGCCGACGCCGACCATGATGAAGATGGCGGTGAAACCGGACACGACTCCTGACACTCGAGTGAGTCTATGACCGCGCGTCCGGGCCGGACGCGACGCGTGCGTTCGGATGAATCGAGTGGCTCCGGCGCTTGCGCAGCGTCGACGGCTGGTTACGCTGGGCGCGCACACACGACGTGTGACAGTGATGCAGGGAGGCCGTTCCATGCCCGAACCGACCGACAATCCCGTGCCGGGGTCGGGTCCGTTCGACCCCGTCGAGAGCGAGAAGACGACCATCGCGCCGCGGCCGAGTATCGACTTCTCCAAGAAGCCGTCGCCGGGGTCGTCGCACGGATCGTCGACGCCGTCGGGTGCTGACTCGTCGCAGTGGCAGCCGACCCGGCTCAATCCGGTGTCGGCGCCGACACCGTCGCCGCCGCAGCAGCCGCCCCGTCCGCCTCAGCCGCCGGCCCTCCCGCCGCTGCCGCCGCCTGCCGCGGCCACGCCGCCTGCCGCGGCCACGCCGCCACCGGTGTACGGCGCGCCGCAACCGCCGCTGCCCACCTACGGCACACCGTCGGCTCCGCCGCCGATCGGTGTCCCCGCGTACGGGCAACCGGTCTATGTGACGCCGCTTGTGGTCGGTGCGCCGGCCCGACGCACCAACGGGATGGCGGTTGCCGCGCTCGTGGTGTCTCTCGTCGGTTCGTGCATGTGCCTGGGCTGGTTGGGCATTGTCTTCGGATTGATCGGCCGCAAGCAGATCCGCGAGTCCCAAGGCACCGAGGACGGGGACGGGATGGCGATCGCCGGCATCGTCATCGGCGCGATCAGCCTCGTCGGTGTGATCGCGTACGGCATCTATTGGGTGTTCCTCATCGGTCTCGCCGCGTCGAGCGGGTACTGACTCTCCCGGCCGTTTTGGATCCCGGCCCGCCGGGGTTGTAGTCTGGTCGGGTTGCGTGTCGCGCGAGTTGGCCGACGACGCGCTGACCAGGAGCAACCATCCCCCTCGTGGAGCGGATGGTACGCGAGACCACGTAGAGAAGGGCACGATCATGGCTGTACCGAAGCGCCGGATGTCGCGGGCGAACACCCGTACCCGTCGTTCGCAGTGGAAGGCGGAGAACCCCGCACTCCAAGAGGTGAAGGTCGCCGGCGTTGCGCAGCGCATCCCGCGCCGTTACGCCAGGGCCGCGCAGGCCGGGATCATCGATCTCGACCGCCGCTGAGTTAGGCCGACCGGTCACCGGTCACTGACACCACGACCGCTCCGGGAGACCGGGGCGGTCGTTTTGTTTGGTCGTAGGCTTCCATGCTTCTCGAGATACTCAACATCGCCGGCATCGCGGTGTTCGCCGCGTCGGGCGCACTCCTCGGTGTCCGCAAGGATTTCGACCTCTGGGGCATCCTCACCGTCGGCGTGCTCACCGGTGTCGGCGGTGGCATCCTGCGCGACGTGCTGCTCGGCATCACCCCGCCGACAGCCGTGCAGAACTGGCCGCCGATCCTCACCGCGGTCATCGCGAGTCTCGTCGTGTTCTTCTTTCACCCGGCCTTTGCCGAACTCCGACGCACGATCCTGGTGCTCGACGCCTTCGGAATGGGTCTGTTCGCGACGACGGGCGCCGGCATCGCACTCGACGTCGACGCCAGCGTGTTCGCGGCGATCCTGGTCGGAATGCTGACCGCGATCGGCGGCGGCGTCCTGCGTGACGCTGTCGCCAACGAGATCCCGCTGCTGCTCCAACCGGCCGACCTCTACGCGGTGCCCGCGCTGGTGGGTGCGTGCCTGTACGTGGCCGGCGAGACGTGGCTGCCGCAGTTCCACAACATCGTCCTCATCGTCTCGGCGATCACGGCCACCGCCCTGCGTCTGGCCGGGCTGGCGTGGCGCTGGGGATTGCCCACCGCACCCAACATCGTCCGGTGGCCGAGGCGCAGTCGGCGGTCCTGACCCACGGCCCCGTCCGGTGGTCAGCCGGCCACCCGTTCCGCCCACCCCGCCGGTTTCCGTCCACGCCGCTGGCGCCCGCCCACCCCGCCCGCTCGTCGGCTCCCGCCCACCCGTTCCGCTGGTCGAGGAGCGAGGAGCGCTAGCGACGAGCCTCGAGACCTCCTGTGCGGCTGCTGGTTCCGGCCCAAAGACGTCGTGTGGGGGGTCTCGACGGGCTCGACCGGCGGAAGGGAGTCTCGACCGACGGAAGGCAAGCGCTGTCAGCGTCGAGGTGAGCGCTGTGAACGTCGACGCGAGCGCTGTCAACGGAAACGAGAGCGCTGTCAACGGAAGCGAGAGCGCTGTCAACGGGGCCGGGTTTCACTCTGCGCGAGTGAATCAGTCGATCAACACGCTGCCGGGAGTTCCCTGTCGTAACGTTGCCATGCATGGCGAGCGAGATGGGTCGGGGCGTCGCAGGTCGTTTCGTGGTCGCCATCGTCGTGCTGTTGCTGTTGCTGGGGATCGGGATCGCGGTCGTGTCGGTGACCCCGGCTCAGGCCGCGCCGTCGGTGGGGACGGGCGCCGGGAGCGTCACACAGGCATATCTGACCGATGCCACCCGCGGTGCGTCGGTGGTGCTGCGAGACGGCGGCAATCGGCAGGTCGGCGCGGGTCGAGTCGACGACCTCGGATCGTTCCTGGTGCGTGACCTCGCGCCGGGTGGGGGATACCGGTTCGTCGTCGGTGGCCGGGCCGGCAATGCGTTCACCGTCCTCGACCAGGCCGCCCCGTCTACCGACCTGTACGACCAGCAGTTGCATCCCGGGTTCAACTACATCCGGATGCGCGACGGCATCACCCTGGCCGCCGAGGTGCGGTTACCACCGGGCAAGACACTCGCCGACGGACCGTTCCCGACACTGATCGAATACTCCGGATACCAGACCGCGGCGCCCGGTGACTTCGTCCTCGGTGCGGCCGGTGCCCTCGCCAAACGGCCGGACCCGACGGCGCCATCCATCTCGGCGATGTTCAGTGCCATCCTCGCCCCGGCGGCGGGATTCGCCACCGTCGGGGTGCAGATGCGCGGAAGTGGTTGCTCCGGTGGGGATTTCGATCTGTTCGACTATCCGACCACCTACGACGGTTACGACGCCATCGAGACCGTGGCGCGGCAACCCTGGGTGTCGGGTCACAAGGTCGGGATGGTGGGCATCTCGTTCTCCGGTATCTCGCAGATGGCGGTCGCCGGTACCCGACCGCCGAGCCTGGCCGCCATCGCGCCGATGAGCATCACCGACGATCTGTACTCCACCGGATTCCCCGGCGGCATCTTCAACACCGGCTTCGCCAACACCTGGCTGACCGACCGGCAGCACGATGCGCAGCCCGCACCGCAAGGCGGACAACCGTATCCGCGTGCGGCGATCGCTGCCGGTGATCGCACGTGCGCCGCGAATCAGCGGCTGCGGCTGCAGACGCAGGACATCAAGCAGATCATCGAGGACAACCCGACACGTACCCCGTCGCTGCACGATCACCGGTCGCCGGCGTACTGGGCGTCGCGGATCAGGGTGCCGGTGTTCCTCTCCGGCGCCCTGCAGGATGAGCAGACCGGACCGCAGTGGACCTCGATCATCCCGCGGCTCGCCGGCAATCCGAACGTGTGGGTACAGATGATCAACGGCGCCCACTTCGACTCCGCACACCCGCAGATCATGTCCTCCTGGTACGAGTTCCTCAATCTGTTTGTGGCCAAACGGGTTCCACCGCCGAGTCCGGCGCTGACCGCGTTGGGGCCGGTGATGTACGAAGTCATCACCGGCACCCCGGGTATCCCGATCGTGACCGACCGGCTCGCCCGAGCGCCCTCCCCGGCCGCGGCACGGGCGCAATTCGCCGGCACGCCGCGTGTCACGGTGTTCTTCGGCAACGGCACCTCGACGCTCCCCGTCGGCAACCTGTCGGCGCCGTGGTCGCACGGGTACTCGTCGTGGCCACCCGGCTCGGTGGGATCGGGGACCCGACTGGCACTGAATTCTGGGGGGCGCCTTGGCGATCCGGGTCCCGCCGGGCAGGTGGCATTCCGGCCGGATCCCACATCGCGTCCGGCCGGGACGCTGGATGTGATCGGTCCGTCGATGCTCCCGTGGACGGCGCAGCCGCCCTATCACTGGGAACCGGTCGCCGGTGACACCGGCGTCGGATTCCTCGGCGCGCCTCAACAGCGCGATGCCGTCGTCGTGGGGTCGGCGTCACTCGATCTGCGGCTCGCGTCGTCGGCACCGGACACCGATCTGCAGGCCACCATCTCCGAGGTCCGGGCCGACGGCTCGGAAACCTACGTCACCTCGGGCTGGCTCAGGGCATCGATGCGGAGCGTCGATTCGGCTGCGACAGCATTGAATCCGAGCCGCGACTGGTTGTCCCCGCAACCGCTCGCCGCGGGATTCCAGACGGTCCGGATCGCGCTGAATCCGATCGCCTACGCCTTCCGGAAGGGTTCCCGGATTCGCGTCGTGATCACCGCACCGGGCGGTGACCGCACCTCGTGGAGATTCGCCACGCCGCAGACCGGCGGTCGTGTCGTTGACACCCTGGCACTCGGTGCGGGTGGCTCATCCCTGGTGTTGCCCGTGGTTCCGGGAGCGACGGCGGGTGTGCCGCCGGCCGGGTGCCAAGGACTGCGCGGTCAACCCTGCCGTCCCTACCGCGCCGCGTTCAACGGCGGATAGGGGACGGGAAGTCGCTGGACCGAGAAGGGTGACTACTGGGCCAGGAACTTGTTGACTGTCCGGTTGACGACGTTCGGGATGAACTTGGCGGCATTGCCCAGCACCAGGGTCTGGGTGCCCACCGAGTAGCTGGTGCGATGCAGCAGCCGATCGACGCGGTTGGGGTGGACCGACTCGAAGACCTTGTCGGCCACCTGTTCTGGGGTGATATGCACGCCGAGGGTCTTGGTGGACTTGGCGTCGTTGTCGGCGAGGGCGGTCTTGGCCCACAGCGGCCAGATGCTCACGACGCGGATGTCGTCGGGCTCCCACTCCAGCTCGAGGGCCTCGGTCAGGCCGGCGACGTAGAACTTTGCGGCGCTGTAGGTGGCGATGCCCGGCTGGCCGTAGATCGCCGACGCCGAGGCGATGTTGACCAGGTGGGCGCCCGGGGTGGCCTTGAGGTAGGGGTAGGCGGCCTGCGCGCCGAGGGTGACGCCGAGGGCGTCGATGTCGATCTGCGCGCGGATCGCGGCGGGGGAGATCTCGTCGAGGCGACCGGCCACCAGCACGCCGGCGTTGTTGTCGAGCACGTCGAGGGTGCCGTCGGTGTGCGAGGTGAACTCGGCCAGTGCCTGTTGCCACTGCTCGGGCTCGCGGACGTCGAGGACGCCGGTGATGAAGTCCGGGTGGTTGGCCTTGACCTTGTCGACGGCATCCTGATTGACGTCGTAGATCCCGACGGTCCAGCCGGCCCGCTCAAATCGCTCGGCCGTGGCCAGCCCGATACCGGCCGCACCGCCGGTGATGAAGATCGATGACATGCGCTCTCCTAGCGTCTGAACTGCATAGATGCTTCGCTCCGCAGAACTTACTCACGAGTATATGTCCGTGTCTGTTTACTCCGTCACACAGCCCTGCTATCTTGACAACAAGCGTTGATAAGACAACGTCTGTTGTCATCAACTTAAATGATTCGGAGGCACGCGATATGACCGCCGCAATGGAACACGCCGCACATGATCACGACAACCGCGACCGCGACGAGCAGGATGCGGTCGTGGTGAGCATGCAGGATCAGGACACCGACGAGGTGTCGGCCCGGCTGCTGGCGTCGGCCGCCCGTCTTTCGCGCAACGCCATGACCGAGATCGACTGGGACCTCCCGATGGACCCCACCAAGTACGGGTGCAGCCCGGAATGGTCGTCGCTCTACGGCACCGCGTACTGGGACGAACTCACCGAGGAGCAGCGCATCTCGGTGACCCGCCACGAATTCGCGTCGATCATGAACATCGGGATCTGGTTCGAGATGATCCTGCAGGAGATGGTCGTCCGCGACCAGTACCTCGGCGAGTACCACAGCCCCGAGTTCCAGTTCGCGCTCACCGAGATCGCCGACGAATGCCGTCACTCCATCATGTTCGCCAAGGCCAGCGAGAAGATGGTCGGCACCTCCTACCGCCCGTCCAAATTCGTTGGCCGACTGGGCAAGTTCTTCAAGGCCACCGCCAAGAACGAGGTCGCCTACGCCGGCATACTCGTCGCCGAAGAGGTGCTCGACGTGTTCCAGCGCGGGTGCATGCGCGACGATCGGGTGCTCCCGTTCATCCGGACCGTCAACGAGATCCACGTCCTCGAAGAGTCCCGTCACATGAAGTTCGCGCGCCAGGAAGTCCGTGACGCCCTCGAGGGTGTCGGCCGCGCGCGACGCGCCTTCAGCGCCCTCTACATCTCTATCGGCGCCTACACCATCGTGTCGAATCTGGTTCAGCGCCAGGCGTTTGTCGATGCCGGCCTCGACGCCGACCGCGCCGTGGCCGAGATGAACGCCAACTCGCACTTCCACTCGATGATCCGCAGCAGCTGCGCGCACCTGATGGAGTTCCTCGACGAGGTCGGCCTGCTGACCCGTCCGGCGATGTACTACTACCGGAAAGCCAACATGCTCTGATGTTTGTCATCACTCAATCCTGCTGCAGCGACGCGGCGTGCGTGTCGGTCTGCCCGGTCAACTGCATCCACCCGACCCCCGAAGAGCGCGGCTTCGGCAGCTCCGACATTCTGCACATCGACCCGGTCGCCTGCATCGACTGCGGTGCCTGCGCCGACGCCTGCCCCGTCGACGCGATCTTCCCGGCCGACAAGCTCGGCACCCGTGACAAGGTCTTCCTCGACATCAACGCCGACTACTACAAGAACAACCCGGACGTGACGTCGGGCTGGAGTGACGTCACCTACCCCGACATCCCGAAACTGCCTGCGGGACTGCGTGTTGCACTGGTCGGGACCGGGCCGTCGGGTGGCTACGCGTTGCGCACTCTGCTCGATCGCACCGAGGCCGACGTGACCGTCATCGACCGGCTGCCCACCCCCGGCGGACTGGTCCGCGCCGGCGTCGCCCCCGACCATCCCGGCACCAAGGGCGTGCTGCACGGCTTCGACCTGCTCTACCGCGATCCGCGGGTCACGATGGCCACCAATGTCTCTGTGGGACAGGGCCCGAACGACATCACGCCGGCCGAACTCGCCGAGCACTTCGACGCCGTCTTCTACGCGGTCGGCGCCAGTGAGTCACGGCGCCTGGGCATTCCGGGTGAAGACCTGCCCGGTTCGACGTCGGCCACCGAACTCGTCGCGTGGTACAACGCGGTGCCCGGTGCGGACGTCGCCCCGCCGATCCGCCACGACGACTCGGCATCGGGCCGCGCGGTGATCGTCGGCACCGGCAATGTGGCGCTCGACGTCGCCCGCATCCTGGTGTCGCCGCCGGAGTTGTTGGCCACCACCGACATCGCCGATCGCGCACTGCACATCCTGGAACAGCAGAACGTTCACGAGGTCGTCGTGCTGGGTCGTCGTGATCAGGCCCATGCCGCCTACACCTCGGCGGAATACCGTGCGCTGTCCACCATTCCGGGAGTGGAGGTGGTCGTCCACGACGACCCGGAGGCCCCGTTGCCGGATCTGTCGGGTCCGGCCGACCCGTCGACGCGACGCATCGTATTCCTGTTCCACAGCGCGCCCACCGCGATCCTCGGCACCGCCGGTGTCGAGGGAGTGGACGTCACCACCGGTACACGTGACCACCGCATTGCCGCCGACCTCGCCGTGCGTTCCATCGGGTACCGCTCGGTGCCCATCGCCGGATTGCCGTTCGACCATGAGCGGGGCGTCTTCCCGAACGACGACGGCCGCATGCTCGACGAGCACGGCGCGGTGATGCCCGGCGCGTACGTCGTCGGCTGGGCCAAACGCGGCCCCAGCGGCGGCATCGGCGCGAACAAGCTGTGCGCGCAGAACACGGTGGAGGACTTCATCTCCGACGCGGCCAACGGTGTGCTGCCGCGCAGCGCCCGGGAACCCGGTGACTTCGGCAAACTGCTGCGGGCCCGGACGCGTCACGTCATCGGGTACCGCGGCATGCGGGCCATCGATCGGATCGAACGTCGACGCGGCCAGGAGCAGGGCCGTCCGCGCGTGAAGTTCACCCACATCCCCGACATGGTCGGGGCGGCGGGCAGACGTCGGAAGTAATGGTGCCGGACGTGACGGTGCCGGCGACGACGGCGGCAGGTACCACGCCGGACGTCCACCCGGCGTGGTACCGACGCTCGTTGCTCGCGGTGTTCGTGGCCGCGTTGGTCACCCAGAACGCCATCGCGGTGCCCTACGTCATCAAGAACGGCCCGGGTTCGGTGAAGGACTTCTTCGTCGGCGACATCCTGCGGTCGACGCCCGGCCGGTTCGCCATGGTCGACCTGGCCTTCGTGGTGATCGGATTCCACCTCTGGGCCTTCGCCGAGGCGCGCTCATTGGGCATCCTGCGGTGGTGGCTGCCGTCGGTGGCACTGACCTTCGGTGTCGGGATCGCCACGGCCATCCCCTTCTTCCTGATGGCGCGGGAACGGGCGCTGGCGGGCTGAGTGCGCCACGTGCCCGGCGCGGACGCCGTACCCGTCATCCTGCACGGATGACATCGGGTGTTGCTCAGCCACATCTCAGACGTTGTGGATAAAACTAGACACATGCGCATACTCGTGGTCGACGACGATCGTGCTGTCCGAGAGTCGTTACGCCGATCGCTGACGTTCAACGGATACTCCGTCGACACCGCGGGCGACGGCATCGAGGCACTGGAGAAGATCGTCGCCGAACGACCCGACGTCGCCATCCTCGACGTGATGATGCCGCGTCTGGACGGACTCGAGGTGTGCCGCCGGCTGCGCTCCACCGGCGACGACCTCCCGATCCTGGTGCTGACGGCCCGTGATTCGGTGTCCGAGCGGGTCGCCGGGCTCGACGCCGGAGCTGATGACTACCTCCCCAAACCCTTCGCGATGGAAGAGCTCCTCGCCCGGCTGCGGGCGTTGCTGCGTCGCGCCGCACCCGACGACGGAGCCGAATCCGAGACGCTGACCTTCGCCGACCTGTCCCTGGACCCGGTGACCCGTGACGTCTACCGCGCCGAGCGGCAGATCAGCCTCACCCGCACCGAGTTCGCGTTGCTGGAAATGCTGATGGCCAACCCGCGTCGGGTGCTCTCCCGCAGCCGCATCCTCGAGGAGGTGTGGGGCTATGACTTCCCGACGTCGGGCAACGCCCTCGAGGTGTACGTCGGCTATCTGCGACGCAAGACCGAGGCCGAGGGTGAGTCGCGGCTGATCCACACCGTGCGCGGTGTCGGATACGTCCTGCGAGAGACTCCGCCGTAGTGGGTGACCCGGACGATCTCATGGTGAATCTCGATCCCGTGCCCGGCGCGGCGCAGCGGCACGCGTCGGTGCCCGACGCTGCCGCATCGGGGTCGGCCACCGGCGCACACCGGGTGACGCCGCCGGCTGCCAAGCGTCGATTCCGGCTGGGCGGCAACGGCAACGGCAGGGACGACGGAGAGATGCGCGATCCGCTCACCCTCACCCGCACCGTCTCCCTGCGGGTCCGGGTGACGTTGCTGTCGGCGACGGTGGTGTTGCTGGCGGTCAGCCTGATGGCCGGCGCCGCCTACTTCGTCGTCTATCGGGCGATGTACAACGAGATCGACTCCGGGCTCGAGAGCCGTGCCGACGGCATGACCTTGCTCGCCAAACTCGGCACGCTCAACCAGCGTCCGACCGCGCTGATCACCGGCACGGTGTTCTCCACCAACATCTCGATCGCCCTGGTCCGGCCCGACGGGTCGGCACTGCGGATCGGCATCGTTCCCTTCGGCGACACCGAACGTGCCATCGCGGAGTCGACCAACAGCCCGGGCACCAACAATCAGAGCCTGCGCACCGTCAACGGACAACGGGTGCTGGCCCGCAAACTCGACGACGGCAACACCCTGGTCCTGGCGCAGTCGTTGCTGCACACCGATCGGATCCTCAAACGTCTGGCGTGGGTGATGTTCGTCGTCGGCTGCGGTGGCGTCGCCCTGGCCGCCCTGGCCGGGATGACCGTCGGACGCACCGGTCTGAGACCGGTGGCCCGGCTGACCAGGGCCACCGAACGGGTGGCCCGCACCCAGGACCTCACGCCGATACCGGTCACCGGCAACGATGAATTGGCACGTCTGACAGAGAGTTTCAACACCATGCTGCGGGCGCTGGCCGAATCACGGGTCCAGCAGGCGAGATTGGTGGCCGACGCCGGGCACGAGCTGCGCACGCCGCTGACGTCCTTGCGCACCAACCTCGAATTGCTGATCGCGGCAAGCGAACCCGGGGCGCCGCCGGTGCCGGTGGCCGACATGGTGGAACTGCGCTCGGATGTGATGGCCCAGATCGAGGAGCTGTCCACGCTCGTCGGTGACCTCGTCGACCTGGCCCGCGAGGATGCGCCGGAGGTGGTGCTCGAGGAGATCGACCTCGCCGAGGTGATCGATAATGCTCTCGAACGGGTCCGTCGGCGGCGCACCGACGTCGAATTCACCGTCGAGGTCAGCCCCTGGTATGTCTTCGGCGAACCGCAGGGCCTGGCGCGTGCGGTGCTCAACGTGCTCGACAACGCCGCGAAATGGTCGCCCCGCGGACGTGCCGTGGTGGTCACTCTCACCGAGATCACCGTGACGACGGCCGAGCTGACCGTCGCCGACGCGGGCCCGGGCATCCCCGAGGAAGACCGCGACCTCGTCTTCGAGCGGTTCTACCGCTCCACCCAGTCGCGATCCATGCCGGGATCGGGTCTGGGGCTGGCGATCGTGCGTCAGGTGGTGACCCGGCTGGGAGGGACGGTGCGTGCCGAACAATCCGACCTCGGCGGTGCACTCATCCGAATGACCCTGCCCGGGCATCCGGTCCCGGTGGAACCTTCACCGCAGGTGGTTCGTCACTAGATCAGTGGACGCGAACGACGTTCTACCGGCGGTTCGCGGTACCGATCACCTAGGGTTGTCTGCGCTGCCGAATCACGCCGCGCGGCGCCCACGGTCCAGCCCGGGCCGTCGAGGAGAAACGAAGGAACAAGCAGATGTGGGGACGACGAGGATGACCGGTGGAGGTTCGCAGCGCGGACCCTTCGACGATGCGCAGAATCCGGGCGGATCCGGGTGGCCCGCGTCGGGCCGACACGGCCAGGGCGCAGGCGGCGACGGCTCGACGGACAGTGGGCAGTTCCCGGCCTACGGGGGAGCGCCGTGGGAACGCACGGCCGGTTTCGGGCCGTCGACGAGCCCGTACGGGGCGTCGGACCCCTCCTCGGCCGCCGACCCCGGACAGACCGCGTCGGCGTCCGGCTATGAACCGCCGACCCAGACCTACGGCGCACCGGGCTCCGGCTACGGGGGCCCTGGTTACGGATCGTCCTCGCCCTACGGCGCACAGCCGCCCTCGGGTGGGGTGCCGCCGGAGTACGGTACGGCCGTCTCGGGCCCGTCGACCCCACCCGGTCCACCCACGCCGCCGCCGACCGGATTCGGCGATCCGGTGCCGGCCGGTGAGCCGCCCCAGCCGAAGAAGAAGGGGCGCGGCGGGCTCGTCGCCGGGCTGATCGGTGGCGCCCTCGTCGTCGGCCTGGTGGCCGGTGGCATCGGCGGGTACGTGGGTTCGCGAGTCGGCGACGATTCCGCGACCAACACGGCCACTTCGCAACCGCTCGGCGGTGATCCGAATGCGCAGGACACCGAACCCGCTCCGGCTCCGGCCGGCTCGGTGCAGGAAGTGGCGGCCAAGACCTTGCCGTCGGTGGTGTCCATCGACGTCACGGCCGGCAACGAGCAGGGTGAGGGCTCGGGTGTGGTGCTCGACCGCGACGGCACCATCATGACCAACAATCACGTCGTCAGCGGCAGCGACGGCCGCTTGGCGAGCAACGTGGTGGTGAACTTCAACGACGGATCCCGGGCCACCGCAAAGGTTCTCGGCGCCGACTCCATTTCCGACATCGCGGTCATCAAGGTAGACAAGGCCGGACTGACCCCGATCGACGTGGGTACGTCGAAGAACCTGGCCGTCGGTCAGGACGTGATCGCCATCGGCGCGCCACTCGGGTTGGAGGGCACGGTCACCACCGGCATCATCTCCGCCCTCAATCGCCCGGTGTCGACGTCGCGGGAGGGTGGAACCACCTCGGTGATCGACGCCATCCAGACCGACGCCGCGATCAACCCGGGCAACTCGGGTGGGGCACTGGTCAACGCCAAGGGCACGCTGATCGGTATCAACACCGCGATCGCCACCCTCGGTGGCAGCCAGGAGCAACAGACCGGCAGCATCGGTCTGGGCTTCGCGATCCCGATCGATCAGGCGATCCGCGTGGCCAATGAACTCCGGGACACCGGCAAGGCCACCCACGCCGGACTCGGCGTCACCGTCCGGCCCAGCACCGACCCGGACATCCCCGGCGCACTGATCGCCGAGGTGTCCGCCGACGGCCCGGCCGACAAGGCGGGCATTCCCAAGGGTGCGATCGTCACCAAGATCGATGACCGCAACATCACCTCCGGTGATGCCCTGGTGGCGGCGGTGCGCTCCTACAACCCCGGGGACACGGTGACCATCACCTATCAGGCGGGTGGGCAGGAGAGGACGGCACAGGTCACCCTGGCCACACTGCAATCCAACTGAGCACGCACAATCGAATCACCAGAGAACGAAACACCAGAGCACAGCGCGCCGGGCGGTCGGTGACCGCCGGAGAGGACGAGGGCAATGACGAGCAACTCCGGCTTTCAGGTGGCCGATCCCGTCGGGGACGGTGCCGATCTGGACGTGGATCTGGATCCCGCCGACGTGGTCGCGGCCGACGCCGCGGCACGTGCGTCCGCCGCCCGCGAGGGACGTGCCGAGCATGAACCCACCGGCGACGAGGTGGGGCGTGCTCTGGTGGTGGTGGTCGATGACCGGGCCACCCACGGTGAGGTCGACAGCCCGCTCGGCCCGCTGGTGGGGGAGTTGTTGGCGGAGGCCGGTTTTCACGTCGACGCCACGATCGTCGTCTCCGGTGACGAGGTGGAGATCCGCAACGCGCTGAACACCGCCGTGATCGGTGGTGTCGATCTGGTGGTCTCGGTGGGCGGTGTGGGCGTGGGAGCGCGCGACGTGGCCCCCGAGGCCACCGAACCACTCCTGGATCGTCGTCTGCGCGGTATCGAGGAGGCGGTTCGCAGTTCCGGGCTGGCGGCCGGCGCCACCGACGGTGGGCTCTCGCGTGGCCTGGCGGGGATCTCGGGTCAGACCCTGGTGGTCAACATCGCCGATTCCCGGGCGGCGGTACGGGACGGAATGGCCACCGTCGCACCACTCGCAAAATATGTGATTTCTAACATCAGCGAGTTCTGATCCGCTACGGTCGGCAATGGCGAAAGGATATAGGCGTGTCCGCATCTGACGGTCAGGAGCCGAATCCCGAGCCAACGGCAGATGAACAGTCAGCGGCCTGGCAGTCCGGATGTTCGCGACGATCCGCGCGCAGGCGCCGTGATCTGGACGCGATCTTTGGCGAGGACCTGCCCAGCGTTACCTCCGATGAACGTGATCTGAGTCACAGAGAATCCGATCGTTCGTCGTACGACCGCGACCGTCCGCCGCATTATTTGTAATGCTCTGGCACCGTCTCGACGCCAGGTTCAGGGAGTTTTCCTTCCGTTAACATTTCTGGATTCCATCGTTGCTGATGTCGTATTCGAGATCGGTAATGGGAAGGCTGAGACACGGCTGATTCCAGCTGTTGCCCTCTTCGTGACCTCTCAGATAGCGTTCGCCTGGACGACACCGGTGCCCAACGTGGCGTGTCGGTACAAGTCCTGCGGAACGCAGCTGGTTGTGGTCCGCTGTGGTGGCATACATCGTCCACATGTAATGGCTCCTGGTGTTTCTGGGGGGAACGGTTACGAGTGCGGCGGGGTCGGTCACCAATGGTCAACCTGAGAATTGCGGGTGCGATTCTCAGAAAACACCGAATCCTGTGAGAGGGAACGAATGAGCAAGTTCAGCAAGCTTGGGCTGCGCCGTGCTGCGGGGGCATGCGCCATCACCGCCGTGGCGGCGATCGGTCTGGCAAGCATGGGAACGGGGAACGCGGCAGCGGCTCCGCTCGCGAACGGAACCAAGTCCGTCAGCGGTCTTGACGGCGAGAAGATCACCACGAAGAGCGAGTTCAACTCGCAGTACTCGGTGGCGCGCGTCGCCAACAATGGCCTCGGCCGCACCGCGTTGCTGTCGGGAACCTTCTCGGCCGAGGGCAGCGAGGGCGTCAGCGGCAAGCTGACCATCTACATTCTGGCCGGTTGCCAGGTCGATGTCAGTGGATTCTCGGGTGAGACCGGTGGCACGCTGTCGGTGCTCCCGTCCCCGTCGCTGACGGTTTCCGGGGGAATCTCACTCCCCATCGCTCCGGGCGAGGCCACGATCCAGCCGGTCTCCGTCAGCAAGAGCTTCGATGCGGGCAGCAAGGCCTACGTCCAACTCCAAGACTTCGAGATCGAATTCCCCAACTGTGGCGGGTACGCTTCGGCACGCACCATCGCCCAGGTGATGGGTGGCAAGGGCTACGAGATCAGTGATGACGACGACACCGTCACGGGTGAAGGCACGTTCCTCAAGTCCAAGCTCTACGGCCAGCCCTTCTTCGTCAGCTGACCGAGCAGATAACCACACCGAACTATCTGCTCCGGGCAGATCTACTTTCCACGAAGGGGAATCATGAACAAGATCATCACGCGTCGCGTTGCGGCGGGCGTCGGTATCACCGGCGCTGCGTTGATGGCCGTCACCGCGACCGGCGCCGGCGACGCAGCCGCAGCTCCGGTCGCGAACACCACGATCACCAAGACGCTCGTCGACGGCACGCCCGTCAAGATCGAGCTGTTCGGTCAGGACGTCAGCTACCAGAACGCAATTGTCGAGTCCTTCAACCTTGTTCGCGAGGTCTGGGTCTCGGGCAAGGTTCGCGTCACTGTGGGCGGCGAGGCCACCGGCGGAACGATCGCTGCCGGTTACATCGTCGGGTGCCAGGTCAACATCGGACTGGGGGCTGGCGCTGACGGTGGAGCCGAGGGTTCGGCAGCGCCGAGCACCGGTGGCGGGCTCGATACGAGTGCGACACCGTCGGCGGGTGCAAACACCACTCTTGCGCTCGGGCCAGGCCAAGCCTTCTACGTGCCGATCATCGACACCACGGACAGCGATGACGACGGCGTGACGGATTACACATTCACCGGCAACACCGGTGGCGTCGCGTACAGCCAGGAGACGTTCAAGACCGAGAACAACTGCGGAGGGTACGCAGAGGCCAAGGCGAAGGTCACCGTGACCGTCGACACCGACTCGGTCAAGGGTGTCGTGACCCTGTACGGCCAGCCGTTCAGCATCGGCTGACAGCTGCCGTCAGGACCATCTGACGCAACACAACAAGGGCGGGAACCTCGAAGCAGGTTCCCGCCCTTCGTTATTGGTGCCGCAGGATGGGGGTCGCGTGCACTGAGTGCTTGCTGCTGACGGCCGGCCTCCCCCAATCGGGGGAAGCCGGATTCCCCCGGCAGATCCACCACCCGGTCGATGTCGACCCGCTCCTTCCGAGACGAAACTCAATGGTGTTCACAGAGATTCGGCCAACAAGGAGCGACCACCATGAGCACCACAACCAGCAATCAGGCCCCGCGGTCCACCAGCGACGCAGCGTCCACCCGACAGGACCCCCGCCGCCGCAATGCGATTCTGTTCGGCATCGCCGGGGTCGCAGTCGCCGGCGCGGCATTGTTCGGCGTGACGATGACCGGCCACAGCCACGCAGCGGCGACACCCGCATCGTCGATCACCGCCCCGTCGTCGAGCTCGTCGGTATCCCCGGCCGTACCGGTGACTCCGACCGTCAACCCGGCCGTACCGGTGACTCCGACCCTCAACCCGGCCGTACCGGTGACTCCGACGGTGACGCCCGCTGTCCCGGTCACGCCTTCCGTGACGCCCGCGGTGCCGGTGACCCCGACCGGAACCGTCACTCCCGCAGTGCCGGTCACCCCTGCAGGCACTGTCTCACCCGCCACCCCGGTCCTGCCCTGAGCAGAAGCGAACGGCCCCGCGTCCGAAGACGCGGGGCCGTTCATGATGTGACTGTCAGCGCGAATGCCGTCCGGGGGCATCCGGCGGATAGTCGCCGGGGAATTCCTCTCCCGGGTATCCCTGGCCGGGCGGATACGTTCCCGGCGGCGGGTAGCTGCCCTGGCCGGGGGGCGGGTAATTGCCGGGCGGCGGGTAGTTGCCCGGAGCCGGCGGCGGCGTGGCGCCACCGGGTCCTCCCGGGTAGGACACACCTTGAGTCGATCCGGGCGGCGTCAACGGACCCGACGGCGAGGGATCGGAGTACGGCGCCGGCTCCGACGAGAACGACGCCGGCGGCGGGGTGACCCGCTTGGTCTCGATCACCTGGGTCTTGTTCGGGTCGCCGACGCCCTCGGGAAGACCACCGGACGGCGGACCACCCGGATCGTTGAGATGCGGCGGCAGCACCGCCTGCGCCTGCTCCTTGGCCGACGAGCTGTCCTCGGGAGCGAGGATGTCGCGGATCTCGGTGAGCAGCGCGATCTCGGTGACCTCGGCTTCGTCGGGCTTCTTGCCCAGCGACGCGAGCTTGTTGTACGGCACGATGATGATGAAGTAGATCACCGCGGCCACGATCAGGAAGTTGATGATCGCCGCGATCAACGCGCCGAAGTCCAGGTAGGTCGCGTCGTTATCGGTGACTTTGAAGCCGAGCCCACAGACCGAGACCGGCGCCTGGACGGCATCCGGGTCGCTCGATGCCTGTCCGCAACTGTCGTTGCCGGTCGGGATTGCCGCCAGCAGCGGATTGATGATTCCGGTGGTGAAGGCGGTGACGATCCCGGTGAAGGCAGCGCCGACGATGACCGCGGTGGCCAGTTCGACGACATTGCCCCGGAGTATGAAGTCCTTGAAACCCTTGAGCACTTCCGGTCCTTCCTGATTGATCATTGGTGCCGGGCATCCATGCCGGGTGCTCAAGAAGGCACGGACTTGAGGGAACTCTATCCAGGATGGTAAACGAGGCGACGCCTTCTGCTCGGTTGAATTCGCGGGCGCGTTCGATTGACAGCGAAGTTTCGCAGGGTCACATCAGTGCAGTACCACCGCCAACGGCACATCCAGACCGGCTCCCGCCACGCGATGTGCGGCGGTGCGGCCCATGGCGAGCAGGATCGGGGGAGTGGCGCTCGCACGCGTCGGTGACGCGCCGACGGCGGTCGGCACCACCGCCACGATCGCGCCGGTGGCGAGTACATCGGTGTCGGCGGTGAGCACGTCGACGACGTCACCGGCCCGCACCAGCGAGGCCACCGTGTCGTCGGCGAGCCGGACGGGAACCAGCCGCGCGTCGTCGTCACCGGTCAGTTGAACGGGCAACCGCGGCGACAGCAATCGCGATCCGGTGACGATCTCACCGGAGCCGATGGGGCCGGTCACGGTGTGCGCCTCACCGTCGGCGGCCAGGCGCAGCGCACCCTCGGGGACGAGTTCGACCGGAACCGACTGTTGCCGCAGATCGGCCGCGACCAGCGCGTGGCCCGGTGCCAGATCGTGCGCCGCCACCAGCACCGACGTGTGGGTCTCGGTCCGTTGACCGTGGAGGCCCACCGCCACCGCCGCGGCGATCAACACCAGGGACATTGTTCGACGGATCGCCACCGATCGCGCCCAACCCGGACGCATCGCGTGGGCGGCCCGATCGCGCAGTCGAGGACCCATCGTGGTCCGGGTCAGAGGTAACCGCATGCGGGCACGGTAAGTGCGGTGTGAGGCCCACGGAACGACGAAGCCCGAACCTGTGGACAGACACCGCCCACCGGTGACATCTGCACAGGTCACCCGTTCGAATGGACGAGGCATGCAGTGAACTGGGAGAATTGTCGCAGGTGTGCCGGGAAGTCTGGTCGGCTCCGCCCCACAACGCGGGCGGGAATGCTCTACTCAACGACCCCGATCGCCGCGTCACCGCGTGCGATCCCAGCTACCAGGAGCCGCCCGTGACAGGTCCCATGATCAATCCCCGGTCCGGAACGACCCAGTCCTCCGAAACCGATTCGACAGATCCGTACCCTGCCGATTCAGATGCCACCGACACGCCGACGGCCGACACCCCGGACACCGGTGACGGACGCTGGCGCACGCTGAATCGACGAGAACGCTTCCGCCGAACCCTGTCCCTGGATACGACGAGCGGCATCCTGCTGCTCGCCTTCGCCGCCGTCGCGGTGATCTGGGCCAACACCCCGTGGCGCGAGACCTACCACGATCTGCTGGCCATCGAGGTCGGGCCGGAGGCGCTGCACCTGCATCTGTCGCTGGCGCACTGGGCCGCCGACGGTCTGCTGGCGATCTTCTTCTTCGTCGTCGGCGTGGAGCTCAAGCACGAATTCGTCGCCGGCAGTCTGCGTGACATGCGCCTGGCCGGCGTGCCCATCGCCGCCGCCGTCGGCGGCATGGTGACCCCCGCCGCGATCTACCTGCTGATCGTCGGACTGTCCGGGGATTCGTCGGCGCTGCACGGCTGGGCGATCCCCACGGCCACCGACATCGCGTTCGCGCTCGCGGTCCTCGCGATCTGCGGACGGGGCCTGCCGTTGGCGTTGCGCACCTTCCTGCTGACGCTCGCGGTGGTCGACGACCTGCTGGGCATCATCGTGATCGCCACCGTCTACACCGACACCATCGATCTGCTGATGCTCGGCGCCGCGATCATCGCGGTGGTCGTCTTCGCCGCCGCCGTGCGTGCCCGACGCACCCATTGGTGGTTGCTGCTCCCGATCGCGCTGGTGGCCTGGGGATTCATGCACGCCTCGGGGGTGCACGCCACCGTCGCCGGTGTGCTGCTGGGCTTCGTGGTTCCGGCCAAACCGATTCGCGGTGAAAAGCTCAGTCGCACAGAGCTATTCGAGGAGTCCATCCGGCCGTGGTCGTCGTCGGTGGCGTTGCCGGTGTTCGCCTTCGCCGCTGCCGGGGTCTCCGTTGTCGGGGGTGAGGGCAGTCTGGTCCAGCCCGTCTCCATCGGCATCGTCGCCGGGTTGATCGTCGGCAAGATCGTCGGCGTGATGGCCGCGACCGCGGTGATGGTCCGGTTCACGCCGCTGCGGCTGCCCGACGCGATCGGCCTGCGTGACCTGGTGCCGGTCGGCATGCTCACCGGTGTGGGCTTCACGGTGGCGCTGCTCATCGCGGAGTTGTCCTTCGAGGACGACGCCGTGCACTCCGCACCCGCCAAGGCGGCCATTCTGATCGGCTCGGTCCTCGCCGCCGGCATCGCGGCGCTGCTGCTGCGCTGGGATGCGCGGCAGGCCCGTGACCCGGACATGAACCGCGACGGCATCCCCGACCGTGACATCGAGGTCATCGGCGGCTGATCAACCGCTGACCTGCAGAGAACGCCGAGGTTGGCACTCGGAATGCTGGAGTGCCAACTTCGGTTAAACTATGCGGCAGTCATTACATTTCCTGCGGAGGTTTACGGTGCCCACCTACTCATATGCGTGCACAGAGTGCGACAACAAGTTCGACATCGTTCAGTCGTTCTCCGAGGACTCCCTCACCGAGTGCCCGCAGTGCACCGGCCGCCTGCGCAAGCTGTTCAACTCCGTCGGCATCGTGTTCAAGGGCAGCGGCTTCTACCGCACCGATTCCCGGGGCGGGTCCAGCTCGTCGGAGACCAGCTCGTCGAGCGAGTCGTCGTCCAACTCAAGTTCATCGAGCGAGTCGAGCAGTAGCACGTCGTCATCGAACAGTGAGTCGAAGTCCTCGTCGTCGAGCGATAAGAAGGCGGCAGCGCCGGCGTCGGCGTGAGTCTTGTCCGAAATCTTTGTGGACGCTTGGTGACGTTGAGGTGAACCGTGTCGTCTGGCCGATGGGTTAGTAATGCGTAACCCGGTCTCGGGTTGCGTGAGTTATGTCCTTTGCTAGGTTCCTATCCAGACCCCTTTCAGTCGGGGAGGGCAGTTCCGTAAAAGGAGAATTTCATGGGTAAGACACGTCGCAGCATCCGCCTCGCAGGAGCAACCGCCGCAATTGCCGGAGCAAGCGCGATGGCTGCGCCCGCATCAGCAGACGTGACCGGCGTCGAGGTCACCACTCCGTCAGGCTACGGCTCATCTGAGGGTGTTTACGGCCCGGGCTGTGAGTACACGGTAGAGGCCACGGTCAACAACCAGAACTTGGGTGAGAAAGTGACATTCACCGTCACCAGCGGTGGCGCGACGGTTGAGACCGAAGATGTCACGCCAACCGGGAATTCCGCCAAGTTCACTTGGACGCCGGATGGACCTGGTAGCTATGTGATCACTGCCAAGCAGCCGAGCTCCGCGGCGAAAAGCACTGACCCTCTGACGGTCGGCACCTTCGCGATCTCCAACGAGAATCTGAGCGACGGCACCTGTATCGTTATCTACTGATCGACGCTCTTCCGAAATGCGCCCCCAGCACTGTCTGGGGGCGCATTTCTGCTTACCGAGTCTCGATCTCACTGCACCCGCCCCCCGGCGTCACCACCCACCCCATCGGAACGTCGTAGGCGTCGCCGGGGAGTTCGTCGACCAACTCCCCGTCATAGACCACGGCCACCAGTTCCGCCGACACACCTGCGATCGACCGGTCGTAATACCCCGCGCCGCGTCCCAACCGCACCCCCGACCTCGAGACGGCCAGCGCGGGCACGATGATCACCGACGCCGACCCGATCGCATCGGTGCCCAGGTGCGGTCCGGTCGGTTCCAGCAGACCCCAGCGTCGACGCTCCAACGACGACGGACCCCCGTATCGCACCCAGTCCAGGGGTTGCGGATCTCCGGGCGGTACGACGGGTAGCAGCACCGTAGCGCCGGTGTTGGCGAGGGCATCGAGCATGGCCACCGATCCTGGTTCGGTCCCCACCGGCACATACGCCGCGACCGTCGCGTGCTCATCGAGTCCGAACGGGGTGGCTGCCATGTGCGCGGAGAGCCGTGCCGCAGCTGCATCCCGATCGTCCGCCAACATCGCCGCGCGTCGCGCGACGAACTCCTCGCGCAGTTGCCTCTTGGTGGTACCCACCTCAACACCCTTCGCCCCGTGATCTCACACCGCTCCTGTGGCTGGTTGCCAGCATCCAACATTAGGGTGGGGTCATGACGGCCAGCACGAAGTCTTCGCCCACCGAATTCCCCGAGTACAGCGACGTACCCGACACTCCGCCGATTCCGCGCACCGCGGTGGTCCCGGCGGCCGGTCTGGGTACCCGATTCCTGCCGGCGACGAAGACCGTCCCGAAGGAACTGCTGCCCGTCGTCGACACCCCGGGCATCGAACTCGTCGCCGAAGAGGCGAAAGCCGCCGGCGCCGAGCGTCTGCTGATCGTGACGTCGCCCGGTAAGGACGGCGTCGTCGCGCACTTCGTCGAAGACCTCGTCCTGGAGAACACCCTGGCCAAGCGGGGCAAGGCCGCGATGCTGGCCAAGGTGCGTAAGGCGCCGTCGCTGCTCGAGGTGGCCTCGGTGGTCCAGGACAAGCCCCTGGGACTCGGCCACGCCGTGGGATGCGTGGAGAACTACCTCGACGACGACGAGGACGCCATCGCGGTGCTGCTGCCCGACGACCTGGTCCTGCCCGGCGGGGTCCTCGAGGTGATGGCCCGCACCCGGCAGCGCCGCGGCGGGTCGGTGCTGTGCGCCATCGAGGTGCCGCCGGACCGCATCAGCGCCTACGGCGTCTTCGACGTCGAGGAATTGCCCGACGCCAACAACCCGAACGTCAAACGCCTCAAGGGCATGGTCGAAAAGCCCGAACCGCAGGACGCGCCGTCCAATCTGGCCGCGGCCGGTCGCTACATCCTCGACCGCAAGATCTTCGACGCGTTGCGCCGCATCAAGCCCGGCGCCGGCGGCGAACTGCAGCTGACCGACGCGATCGCCCTGCTCATCGAGGAGGGCGAGCCCGTGCATGTGGTGGTTCATCACGGCACCCGTCATGACCTCGGCAACCCCGGCGGCTACCTCAAGGCCGCCGTCGACTTCGCCCTCGACCGCGACGACTACGGCCCCGACCTGCGTGAGTGGCTGACCCAGCGGCTCGCCGAGGACTGACAGTCGACCGCGACGCGCTCGCCGCATCGGGTCACCTCGGTCGGGTCCCCGCGCGCCTGACACATCGGGCATCGCGGGCCTACTAACCTCGATGCGATGGAGCCGGGCCCGGCGGTAGGTGAGGTGAGATGCGTTCGGTTGAAGATCATCTGACGTTGGTGACGGCCGCTGCGGTCGCACCCCGTCCGGTGCGGGTGGCGATCTCTGAGGCGCAGGGCCTGATGTGCGCCGAGGAAGTCCTCACTGAGGCGCCGATGCCCGGATTCGACCAGGCCGCCGTCGATGGGTACGCGGTGCGCGCGGTCGACGTCGTGTTGGCCGGCGAACCGGCACCGGAGGACCTCGAGGACTTCGACGCCGGTGGCGCCGACCTGATCGACCTCGAGGCCGGTGAACCGATGATCGTGTCGCTGCCGGTGGTCGGCGAGATCGCACCCGGAGCCCGCACCCCCACCCGACTGCAGCCACGGCAGGCCGTCCGCGTCGAAACCGGTGCGCCCATGCCCACTCTCGCCGACGCGGTGGTGCCGCTGCGCTGGACCGATGGCGGTGACTCCAAGGTCAAGGTCGGCCACGGCGTCGACAGCGGTGACTACGTCCGGCGGATCGGTGACGACGTCCAACCCGGCGACGTGGCGGTGCGCGCCGGTGCCATCATCGGCCCCGCCCAGGTGGGACTGCTTGCCGCCGTGGGACATTCACGAGTGCTGGTGCATCCGCGGCCGCGGTTGTCGGTGATCTCGATCGGCAGTGAACTCGTCGACATCGACCGCACCCCCGGGCCCGGACAGATCTTCGACGTCAACAGTTACGCGCTGGCCGCCGCGGCCCGCGACGCCGGTGCCGACGTCAACCGCGTCGGCATCGCCGAACGCGACAGTTCCCGCATGCGCGAAGTCGTTGAGGCGCAACTCATCCGATCCGAGATCGTGGTGATCTGCGGGGCGATCGGCGGTCAGGCCGGCCGCTCGGTGGTCGATGCGCTCTCGGACCTCGGTGACCTCGAGGTGGTGCGGGTGGCGATGCATCCGGGCTCGGTGCAGGGCTTCGGACGCCTCGGCCGCGACGAGGTGCCCACCTTCCTGCTACCGTCCAACCCGGTCAGTGCCCTGGTGTCCTTCGAGGTGATGGTCCGGCCGCTGATCCGCATCGCCCTGGGCAAGCGGCAACCGATGCGCCGGGTCATCACGGCCCGCACCATCGGTCCCATCGCATCGGTCAAGGGCCGCAAGGGATATCTGCGCGGTCAATTGATGCGCGACGAACGGTCGGGGGAGTACCTGGTGCAGGTACTCGGCGCCTCACCCACCGGATCGAGTCACCTGCTCGCCGAACTCGCCGAGGCCAACTGCCTGATCATCGTCGAATCCGACGTGGAGGAACTGGGCATCGGCGACGAGGTCGAGGTGGCGTTCCTGGCCCAGCGGGGCTGAGGCGATCGGCGCGGCGGTTACCCGCCCGCTGTGTGATCGTCACCGCATAGACTCCCAGATGTGTTCAGGTGGTTGAGTGGTGATCCGGTCAGCCCGGGGTGGCCTGCGACGCTCGGTCCGCTCGGTACGCGGGCCGGCGCGGTGAGTCTGCGCCCGGTGAAACTGCGCGATGCCAAGGACTGGAGCGACCTGCGGATTCGGAACCAGAATTCGCTGCTGCCCTGGGAACCGACCGGCACCGGGTCATGGGCGTCGCGACACCAGGTCAGTTCGTGGCCGCCGCTGTTCTCGGTGCTCAAATCCGAGGCGAAGCGGGGCACCCTGCTGCCGTTCGTCATCGAACTCGACGGCCGATACGTCGGCCAACTCACCGTCGGCAACATCCAGCGCGGCGCCGTGCGCACCGCGTGGATCGGCTACTGGATCGACGCCGGACATGCCGGGCAGGGGATCACCACCGCCGCCGTCGCCCTCGGCGTCGACCATTGCTTCGGTCCCGTCGGGCTGCATCGACTCGAGGCCACCGTGCAGCCGGAGAATGCGGCCTCGCAGGCGGTACTGATGAAACTCGGGTTCCGGCGTGAGGGCCTGCTGGAACGCTACATGGACGTCAACAAGCGCTGGCGTGATCACTACCTGTTCGGGTTCACCGTCGAGGAGGTCGAGGGCAGCGTCGCCGAGGCCCTGGTGCGGTCCGGGCGGGCCAGTTTCCTCTGATCGGTGAGTGTCAAGCTGTGGTGAGTCAGTTCCCGATTTTGTTGTGTTATGCGGTGGGTTGGTGGTGCAGGTTGATGGCGACGCGTTGCTGCGGTCGTTTGACTGTGGGTGGTTGGTGGAAACG